>DEBI01000147.1:10702-13554 GCA_002348465.1 Gemmatimonadales bacterium UBA2960 | reverse complement strand
TGAGGAACCTTCAAGATCAGGTCCCGGAGCAAGGTACCCAGGTCAGCTTCGGTTGGTGAATTTGCTTCGGGCAGAGCCTATGGGAGAAGGACTAGGATGTGAGGAGTCACTTGTTGACGTTACCTATAGAGCGAGCGGTCATGATCCGTTCTGGCACGTTCGGGTACTTTCCGATCGGATCATGTTGGCCACTCCAGAAATTCCATCTACGATCTTTAGTGAAGCATCCCCAATCCCAGTTGATAACGGTTGGCGATTCGAGGCTGAGTCCGATGGGCCTGAGACTGTTAGCCTGAAGCTCGAACTCATTCGCGCGTCTTGCGTTGATTCGGTGTCTGGCTCGCTATATACGTGGACTGCCTCTCTAGATGTGGGGGGAGTGGTGCGGACTGGTTGCGCCTGGGAAGGCGATCTCGCACTCGACCGGGGTACAGGATCCACGAGTCTACGAATTGAGAGTTAACAACGGCTGGGTGACACCGATGTACAAGTGCTCGGATCAGCTAGATGCGTGCCTGTACTGTGTAGAGCTGGTGATATCGGCCCTTCATACCCATTAAAATTTCGTGCCGTCCTCGTTCGACGATTTCACCGTTTTCCAAAACAAGGATTAGGTCGGCTCGCTGAATCGTTGTCAGTCGGTGAGCAATCACGATGGTTGTGCGATCACGTAATAGATCATCTAGGCTCGCCTGTATGAGTGCTTCGCTTTCGGTGTCGAGGGACGAGGTCGCTTCATCGAGAAGCAGAATCCTCGGGTTGGCGAGTAACGCACGGGCGATCGTTACTCGCTGGCGCTGTCCGCCTGAAAGCTTGACGCCCCGTTCACCGATTACTGTTTCAAGTTTGTCAGGAAAGCGATCGGAAAACTCAGTCACATAAGCTTTTTCCGCTGCGTCGTCGATATCGGCGTTTGATGCTGAGGGTCGGGCAAATCGGAGATTTTCCCTGATGGTACCGTCGAAAAGAAAGTCCTCTTGGAAGACTAAGCCGAGTTGTTTGCGATAGCTTGCCAGCTTAATGGTGCGCAGATCAACGCCATCAACCACTACGCGCCCAGCGTCTGGGCTCAAAAAAGACGCAGCCAGGCCGGCTATTGTCGATTTTCCTGAGCCGGAACTTCCGACTAGCGCCACTACCATTCCTGGAGTGGCTTCGAACGAGACTCCCTGCAAAACCGGTTTGTCCGCTTCGTACTGGAAGTAGACATCATGGAAGACTATGTGTCCGGCGACGGGGGGCATAGTCTCGGTTCGGGCGGGGTCGTCGTCTTCCTGTGGCCAACTTAGCAATTCCGCGGTGCGGTCTAGGCCCGCGAATGCTTCTGTCATCTGTGTGCCTATATTGGCCATCTGTATGACCGGGGCGATCATGACACCGAGGAAGAGGATGAAGGAGACCAGGTCTCCTGGAGAGAGCCGACCTTCCCCGATTAGCCAGCTTCCATATCCGAGGATGAGCACGCTGGCCATACCCATGAAAAAGGTACCAAGGCTTGTGATCAAACTTTGCGTCGTTAGTGTTGTCTTCACGTTCTCGAAGATCCGCATAACGCCGTCTATGAAGATTTCTCCCTCTTTGTCGATTGCGTGAAAGCCCTTGATCACACGGATGCCCCCGAGCGCTTCCGTCAGGCGGCCGGTTACGTCAGCTCGGATTTTTCCGCGCTCACGGAACGCAGGTCTTAACGTCTGGAAAGCCTTTGTGGATACGAAGGCAAAGGCGGCAAGGGGAACGAGTGCAATTGCCGTCATAACCGTGTTAATGCGGACTAGAAAGGAGAATGCAACTATTGCCGTCACAGTCCCGCCGACTAGCTGGACTAGGCCGGTTCCAACAAGGTTTCGGACTCCTACGACATCGTCCATGATTCTCGACACTAGTTCCCCAGACTTGTTGTCATCGAAGACGTTCACGGGGAGTTGAAGCACATGCTTCTGGACCTGGGCCCGTAAATTCGCGATTAGATGTTGTGCCTCTACACTGAGGAGCATTGTGAGCGCGTAGGATGTCGACGCTTGAAATAAGATTGCTATTGCGACCGCACTAAGAACTACTTGTGCATCAGGCACGCTGCTCAGTCCTAGCGGATTTGTCCCGACCTCGGATGCACCGGGTATAGCTCCGTCTATGAGATATTTCGAGGCGGCAGGGAGTACCAGGCCAGCAAATCTGTTGACTAGGATTAGTGCTAGGCCAAGCCCGACCAGTTTCTTACGCGGCCAGATGATCTCTTCAAAAGCGTGCCGTAGGCTTGCGCCCGAGATCTTTTTCTTCGGTTTTGACATGGTCGCAGAAGATACACGATCCTTGGCAATTTGCAGATGGATCCATGGACGATTTCATAAACTGTCGCACCAGAGTTCAACCAGAGAATGTGGTCATTCCTATGAATACCATCTTTCGTTCTGGGGGCTGAAAAATCTCCCCCCCCTTGGGTGGGCTTAATGAGCCGTGTAGGTTTGCCTTTCGCTTCGCAACGCCGTGGTGCTTTGGCGTTGCGCCCTCAATAGCAGCGATCAGATACGGGTGTCCCGCTCAGCATTCATGGCGAATCTAGACAAGGACGGGTACATACCGTCTGAAGTGGAAGAAAAGTGGCAGCGGCTCTGGGAGGAGCGCGGCACTAACACGCATACACGTGAGGAGTTAGAGAGCTCGAAGGACCCGTTCTACAATCTAATGATGTTCCCGTACCCCTCGGCCGAGGGGTTGCACGTAGGCAACATTTATGCATTCACGGGAGCCGACGTGCATGGGCGATATCAGCGCCTTTGCGGTAAGAGTGTGTTCGAGCCGATGGGCTTTGACGCGTTCGGCATACACTCTGAGAACTTCGCGCTAAAAGTCGG
>DEBI01000147.1:5581-10362 GCA_002348465.1 Gemmatimonadales bacterium UBA2960 | reverse complement strand
ACGCATCCGATGGATCTGATTCCGTCGAACGTGAAGAACTTCACGAGGCAACTAAGACGGATCGGAGGCATGTTCGACTGGGAGCATTCGGTCGATACGACGGATCCGGCCTACTACAAGTGGACGCAGTGGATCTTCCTGCAGTTTTTCAAGGCAGGCCTCGCTGAGCGAAAAGAGGCACCGGTTAATTGGTGTCCGTCATGCATGACGGTTCTAGCTAATGAGCAGGTCGTGGGTGGGGAATGCGAGCGCTGTACAACGCCGGTAGAACAAAGGCGGATTGCGCAGTGGTTCTTTCGGATCACGGACTATGCGCAGCGTCTTCTGGACAATCTAGACCATATAGACTGGTCGGAAACAACACTAAAGGCCCAGAGAAATTGGATTGGTCGCAGCACCGGCGCTCAATTGCGTTTCCCGGTGGTTGACGAGGCTGGAGATGAGACGGGTACACACATCGAGGTGTACACGACTCGCCCCGATACCGTATTCGGAGCGACTTATGTCGTGCTATCTCCTGAGCACCCACTCGTCCAGAGCGTTACCGAGGAGGAGATGCTTGCTGATGTGTCTGACTATGTGGAGGCCGCGGCCCAAAGAGACCTAGTCGCCCGACAGAAGACGGATAAGACGAAGACGGGTGTCCCAACGGGTGGCTTTTGCCGTAATCCAGCGACGGGCGAAATGATTCCGATCTGGGTCGCCGACTACGTACTCATGGAGTATGGGACGGGAGCGATAATGGCCGTGCCGGGACACGACTCCCGAGACTTTGAGTTTGCGAAACAGTTTGCACTCCCGATTGTCAGGGTGGTGTTAGGACCGGGTGATTCTACCGAGACCCCGTTGGAAGAGGCGTACGTTGGACCGGGGAGCCTAATCAACTCTGGACCGTTCGATGGGACTGACGTAAGTGAGTCAGTCGAAGTTGTGACCGCATGGGCCTCCGAAAAGGGTTGGGGCGACGCGAGAGTAAACTTCCGCCTACATGACTGGTGCATCTCGAGACAGCGCTATTGGGGGCCGCCAATTCCCATTGTGCACTGCGACTCGTGTGGGCCCGTAGCCGTTCCAGAATCTGATCTTCCGGTTGTTTTGCCTCGCGTAGAGGACTTCAGGCCGGACGAGTCCGGTATCAGTCCGCTTGCTCGGGTAGAGGCTTGGTATCGGACTAAATGTCCAGAGTGCGGTGCCGATGCACGTCGTGAGACTGATGTTTCAGACACCTTCTTAGATTCCGGGTGGTACTTTATCCGATATCCTTCGACCGACTTGGACAGTGAGCCTTTTGACTCTGCTGTCACTAGCCGGTGGCTTCCCGTTGACGCCTACATCGGAGGTAACGAGCACGCAGTTCTTCACCTGCTTTATTCGCGCTTTATCACGATGGTCTTGAAGGACCTGGGTCATATCGACTTCGAGGAGCCATACAAGACATTTCGTGCGCACGGTCTGATCATCGCAGACGGAGCGAAGATGTCGAAGAGCAAGGGCAACGTGATCGTACCTGACCCGATCATTGAGGAGTTTGGAGCGGACACCTTCCGGACTTACCTGATGTTTCTCGGTCCGTTCGAGGAAGGTGGAGACTATCGCCCACAAGGCATTCAGGGTCCGTTCGGCTTTCTCCATCGACTATGGGACACGGTGATTTCAGCACGAACCGGTGAAACTGATGCGGATGTCGAACGGAAGGTCCACCAGACGATTAGACAGGTTACCGAACAGATTCCGGACCTCGGTTATAACACGGCGATTGCGGCCATGATGGAGTGCTTGAATGTGATCCGCGCAGGCGGTCGTATTGCGGTGCGAGCAGAGGTGGAGCCGTTAGTTGTGATGGTGGCGCCGTTTGCGCCACATATGGCCGAAGAACTCTGGGAACGCTTGGGGCATGCCAGTAGCATTTTTGACGGGGCAAATTGGCCCGAGTTTGACTTAGCCAAGCTAGTTGAGACGACACTGAATGTGGCAGTTCAGGTCAATGGAAAGCTCCGGGCGACAATCAGCATAGAGAAGAACGAGCGGGAAAGTGAGGTGATTGCTGCTGCGCGTGCGGAAGAGAACGTCAGGCGGCATATAGAGGGGAAAGAGGAAAGAAGGGTGATCCACGTTCCGGGCCGACTCGTAAATTTTGTGGTCGGTTGATGCCTGCGCTCACGTCGTTGAGTGTCCAAGCGAGTGCGTGATGGCGGTGATTCAGACAACCTAAAGGGATCGACAATGAGCACCACTGAGCAGTTGGCAATCGACGCTGTGCGTGTCCTCTCGATGGATGCAGTGCAAAAAGCGAACTCAGGCCATCCGGGTACCCCGATGGCCCTTGCACCGGTGGGATACCTCCTTTACCACCGACACCTAAGTCATAACCCGGCCGATCCGGGATGGCTTGATCGGGACCGGTTCATCCTGTCCGTGGGTCACGCTTCAATGCTCATATATTCGCTTCTGCACCTAAGTGGGTATGAGATCAGTGAGGAAGATATCCGTAACTTCCGGCAGTGGGGTTCGCCGACTGCTGGGCACCCCGAGTATGGGCATATCCCCGGTGTCGAGACAACAACCGGCCCCTTGGGTCAGGGAGTAGCTAATTCGGTAGGCTTCGCGTTAGCGGAGCGCTGGCTCGCACGATACTTCAACCGACCTGGTCATGAGATAGTAGATCATCGAACGTATGTGCTCTGCTCCGACGGTGATGTGATGGAAGGGGTGTCGCACGAGGCTGCGGAGATAGCTGGACATCAGAAGCTTGGTAAACTCATCTGGATTTTTGACGATAACCGGATCACTATCGAAGGCTCGACCGACCTCTCCACGTCGACTGATCAGGCCAAGCGTTTCAGAGGTTATGGATGGCATGTCGTTCATGTTGAGGATGGTAATGATCTAGAAGCCATGGATCGCGCGATCGCAGAAGCCAAAGCGGAATCGGGACGACCTTCTTTGGTGGTTCTGCGCACTACGATCGCATATGGGTCGCCTGGTAAGGCAGGTAGTGCATCTTCGCACGGAGCCCCTCTCGGGGAAGACGAGATTCGAGCGACAAAGCAGAACCTAGGCTACCCATCCCTGGAACCTTTCTATGTTGATAGTGCCGCGCTGAAGCACTGGTCGCACTGTGTAGAGAAAGGGAAGAAAGCACAGGAAGAGTGGGATGAGAGGTTCCAGGCATACAAGGACGACCATCCCGACCTGGCCGAAAAATACATAAGTGTTATGGCCGGGAAGCTTCCAGAAGGCTGGGACGCGCACGTGCCGGACTTAACACAGGACGAGTCTGCGGATGCCACACGGGGGTGGTCAGGCAAGGTCATTCAGGGTCTGGCGGCCGGCATGCCGAATCTTGTCGGGGGGTCGGCAGATCTCGGTGGTTCTAACAAAACCGATATTAAAGGTGCGGAGAGCCTCCTGCCGAGTTCGCCCAGTGGTCGGATCATCCATTATGGGGTTCGAGAACACGCTATGGGATCCATCATGAACGGCATGACGCTTCACGGGGGCTTGAGACCCTTTGCTGGCACATTTCTAATTTTTTCAGATTATATGAGACCAGCTATCCGGTTGGCAGGCCTCATGGGCCAGCCATCTATATACGTTTTTTCTCATGACTCAATTGGTCTGGGGGAGGATGGGCCGACGCATCAACCCGTTGAGCAGTTGTCGTCACTACGTGCCATTCCAAATGTGATGGACCTTCGTCCGGGTGATGGGCCGGAGACTGAAATCGCGTGGAGGACAGCCATTGAGCGTGCTGACGGACCTTCGTTTCTCGCATTGAGCCGGCAAAAGGTCGCTGTGCTGATGCGCATAGGCAGTGTAACGAATGACGAATATTCGAATGCAGAGCTTTTGGCAGGTGCCGAGGGTCTAAGACGAGGAGCCTATGTACTAGCGGAGGCTTCAGGTGGAGTGCCGCGAGTATTGCTACTCGCTAGCGGATCTGAGTTGTCCATAGCGGTTGATGCAAGGAGACAACTGGAAGAATTAGGGATCCCTGTAAGGGTTGTAAGTATGCCGAGCTGGTACCTGTTTCAGAAACAGGGTGCAGATTATCGGGATGAGGTGCTTCCTCCGGAAGTCACGGCGCGAGTCTCCATCGAGGCTGGAAGCACATTTGGTTGGGATCGTTGGGTAGGGTCAGAAGGGTGTTCGATAGGGATAGATCACTTTGGAGCTTCCGCGCCCGCCGAGGTGCTTTATGAAAGATTTGGGATCACCACGGAAGCGGTGGTTACTTCGGCCAGAGAACTGTTGGAGAAGTCGTAATAGGTGCTCGAGTGAGTCGTCACTCTTCCTTGCGGGGTAGCAAGAGGTGGTCCGCTGATGTCTAGGTATGTGAGCACGAGAGGAAGCGACACCGCAAGCTTGCGTGAGGCTGTTCTTCAAGGAATGTCGCCGCAAGGCGGATTATATGTTCCGACACAGATCCCGATTATTGACTGGCCTCCTCCGGAGGGGCCCGTAGCGGAATGGATTGCCCCTTCTCTTTTTCCTAGCCTTGAATCCGACGTTGCTAGACGGATTGCCAGAGATGCCTGCGACTTCCCATTCCCACTTGTACGACTCGATGACAGTTCATTCATCCTAGAGCTTTTTCATGGCCCTACGCATGCATTCAAGGATGTTGGGGCCCGTTTCATGGCCAATCTCGTCTCTTTATTTGCAACAGGGTCAGGAGGTGCGATTACAGTTCTGGTAGCAACTTCGGGGGATACAGGAGGGGCGGTTGCCAATGCGTTCTTCGGCCGAGGCGGCACTCGAGTAGTCGCTGTATTCCCTCT
>DEBI01000147.1:0-5173 GCA_002348465.1 Gemmatimonadales bacterium UBA2960 | reverse complement strand
ACATTTGATGACTGTCAGCGGATGGTTAAAGCGTGCTTTTCGGATCCGTCACTTAGCGCACGGCATGGGTTGACCTCGGCCAATTCAATCAATGTCGCGCGCCTCCTTCCACAGACAGTGTATTACTTGGAAGCAGCTAGGCGATTTCGAGAGCCGGTGCACTTCGTTGTTCCCTCTGGAAACTTGGGCAATCTGTGTGCCGGGTTGATCGCTTCAGAGGGTGGGATGCCTCACGCGGGCTTCACCGCGGCTTTCAATAGGAACCATGGAGTAGCAGACCTTTTACAGGGTGGTTCATTCGAGACTAGGGACTCCATAAGAACACTGTCCAATGCCATGGATGTCGGTGACCCGAGCAATCTTGAACGGATTCAGTGGCTCTATAAGAGCTACGACGCACTTCGTGTCGATGTTGGAGGCGATTGGGTCTCAGATCAAGATACTTTGAGAGCGATCGCAGATGTGCATCGGCGACATCGGTATGTAATGGACCCTCACACGGCCGTGGCGTACGCCGTGGCGCAGCGTAAGCATCTTGGAGGTGCGCCGGTTGTTATTCTCTCGACAGCGCATCCTGCAAAGTTTCCCGAAGTGGTCGAGGACGCGATCTGTGAACCTGTGTCTATGCCGGACACGATCCTGAGCGCTCGTAATAGGAATGAGCTAATGTCGGTTATCCCTCCCGATCTCGGAAGACTGAAGGAATTATTGGACGGAGGCCCGCGGTGACTGATTTAAGCTCTGCGCGAGTGCGTGTTCCTTGCTCAACGTCCAATCTAGGCGCAGGGTTTGATACTCTTGGCTTAGCTCTGGACCGTTTTCTGGATGTCTCTTTTACGCCGGACTCTTCCGGTTCTCTTCGGGTCGTTCGTGAAGGGACCCTTCGAACACTGCCCGAGGACGAGACCGATATAGTCGCGGAAATACTCAAGAGCCGACTGGCCGGCGTTAGTGTTTCGGGCGTTCTGAAAATGCATTCCGATATCCCCGTTGGAAGAGGTCTTGGTGCATCCGCTGCTGCGCGAGTCGCGGGCCATGATCTAGCCCTAGCAGTCCGAGGCCTTCCTCGCAACGACGGAGCTACGTTCGACAGTGCCTATAGGGAAGAAGGGCACGGTGATAATGCGGCTCCAAGCATGTTCGGTGGGCTCAGGGCGGTGGCTGAAACTGAAGACGGACCGATGGTGATGAGTCTTCCCCTGAGTCCCCAAGTGGGTTTCGCGTACGCTGCGCCTTCGGTTGGCGTCTCTACGGATGAGGCTAGGAGGCAACTGCCTAAATCGGTTTCACATGGGCTCGCTACTGCGTCATTGGGAAGGCTTGTCGCTCTGTTGCAAGGATTAGCCGAGGGTGATGCTGACTTGATTAGAATCGGGGCCCAAGATGAGCTTCATGTCCCCTATCGAATGGCCTTGATTCCTCGAGCCTCGTCAGTGATCTCGGCTGGTATAGATGCTGGTGCATGGGCAGTGACAGTATCAGGTGCAGGATCTGGACTAATTGCAATGTGTGATCAGTCCGACGCTGAAGGTGTGGCTGAGGCGATGCATCAAGCCTTTGATGAAGGAAGTGGAGACCCCGAATGTTTCGGCTTCTCCCTTAGCCCAACCGAAAGAGGCTTGGAAAGGGTCGCATTCTGACGTTCATCCAGACCTCATGCCTCGAGATTCCCAAGCGAGGTAGATATTGCTCATCAAGCGTCCTCCTAGAAATGCCGAAAACGCAGCTGTGGCGCCCACTAGCTCCATTCCGAACCCGAGCGCGACAAAGACAGCTGCCACTGTAAGGACCTCAAGAACTGTGGCGATCGTTATCAGTTCTGTTCGCCGGCCTTCTACTAAGACTGCTCTTTGGAGGGAAAGTAGCACCGATAGAGCCGGTAGCATGACCATGACTCGGGTGGGTGTGAGGGCGAAATCGGCTAGCTCAGGGGTGAGCCCCGAGACAGTTACAAAATAGACCTCAGATAGTGGAGTGAATGCGACCAGGGCCAGCCCTGCTGATGTTGCTGTCCCAAGCTTCAATGCGAAGCTGGCCAAAGCATCGTAATTCTTGAAGCGATGTCCCATGAGAGCTATGGCCGTATCCTGATACGCCAATCCCATGGACCGGAAGAAGAAAGACAGGGAATGTACGACTGGGAAGACTGCAAGTGACTCAACGGGTGAGATGCTTCGGCCCATGAAAAATGTGAGCAGTGGCTGAACAGTCAGTCCGATCAATGAGGTTAGAGCGAGTGGGTAATAAAATCTAGCTATGTCCGAATAGGTGATGTCGCGCGATTCTGATCCATCCATTTCACCATCGAGGATGCCGCGAACCGTTCTAGACGCCATAAACCTTGCTGCGATCGCCTCTATCGTTACCCCTGTTGCCAGTGACATTGCGCCTACCCAGGCACCGGGAATCTCTAGCAGGAGGAATCCCACTAGGGCTGCGACGATCATCGCACCCAGTCTGATCAAGGTTCCGTAAGCCACGAGTTTCGTCTTACCAGATCGGATCAGGACACCCTGAAGAAATCGGCGGTATCCGATCGCACTTGGCCAAGGCAGCATGAACCAAAGGGCGCCGTAGGTCAGACTCGCGACCTCCTCAGGTACACCCATCACACCTGGAATCAAAAGGTCGTATACAGGTGGTGTTAGTAGCACTAGAAGTAGGACGGTGGTGCCCAGACACAGAAGACGAGAGAAGTTTCTGAGTTTGATGAAGCTTACCCGATCTTTTACCAAAGATGTTGCCGCGCTCATGAGCATGATTACGGGTGCTTCAATCAAAATCGCGAGAGCAAACGCGACTCCGTGCGCAGCGAGGTTGTATGTCGGGTCAGGGAGTCGTGCGATGATTGCGGCCAGAAATGGCCCCTCCGACGCCATCATGACCCAAGTTGCCGCCAAGGGGCTCCAGAAGAAGAAGATGGAGCGTTGGGTGGGTGCCTCGATTGGCGCGTCAGACATCAGATTGTATGGGGCACTAGAAAAAGGGTCAGCGCGGCGGACCATTCTCGCGGATTCCGCTATTAGTGAGAACCCCCCTCTCTATGCGGAGTGGAAGTCTGAAGGTGCCCAGACCGCTTAAGAAGCAAGGCACGCTTTTCCAATTCGTGAACCAGAACCTGGGTGTTCTTTAGTCTCAGTTTGCCGAAAACAAAAAACCTGAACTCATGACAATCTGATAGTTTCCCAGCGGAGCGCGAGGGATTCGAACCCCCAAGTCCTTTCGGACGCTCGCTTTCGAGGCGAGTGCATTAGCCATTCTGCCAGCGCTCCATCGAACAATGCCCAAACCCGTGCTGGGTTCGGGCATTCGAGTATGCATTGTTGTCCGGATCCGGACAACGCGAGTCTTTCAAAGCGGGAGTATGTCAAAATCGGGGTGCCCGGATTCGAACCGGGGACCTCTGCGACCCGAACGCAGCGCTCTACCGGACTGAGCCACACCCCGGACTACTCGGGTAACTGCATACGGACGGGGTGGGATTCGAACCCACGCGGACAATGTCCACACGATTTCCAATCGTGCGCCTTAAGCCACTCGGCCACCCGTCCAAACCAGGCCGTGGCAAAAAGCGTACGACCTTAACAGCGGAGGGAGTGGGATTCGAACCCACGCGGTGCAAGCACCAACGCCTTAGCAGGGCGCCGCCATAAGCCACTCGGCCATCCCTCCAAACGAAGCACTTACTGGCACAAATCCGTGCTTCGAGTTGCCCCACTAGGGATCGAACCTAGACTCTCCGGAACCAGAATCCGGCGTGTTGCCAGTTACACCATGGGGCAATAATGAAGAGCCACCAGTCGGATTTGAACCGACGACCCCGTCATTACGAGTGACGTGCTCTACCAACTGAGCTATGGTGGCAATCGATGTCAAAGTGGAGCCGAGGGGAATCGAACCCCTGACCTCAGCGTTGCGAACGCTGCGCTCTCCCAACTGAGCTACGGCCCCTCGGGGCCTTCTAGAATGGCGGACCCTAATGGGCGCGACAGGATTCGAACCTGTGACCTCTACGATGTCAACGTAGCGCTCTAACCAACTGAGCTACGCGCCCGAAACCCGACTTAAAATCACTAAAATGCGCCCGGGAGGACTCGAACCCCCAACCTCCTGATCCGTAGTCAGGCACTCTATCCAATTGAGCTACGGGCGCAATTACAACTCCAAGATGCCCACGACAGGACTCGAACCTGTACGCCGTTTCCGGCACTGGTCCCTCAAACCAGCCTGTCTACCAATTCCAGCACGTGGGCGATTCATTTAACATCGCCCTAGGGGCGAAGATGCTCGAGGAGGGACTCGAACCCTCACGGGGTTAACCCCCACAGGGTCCTGAACCCTGCGCGTCTACCGATTCCGCCACCCGAGCGCTGTCTTACTTTTGTCGGGCTCTGCCCGAACCCTATGGAGCCGAGGGGAATCGAACCCCTGACCTCTTGAATGCCATTCAAGCGCTCTCCCAACTGAGCTACGGCCCCCTCCCACAAGACCCATGAAGCCGCAACTCGCCCGAAGGCAAAACGGCTTCGGTATTTCAAAAAACAAACGAGCGGGGCTGACGAGACTCGAACTCGCGACCTCCGGTGTGACAGACCGGCACTCTAACCGACTGAGCTACAACCCCCTGTTTTTAAAAAGCTGTCCTTACTAGTACCCCGACGGAGAATCGAACTCCGATTGCCAGGTTGAAAACCTGGTGTCCTAACCATTAGACGACCGGGGCTTCACCTTTTTCCTACAGGCCCGGAGGGACTCGAACCCCCAACCCCCGGTTTTGGAGACCGGTGCTCTACCAATTGAGCTACGGACCTCTGATGCCTTCTCCTACTCTAAACTACATCCGCCTAGTGACGGTTATCATGGCCAGGGGCGGAATCGAACCGCCGACACCATGATTTTCAGTCATGTGCTCTACCAACTGAGCTACCTGGCCGAGACGAAAACCCCGCCCGAGCCTATAGCGGCACGAGCGGGGAGCGTCTCGAGAGGCAAATTTACTAACGCCTCTCCACTCCCGCCCACGTTCGCGGGCTCCACGTCTGGGTTCCTTTCCAGAGAACAGATTTCTGCATCCGCACCTCCCTTAGGTCCCACACGTGGGAAACGCCGCCATACGGCGGCGCTTCAAAAGCTATAGCGGGGGCAGGATTTGAACCTGCGACCTTCGGGTTAT
>DEBI01000041.1 GCA_002348465.1 Gemmatimonadales bacterium UBA2960 | reverse complement strand
GCTTCATCACGTTGTCATCGAGAATGATCATGAGTCGGTGCTCGCGGACAGGGTGGCGAACCCCCTCGAGTGCGAGCCTGAGGAGTCGGCGGTCGCTACTGGAGCCAAGCTCTCGGATGAGTCACATGCAGATCATTCCGCCAGTCTCGCAGAGCCTATCTATACTCGGACCCTAGCCGAGCTCTACTTTTCGCAAGGCTTTGTGGACCAAGCACTACACGTATATCGTCACCTGAATTCGGCGCAGTCCGATGCTACGGACCTCAGCGCCCGAATCGCTGAACTCGAGGGCATACTTTGTTCGATAGCGGGAGATCAGACTCCGACTGGTAGCGTGCAGCCCGTTATGAAGGACACCGT
Source organism: Gemmatimonadales bacterium UBA2960 (assembly GCA_002348465.1). Classification (GTDB taxonomy): domain Bacteria; phylum Gemmatimonadota; class Gemmatimonadetes; order Longimicrobiales; family Gaopeijiaceae; genus UBA2589. Next base: position 4,791 of record DEBI01000041.1, on the reverse strand, counting down.
ATCTTTATCAGATAATGGGAACAAAGAAAACCTTAACAATGGGTCAGCGGAGCCAGGGTCTTTTTATGTGGGAGGGGTTGGGGTTCAAGCTGCGTACCTTGGTGACGGCAGCAAGATAGATCAATCCGCCGCAAGACCACTTAGTTCATCTGACAGAGAGGATGGTGAGCCCCCAGTCAGTATTGGCGGAGTCGAGCCAGAAAAGATCGACCAATACTTCGACAAGCTATTAGGATGGGAGGCCGATGAAAAATGAAGATCGCTGTAATCCATGGCCCTAATCTCAGACTGCTCGGCAAACGAGAGCCCGAGGTGTACGGTTCTGATACTCTTGATGATGTGAATGACGTGCTGGCTGCACTCGCGGACGAGATGGCTGCTGAGATCGAGGTCTTCCAGTCCAATCATGAAGGGGAGCTTCTCGATTACATCGAGGAGGCGGCTAAACGAGTGGACGGGTTCCTGATTAATCCTGGATCATACACACATACATCGGTTGCACTGCGGGACGCCTTGACCGGTGTCGATCGTCCATTCGTTGAATGTCACCTGTCGAATATCTCGAGTCGCGAGCGTTTCCGTCGTCACTCATACTTGGCACCAGTGGCGTCGGGCGTGGTTTATGGCTTTGGCGTCCAGAGCTATCTTTTAGGACTCAGGGGACTGCTCGCCCAACTAGAAAGCTGATTCCCGTTACAAAGACTTGAAGAGAGACGACTTGAATGGCCAGTACTGCGGATTTCCGCAATGGGATGGTAATTGAGATCGACGGAGATCTCTGGTCCATTACCTACTTTCAGCACGTTAAACCCGGCAAAGGCGGGGCGTTCGTTCGGACGAAACTGAAGAACGTCCTGAGTGGTTCCGTGGTGGACAAGACTTATCGGGCCGGTGAAAAAGTGAAGGATGTTCGTCTAGAGCGTCGTCCGGTTAATTATTCTTATACTGACGGTGAACTCTACTATTTTATGGACGTGAATACCTTTGATATGATCCCGATTCCACGCGATCTGGTTGGCGCAGAACAGCTGAAGTTTCTTAAAGAAAACATGGCATGCGAGGGATTGGTTCACGATGAGAAGGTTATCAGTGTAGAGCTTCCTCAGTTCGTGGAGTTGAAAGTCACTCAGACAGATCCGGGATTTAAGGGCGATACCGCGCAAGGTGCGACCAAGCCTGCAACACTTGAGACGGGTGCAGTAATCAATGTCCCACTATTCGTTGAAGAAGGGGACGTTCTTAAGATCGACCGCCGTGAAGAAAAGTACCTCTCTAGGGTGAACTCATGATCGACCTCGAATTCATCGAACGTCTAATACGAGTATTCGACAACAGCGGTGTTGATTCGCTGGAGATCGAACGCACGGGTACCCGGGTCAGCCTCTCGAAAACGCCTCCGTATGGTGGCGCTACTTTTCCCGGAATATCAGCTCCCGCGCCTGTGTTGGCTGGGGCCGCCTCAGATGACGCTCAAGTAGTTACGCCCCTAGAAGAGGAAGAGAGGGCCCCTGCCAGTAACCTGATTGAGGTGACATCACCGATGGTGGGAACCTTCTATCGTTCGCCAGCACCGGACACTTCACCCTACGTAGATGTCGGCTCGAAAGTTTCACCGGGAGAGACCCTTTGCATCATAGAAGCCATGAAACTGATGAATGAGCTGGAGTGTGAAGTTTCCGGTACCATCACTGAGATCTGCATTGAAGACGCACAGCCCGTTGAATTCGGTCAGGTGTTGTTTCGCGTCGATCCTAGTTGATCCAGATCTTTAGCAGACTAGACCCCTACATAGGGTTTGCAATGGACTCGATTCCCTTGCCGCATTCGGGGTGTTCGCGGTCCCGGAGGCAGCCGTTTGTTTAACAAAGTACTAATTGCAAATCGCGGAGAGATCGCTCTCCGTATCATTCGCGCCTGCCACGAGCTTGGCGTCAAGACGGTAGCTGTTTATTCGGAGGCGGACCGGGAATCCCTTCATGTCCGGTTCGCAGATGAAGATGTCTGCATCGGTCCTGCCCCGGCTGCAGAGAGCTATCTCAACGCACCCCGTATCATAGCGGCCGCTGAGGTCACCGGTGCGGAGGCGATCCACCCCGGTTATGGCTTCCTCGCTGAAAATCCCGAATTCAGTGAGATCTGCGCTCGCTCAGGCATCACATTTATTGGTCCTACACCTGAGCAGATCCGTCTTATGGGTGATAAGGCAACAGCAAGGGAGACTATGGTGAAAACCGGAGTGCCGACTGTTCCTGGCTCTCATGGAATCGTGCCGACCGTGGAGGAGGCGATTCCAATTGCAGAAGAAATCGGTTTCCCTGTCATGATCAAGGCGTCGGCGGGCGGTGGTGGGAAGGGCATGAGGGTTTCAATGGATGTCGATGGATTCCCTAAGCATTTCGCGGCAGCTCAAAATGAGGCTCGAGCAGCATTTGCGAACTCTGACGTTTATCTTGAACGCTGTATCCTTAAGCCCCGGCACGTTGAGATCCAGGTGTTCGGCGATCAGCATGGGCGAGTGATGCATTTCGGAGAGCGTGACTGTTCGATACAACGACGTCATCAAAAATTGGTAGAGGAAGCTCCATCGCCGGGTTTGACAGCAGAACTGAGAGCTGAGATGGGTGCAGCTGCTGTGCTCGCAGCGAAGGCGATCGACTATGTCGGCGCAGGTACGGTCGAGTTTCTCCTCGACCAGGATGGCTCCTTTTACTTTATGGAAATGAATACGCGGATCCAAGTTGAACATCCGGTCACTGAAGTGACCACGGGATTCGATCTGCTCAAAGAACAGATCCGGGTTGCTGCTGGAGAACCTCTTGCTGCGCCGGATGGTGAGATAGTCCATCAGAGGCACGCGATTGAGTTCCGGATCAATGCTGAAGATCCTGATCGTAACTTTGCTCCAGGGCCGGGTACCATCACTGCTTTCCATCCACCGGGTGGCCCAGGGGTTCGATTGGATACGCATGTGTATGCCGGATACAGAGTCCCACCGCACTACGACTCGTTGCTTGCGAAGCTGATCGTTAGTGGCAAGACTCGCGAGGAGGCCATAGTAAGGGCCCGGCACGTGCTCGATCACATGGTCATAGAAGGAATTCCAACAACGATCCCGTTTCTCCGCGAGATCTTGGATGACCAACACTTTGTAGAAGGGGATCTGGATACAGGGTTTGTTGCCAGAGTGATGTCCAAGGATCAGCCGGTCTAATGAGGATAGATACGTACTTCACTGTCCCGGAAGTGGATGGAACCGAGCTCTCTGGGTCCACGGTCGTAGTGATAGATGTTTTAAGAGCGACTACGACGATTGTTGAAGCGCTGGCGAATGGCGCGCGAGAGATTTTCCCAACCGAATCAACAGAGGATGCGGTGAAGCTTGTTTCGTCCCTCGGTCGGGAGGATTCCCTGCTTTGTGGAGAGCGAAAAGCAGAGAAAGTGGAGGGTTTCGATTTAGGGAACTCGCCGCACGAGTTCACGAGCGACGTGGTCGCGGGCAAAAAGGTTGTAATGAATATAGCGCATGTCACCAGAGCATTGCGGCTGGCGCAGGAAGGTGATCGAGTCCTCCCTTGTGCACTTACTAATCTAGGTTCGGTGGCGGCAGAGCTTTTGATGGCAGAGCATATCTCCATCATTTGCATAGGACATGAGGATACTTTTTCTCTGGACGATGCTTTGTGTGCAGGGCACCTCATTGAAAGGGTCCTAGCAGGTCCAGAATCGAAGAAAGATGAAGATCCCGAATTGAATGACGCCGCGCGGGCGGTCCGTGCGTTTGCTCAAGCCCGAAAGCCAACCAAGCGTTTCCTGAGTCTCTCCGCTGCGGGGCGCGCCGTGATCGGAGTGGGTCTAGAGGATGATCTCGCACTATGTGCAGACGTCGATCGCCATGATGTTCTGGTGGAGATGGTAGACCAGTCGATCACCCGAGTTGGAGAATGATCGGAGAGTGACCTCGAAGAATAAGACCTCGAAGAGGGGGCGATCAAAGAAGAACAAGGGTGGGAAAAGCTTGCTGTCTCGAGAGCAACGGCGAGAGATCGCGGCGGTAGCGGCGCTCGGGGTCGCCGTTCTTTTTTTGCTCTCACTTTTTCCGGCTGAGCTATTTGGATCACGCAGTTTAGAGTGGTTCCCTTCAGGCAACATGGTGGGGGTCTTTGGCGTTACGATTCGCGACATTTTGTTTTCCGTGGTAGGTGTCGCGTCGGTCATAGTACCAGTGGTGGTGATTTTCCTCGGGCTGCAACTGGGTGGGTGGATGGTTTCCTCGAGGGCTTTGCGCTTTGGGCTCCTGTTTTTTGGAATGCTTTTTCTCGTCCCTATTGCTACTTGGATCGCGACACAGTCACCAGTGTCCGCGGGGTGGATCGGCATGACTTTAGGGCATCCTCTAGTCGGATTACTTGGAGTGGTGGGAGGCACGGTGGTCACGACGACTGCGTTTGTTGCTCTCAGTGTAACAACTTTGGGGTGGAATCCCCTGAGATCGGTGGGGCGAGGGTTTATGGTCGGTGGTGACGCCGCTGGTCGAACGATGAAAGTCGTTGCTGATCGCGGTCGGGAAGTGGCAGCGCAGGCACTTGCGGATCAACGTGAGCGTGAGCTTGCGAACCAGGTCGTGCTTCCAGTCGAGGGTATGGAGCCAGAGTGGGCAAAGGAGGAGGAAAGCCCTCAAGATGTCACATGCTCTGTAGAGGAATCGACTGTTGATCCATTGCCCGAGCTCTCTCCGGACGTGGAGATGATCTTCGAAGTTGAGCAGGACGACGATAGTGCAAATTCTGATAT
>DEBI01000065.1:41261-43430 GCA_002348465.1 Gemmatimonadales bacterium UBA2960 | reverse complement strand
ACCGCTGGCGATGAGACTCGTTATAGACAGTCGAGAGATAAGCGCCGAAAGCACCCCTCGCTGTACTCAGAACCTCAATGTGCATAAAGTGAGTAGTATGACCCTGACCCCTTCAAATCCTCGGCACGGCGTGCACGTCGCGACAATCGCCCATCAGGGCTCCATATGGGACGTTTACCTCGACCTTGAGGGACATGTGCACCCCGCAACAGCACATCGAGCCAGTCTCCGGTTTGAACCACCAACCGGATCGGAGGAGCAGCGTTCGGCCTCTACCACGGTGCTCATCATCGAGGACAGTTACGAAGAAGCGATCGCGAAGGCTCGAAGCTTCGACGACCGACAACTGCAGGGCCTGCTGCGATCAGCACTGCCGGACACCGAATAAGAGCGCTAAGCCTCTTTTACCCATCTCCAAATTTCCGGAAGCGTCGGCCTCTTACCCGACATCAGAATCCCAACTTTGTATATCCGACCAGCAATCCAAGCAATGACCCAAACCATGAGGGCCATCAAGATGAAGGAGAGTAGCACCTGCCAAGAGGGAACTCCTCCACCAGCGACTCGTGCCCACATTAAAATCGGTGAAAAAAGCGGGAACAGCGATAACCATACCGCCATGGGCGTGTTCGGCTCCTGAATCACCGGCATAACCATTAATATGGGAACAATTAACAGTATGATCATCGGGAACTGCGCCTGCTGGGCCTCCTCATCCGTGTTGCACATGGCGCCTACCGCTGCGTAAAGCCCTGAGTACATCAGGAAACCGAACAGAAAGAAGCCTAGAAAAAGAATCACCAGACTTATTCCAGGCACTATCTCACTGATGCTGCTCAGGTTCGTTAATTCTGGGCGGGCCGCAATGATCATCGGGATTCCACCGGCAATAAGCGCGGTGGCGGCACTAATCCATATTGCCATCTGGGTTAAACTGACCGCGCAGACACCCACGATCTTCCCTAGCATCAACTCCCATGGCCGCATCGCTGATATAATCACCTCGACGATACGACTGGTCTTCTCCTCCAGCGTTGCCCTCATGACCGCTACAGCGTACAGCAGGATAGTCATGTAAAGGAAGAAGGAGCCAATATAAGCAAGGCCAAATCCTACCTCGGTGATGTCTGATCCTGCCTCCGAGATGACCTCTATTTCCAGTGCACCTCCACCCATCAGCCCTTCGGCGTCCACCCCTCGCTGCTCGAGCTGATACTCAAGAGCTGTCCGAGCGATGGACGTTTGGACGGTCACCCTACGCAACCCGCTCGGCACATCCATGGAATAATAGATCGCCTCACCGGTCTCGAGCGTGAGCTCGTCGACCATAATGAAGCCACCAAGGTCTCCCCCATTGGCTCGCTCCCGCAACTCAGTCACAACGTCGGTGTGCCAGCGGACTTCTTCGACTTCGAAGCCTCCATTTTCTAAACGAGGCACTAGCCGCTCCGAGAGCACTCCTGTCCCGTCCACGATTGCCAGTCTGAACTCATCTCGTTCACCTTGGATTGCCAACCAAGCCGGAAGAACAGTGACCGCTGCCATGAGAAGTGGGCCAGCCACTGTGGCCGCTATGAACCATTTGGACCGAACCCGCTGGAGGTATTCGCGCCGAATGACGGCAATCACGTTATGCCACATCTATGCGGTCCCGAAGTGGGTAAGCCCGCCAGAAGAAGCTGATCGTGGACCGTCATCCATTCCTGCATCCCCAACCAAACCCTCACCCGCATGGCGGACAAAAATTTCATGTAGGCGAGGCTCAATGAGATCGAAACGCAGTATCCTCGCCCCAGAAGCAACCGCCCGATTCAAAATGTGCTGATGATCCTGCCCATCCTTCAGGATGAGATGCAAGCTGCCTTCTTTTCTCTCAATCCGGTCTATTTCTGGGCCCTGTATCCAAATATCCGGACCCTCAAATTCAACCGCTACGACACCTCGCCTTTCTGCCGCCTTAATCTCTTTTAAATCGCCATCGAGCACTTTTCTGGATTTAGAGATAAGGCATACCCGCTGACACAAACGCTCGGCTTGGTCCATAAGGTGCGTTGAAAAAACGATCGTCGTCCCTCGCGCATGATACTCCCGAACGATCTCCTCAAGCACATCCTGATTGATCGGATCCAGACCGGAAAAAGGCTCGTCGAGAATTAACAGCTCTGGCTC
>DEBI01000065.1:40490-40863 GCA_002348465.1 Gemmatimonadales bacterium UBA2960 | reverse complement strand
ACCTTCTTCTCAGCCGAGCCGGTCAAACCCATCCGGTCAAGCCAGTCGCCACCTCGACGACGGGCTTCGCCCCGTCTCAGTCCTCTGATCTCCCCAAGAAAGGTGATCAGCTCAAGGCACTTCATCTTCTTATAGACACCGCGCTCTTCGGGAAGGTATCCCACCTTCGCCCGCCTAACGACATCAGGGTCTTGCCCGAAGAGAGAGACTGAGCCCTCGTCCGGTCCAAGGATGCCCATGATCATTCGAATGCTCGTCGTCTTCCCCGACCCATTCGGCCCCAACAAGCCGCAGATCACACCGCGCGGAACTTCGAAGTCAAAAGAGTCCACTGCCGTGTGCTCACCAAACCTTTTGGTGACAGCGTTGAGTC
>DEBI01000065.1:38712-40099 GCA_002348465.1 Gemmatimonadales bacterium UBA2960 | reverse complement strand
CTAATGTAAACGAAGTTGATTAAGGAGTTTATGTACAGATGCAAGCCATATGTTCTCCGCGCCGTACAAAATTCTTGATAATTCACTTAGATTCACGGCCTCCAAGATTAAGATCACAGGAGTTCCGATGGCCATTTACCGTACGCTTTATTACACGGACGTCAGTGTAGGTGTCGGTGGGCGTGTGACAATCCCACAGGATATGCGGGAAGATCTGGGAATTGATGAAGGTGACGCGTTAACCGTCCGCGTAGAGGAGAACCCTCGAGGTGGACGTCAGATGGTCATATGGCGAACCGAGCAACAGCCCGGAGACGAAGACTAAGCTAGGCGGCTCATTGGGCTTCGACCCATCGAATCAAAGCTCTTAAAGGTCCTTGTCCATCATGAAGCCACCACGCTGGTGGGAAGCTCATACCATCGAAGGGCACGAACCGCGACGCCCCGGCGCGACCAAACAAAACGGCGAGGTCATTAACGCGGCCTTCGTCCACCGCATACCCAACACTTTGAATGTGGCGACAGGCTTCCCCTAGAAGGGACGGCACATCCTCAAGGTTTTGCACGCTCCGGATCCGCAAAGAACGTCCCGGAAGGAAGGGTAATTGGAGCAGATCCCGCTCGGAAACAACGGTCCAATTTTCTAAGCCTCCGTGCAGCATCCTCACAAAGCCAGCAGCCTGGTGAATCTCAATCGTATCTCGGGCCTGGCGAAGAACGGCACTCTCTCGATCAGTGAACACCGGCTCTACGTGTGACGGCCACTCCGAAGCGAGCCTCTCGAGAGACTCGGCAATAAGGTGCGCAAGCGCTTCGACCTTCACGTCACCACCCCGCTCCACGAAGAGTACCTGGGGACAGACACAGCCACGATTTTCGAACATTGCAACCGCACGAGCGACTTCCTCGGCTAGATGCGTCATGGTGCCCTTGAGCTTCTCTCTGCCAACAATGCCAACCCCAAAGCGGTGATGGTACGCGATGAATCGACATGATGCTGGAACCGTGGCTCGGACTGACAATACCGACTCGTCTGATCCGTAGACAACGACGGTATCAGCGCCTGCGACCGCTTGCTTCGTTAGCTCGTAATCCTCTCCTCCCGACCAGTAACGCACCGCAACCGCGGACCCAAGCTCGGTATCAGCTTCACTAAGTGCCTCGGCAAAGAGTCGGGTTAAAACCACGTCTCCAACTCCAGGTTTTATAAGGGTTGGGGCCTTCACTAGCAGGCTTCGAATAAGAGCATTCACTCCCACACCTGGAACGCTCCCGGACGAAATCTGAATGCAGAGTGTGGGGCCCACCGCCATAACACTAGGAACTGACAAAGACCTGTTATTACCTCTCTGCTGGGCCCTAACTAGACCATCCAGCAACGCTGGGT
>DEBI01000065.1:25797-38337 GCA_002348465.1 Gemmatimonadales bacterium UBA2960 | reverse complement strand
AGCCATTCCATCAAGAACGACCTCGGCAAGCTCCCGAGAGAGCTTGGCCTCGGAGGGCAGCTTGTCCAATGCCATCCTCCTAAGCTGATCACCCGGATCAGAAAAACGTTCACCTACTCGGCCCAGCACGTCAGCAATTTCCGCAACCGGTCGAGACAGAATTCTCGGCCTTGCTTGGTGCAGCGCCAGCTTCGTTTCACTTAGTTGACCCAGTTCCGCATCACTATTCACGCTCACAAGCGACCGCCGCCAGCCATCAAATCATCCATCGCGCGGGAACAACCCCGGGGCTCTGAACCGGGTACTCGTCCAAACACTGTCAGCCGGCCCTCTTCTAATACGCCCACATCCTCGGTGAGGACGTGGCTCACTGAACCTAGATTGGCTAGATCAAAGAAAGAGATTATTCCATGCTCACCTTCGGGCTGATCCTCAAGTGTAGCCGGATCAAGAACGCGAACACCGAGCCACGGCGGCGCTGCCAGTCTTCCCGCCGCTCTTGTTCCTTCTTTTAGTACAGGCTCATACATCTGTGAGAGAAGTTCGGTCATACCGTACTCATTCACTATCCTGTCCCAAGCTATTCCCGTGTAATCAGTGATTGTCGAGTATAGTTCAGAACGTCCTATGGCCCTACGTACTCCCTTGAATCCTCCTGTCACCATAGCCCGAGAACCAGGCGGAAGAACAACACTCGGCTCATCATCCGCCTCTTTGAGATGTAAGAAAGCGAGAGCCGTTCCAAGGACGAGGACTGGCGCCACTTCCTCACTGGCGGCACGCAACACATCGAAGGCGCCCTTGGTCCATTCTCCATTCGCCTGGATTAGCCAATCCACTTCGTCCGCAAACGCGTCTGCAGCCATACCAACCATCCATGACAGGGAGGAGTGCGAGGCGGCGACCGGTGAGGGGATCAGCGAGATGAACCTGATTTTATCGACGTCGGGCAAGAGAGCCCGCCTAAACGGTTCATGAAAAGCCGCCCGGTATAGACTTTCGCGTGGCACTAAGTGGCACCCCCTTTGCTCTGAACCAAGCGTAGTTCCACTCGTGTAAAATGCTGCGTCCGGCTTTCGAGAACTACTGGTGTAGGGGGTCGATACTAGGTCGAAGTATTTGAATGCTGTGGTCGGAACCGCAGGAATCTCACGCCAATCAGACACCGACGACGGCGTAACGCCACGTCGCTCGCAAAAAGAGCGGTAGGGAGCACATAGTTCGAACTGCCAACTGAAAACCTCTTGGGCAAATCCTTGAAAAGCTTTTTCTTTCCAGGGTTCCAGCCCATCAACACCCCCCGACACACCCATTAAGCAGCCCTCTAGGCGCCCGGCGAGCAACTCCCATTCTTTCGACATACCAGAAAGCTAGACTTGAGAGCCAACATCGACGACCTCAACGGTGTCATCGTGTTGTTGCACAATCATCTTTAATGAATGCTCAAGAATCGGAGGCCCGCATGACGCGGCCAGTCCGTCATACAGGTTTCCTGACACTGCTAGTGGTCGGGCTCTCTCTTCCAGCCACAATTGAGGCGCAAGAGCGATCGAGCGTTTCTGCAAGGCCTAGTGATGAAGATGCCCCCCTGCGGGCATTCGAATTATCTGGAAGCCTCGAAATCAATCTCGACGGACGGATAGACGAAGCCGCGTGGCAGCGTGCTACGCCCATCAGTGACTTTACACAGCAGGAGCCAGTTCAAGGCAACGAACCGTCGGAGCCAACTGAAATCCGTGTCGTATTCGACGAAGACCACCTCTACATAGGGGCAATCGTCTACGACGACCCGCAACAGATCCTAGCCTTCCAGCGTGAACGTGACGCGTCGCTAGGAACCGATGACCGTTTCATGTGGATTCTAGACACGTTTTTAGATGGACGTACTGGCTACTTCTTCGAGATCAATGCGGCCGGCCTAATGGGTGATGGGGTTATCACCGGAAGCGGTGGACGTGGCGGAGCCGGTCGCGGCGGCGGCATCAACAAAGCGTGGGACGGTATCTGGGAAGCACGGACCGCCACTCGCCCAGATGGTTGGTCTGCAGAAATCCAGATCCCATTCCGGACACTCAACTTCGACCCGGACGAATCGGAATGGGGCATCAATTTCCAGCGAACGATCCGGCGGAAGAACGAGGAGATCCTATGGAGAGGATGGCGAAGAAACGAAGGGCTATTCAAGCCAGTCTTCGCAGGCCGCATGCAGGGCCTGCGCAACATGTCACAAGGGCTTGGGCTCGAGGCGGTGCCATCAGCGATCGGAAACTACCGTTACGTAACTCCGGCGGACCCTCTCGATCCTACTGCACCCGATGCTACGACATACCCAAGCGACATCTCTTTGGATGTCAATTACAGCCTCACCTCAAGCCTCCGGGCCTCAGTAAGCGTCAACACAGACTTCGCAGAAGTAGAAAGTGACCAACGGCGCGTAAACCTGACACGCTTCCCCATTCGCCTGCCCGAACGGCGTGATTTCTTCCTTGAGGGCTCAGGTGTCTTCAGCTTCGCCCCCAGAAGTGGCCCCTCCCCGTTCTTCTCCCGACGCATAGGGCTAACTCAAGGCCAACAAATCCCAATCAATTATGGAACCCGCCTCACAGGGCAGGCGGGAGCATTCGAAGTTGGTTTTTATCAAATCGGCACAGCAAAGCAGGACTACTACAACACGTTTATCGAACAGGATGTCACCGTTCCCAGTGAAGCCTTCACTGTAGCCCGGATTAGAAGAAAGCTTTGGGAACAGTCAGCTATCGGGGGCATCTACACGCTTCGGAGAACCACTGAAGACGCGGGAGACCTCGACGGGGTCGACCAGCACACAGCAGGCATCGACCTCGACTTTAAGACCCGAAACTTTCTCGGTAACAAAAATCTCGAACTTGAAGCATTCTTTGTTTGGAATTCTAACCCCCGCGGTCTAGCTGACCCTCAACGCATCGACCTCGGCGTCGACGACCTCAGTGCCCACGGAGCGCGACTTAACTATCCCAATGACATCTGGACCGCACACATTTCATATCGTCAGTTCGGAGACTGGTACAGCCCCGCCGTCGGCTTCGTCACACGTAACAACTTTCGGCGCATCGAGCCCCGGTTCGGATGGGCACCGCGAACACCGTCAATCCCGTGGCTACGCCGGCTGGACTTTTCGGTGCAGTTCCGCGAATTGGTTAGCCTAAGCTCCGCCTTTCCAGGGACGGATCCGTACCTCCTGAGGGGACGAGGAGGTACAGCTGAGCGGCAATGGCAATTCAACCTCTTGGGGGTAGACCTAGAGAGCGGCGACGGTTTCGACGTTACCGCAACAAAGACATACGAGTACCTAGATAGAGAGTTCTCCCCAAGCGGAGAGCTAAGAATCACACCCGGTGATTATACGATCTGGGAGTACCGAATTTTCGGTCGAACTGCGGGGCGACGACGCGTATCTCTGTTCGGAGGCGCAACCGTAGGTGGCTTCTGGAATGGAAACCGCCAGCAATACGGCGGTCGCTTAAGCTTTCGCCCCAATCCAGGCATAAGCCTCTCGACCAACATTCAGTACAACGACGTTCAACTTCCCGATGGTGAGTTCACGGCGTCACTGTACGAAGTATCAACCGACTGGAACCCTTCACCATGGGTCGCGATCACAGGACAACTGCAGTACGACGATCAATCCAATATAGTAGGCCTCTTCTCCCGCCTCCGCTGGATCGTCAAGCCAGGCAACGACATCTACCTCGTGTTCACGCAAAACTGGCGCAGGGAGTTACTCGACCTACTCGATCCCAATGCCTACGGTTACAACACGTTGTCGCGAGGAGCATCAATTAAGCTCAACTACACCTATCGCTTTTAGGGCTCACTCTACCCTCTAAGCCTACGTCACGTTCTAATGGAGCCGGACTCAGCGGGAACGCGCCTGCACCGCCTCTGGATTAACCTCTCCGCACCCTCCCTACTTCGAGTCCTCCTGTGTGCAGAATCTTTTCCTGAAGCCGTGTCGCCTCGTCCTCGGTAAAGTCAAGCAATTGTCGAATGGATAGATTCATGCCTTCGTAAAGATCAGACGGAAAATCAGGCCCCTCGGCGTGTGAGAGCGCACCTTCGAGCTCGACCATTTCGCGTTGAGCTTTCTCAAGAGCACGGCGTAGTCGATTTAGGGCCTTTCGGGCTTCGGATTCGGCTGTTGTCATGATGAATTGTGCTAATTATTGACAAGCTGGAACAGATGTTGGGGACGGGGTAACGTGATGCAATGAATGACAGATATGAATTGATTGTAGTAGGCGCCGGGCCATGCGGGATCGCGGTCGGGGCTGCTGCTGCCAAGGTCGGACTTGAGTGTGCCCTGTTCGACCGCGGAGCAATCACGAACTCACTGCTGAACTATCCGCACTACATGACGTTCTTCAGCACCGCTACGATGCTGGAGGTAGGAGATGTTCCATTCACAATTCCAAATGCCAAGCCCACCCGCCGTGAAGCCCTGGCTTACTACCGAAAGGTTGTTCAACACTGGAGCCTCGACGTTTCCCAATACGAGGAGGTGACCTCGATTTCCGGAGAGCAAGGCAATTTCTTGGTCCAAACTAGTACGAGCGATGGGTCGGTCTATGATCATAAGAGTGCTGCCGTAGTCGTCGCGACCGGTGGCTTCCAGACCCCGAACTATCTAGATGTCCCCGGGGAAGAACTGGACAAAGTCAAACACTACTATCACGAGCCCTATCCGTACTACGACCAGAAGGTTCTTGTCGTAGGCGCTGGAAACTCTGCGGTAGAGGCGGCTCTAGAGATGTATCGAAACGGTGTGCGCGTCAGTCTCGTTCACTTTGGGAACACAATAGATCGGGGCGTGAAGCCATGGGTCATGCCAGACATCAACAATCGTCTGGATCGTGGTGAAATCCCGGTGTACTGGAAGCATAGAGTGGCCGAAGTAACGCCGTCGACTGTGGTTTTGCGGTCTGAAGAGAATGGTGCCGAGACGGAAATCCAAAACGATTTTGTCGTCGCGATGACAGGCTGGCAATCAGACCACAAGCAGCTCGCCATGCTTGGCGTATCAATCGACGAAGAGACGGGCATCCCCTGTCACAACAAGGATAACATGATGACTGATGTCCCCGGACTGTATATCGCTGGGGTGATCGCCGCAGGCCATAACGCAAACAAAATCTTCATTGAAAACGGTCGGGAACACGGACATTTGATCGTCTCTGACCGTCTCGCTCAATCTGTCTAAGTAAAGGTTGTGATCACTATCGTGCGCTCAACGCCGAGTGACTGAAGGTTGCATTTCAGTCTTTGATCTCATCAACCACTACTGAGCGATCGCCCAATAACACAGTGCTGACTCCTCTCCTCACATACCCCAGTGCAACAACACTTTGGGCCCGAGGCGATTGAACCACCGAAGTGAGGTTTCCCACGACCTTGCCAGACCCATCAGACGCAAGGAGCTCCGCGCCACTGCGGGGCGCAGGGATATCACCTAAGTCCAGCAGACGAAGATGTTTGTTCACGTGGCCTCGGTCTCGGATACGGACTATGACTTCTTGACCCGTATAGCACCCCTTCGTGTGATCTATAGCCCTCTCCAATACGCCGACTTCGGGCGGTAACGTCGTTTCATCCATATCAGTGCCAAAGACTGGTCTTCCTGCCTCCACACGGAGCGTGGTCCAAACGCCAAGACCAGAGAGCTTCGTTCCTTGCACCGCTAGCGCGCGCCAAAGCGCACGAACCGCATCTGCTGGACCATACACAGTCCATGCATTGGGCCAGACCTCCTCGGTCCGGACTACCATTATTCCATCTAATGCAAAATCCGAGCTTGAATCTGGAACGCCGGGACAGAACCAGGCACCCTCAGCCGCCGTAGCGAGAGAGCCAGGCTCGACACGGAGACCAAGAGCCAGCCTCCCAAGCATCAGCATAGAGTCCGGCCCAACTACAGAGATGGCAGCGGTCTCTGCCGAAACGTCACTAACTGTGGCCAACCGCGGTGGCAAAAACCTCTTCAGATGCTCTCGTAACCCGGATAGACCAGCAGCTGGCACATCCAGCAGATATACCTCCCTCTCCTTATTCCCTAACCTGTAGGCCCAGAGATCAGAAATCATCTTTCCCTTGGCGGTGAGAACAGCATGGTACGTTCCGATACCACTGGTAACGGAGCCGTCACTTGATGGTGTCTTAGGTATTCGACCGGTCAGCAGGCCAGTTAGCATCTGGCCTGGGGATTTGCCAGATACCTTTAATCGACCCCTGTGGCTCCTATCAAAAACAGCTGCTGCCTCTGTCGCAGCAACATATTCGGCGGCAGGATCTCCGAAGTGACGGACAAGGGTTCGGCCACGGTACTCCGTCACTACGCCACCCACCTCTAAAAGATCAGCCAAGAGAGCGCTGTCCATCTTTGAAGACTCGGTCATTTCAAATCCTTCTTCCCACTCATATCGTCCTTCACGAAGCTCTCGCACAAGTCCCCGCGCATCTGTCCAATCATTAGCAGATTGGGAGATCCAGAGATAGGCTTCAAGTTGATTCGCTTTCGTGCTGACCAGGCTGTCTAATTTGTCCTTAGGGCCTCGAGCGCATTGTTTACCCGTGGACGCCGTCGTGTTTCCGAGAGACTTTATGCTTCGGAGGCGACACTTAAGTCAACCAAGGAGATCGCATGACCAGTCAGCCTAGGGACAAAAGACCGGGGATCCGGCTGTCCCAGCTCAGTCATGGAGCCGGTTGAGCGTGTAAACTCGGTATGTCCGAGTTGACGCAAGTTCTGCGTCACGTGCTTCCAGTCGAAGATCCAAACGTTCTTGTTGGCCACACCAAAGGGGACGACGCTGCCGTTTACCGCATCACCGATGATCGTGCACTGGTGGTAACCGCCGATTTCTTCACGCCCATAGTAGACGATCCATACGACTTCGGACGCATAGCTGCCACAAACGCACTCTCGGACATATACGCAATGGGGGCAAAGCCACTTTTTGTCCTAAATCTTCTAGGGTTTCCCCGACACCTGCTGACCGAGGGAATCCTAGACGAAATAATACGGGGGGCGTCAGCCGTGACATCGTCGGTAGGGGTGCCAACCCTTGGTGGACACAGTATTGACGACAACGAGCCAAAATACGGACTTGTCGCAATCGGTGAAGTTGATCCTACCCAAATGGTGACTAACGCCTCGGCTAGGGCGGGAGATACGCTGGTACTGACCAAGCCGCTCGGTTCTGGTGTAGTCGCGACAGCAATCAAGAGCGGTGAGGCCCCTGAAAGCGTCATCAAAAGTGCCGTCAACGTCATGACTCAACTGAACGCCAATGCCGCTAGTGTCATGGTCTCTAACGGGGTCACGGCAGCAACGGACGTAACAGGGTTCGGGCTCTTAGGGCACCTTCGAGGCCTTATGCGCGCCTCAAAAACATCTGCGAAACTGAACGCCGATGCGGTACCAGTGTTACCAGGAGCAAAGATGCTTGCAGAAGCTGGTCATGTACCCGATGGATCGAAGCGTAACCTCGCAGACCTGGCATCTGACGTGCACTTCTCGCCCTCGATAGACGAAGTGACGAAAATCCTCTTGGCCGATGCTCAGACGTCGGGCGGTCTTTTGATGTCAGTTCCCGAAGAGAGACTCAAGGACGTTGGGGAGGGCCTAGCCAAAGCATCATGCACGGCTGCGGTTATTGGTCGTGTGGTCCGAGGTCAACCCGGCGCGATCGAAGTCATCTAGGTCGGAGAACGCGGGTTCCACTGCGGCGCTTCCCAACAATTCGCCGAAGCCTCTCCCGCGCACGGTCATAATCACCTGCTTTGAAGTAGAGCGACCCGCTATCTGGCGTGACTCTCAGCAATAGCGGGCTTTCTAGTGACCTTTTTTTTCTTGGCTGTCTTTTTTGCTGCACTCGCCTTTTTCTTCGCGGGCTTCCGGGCTCCGGATGACGTTCTACTAATCCGCCGGCTTTTCCCATCCGACAGAGCAATTGCGATCACGTCGTCTAGCGTCTCAGCGAGATGGAACGTCACAACCTCCCGCACATCAGGCGGTATATCATCGAGATCGGCTTCATTATCGATCGGAACAATGATCTCGCTAATCCCAGCCCGGACCGCGCCGAGTACCTTTTCCTTCACACCACCGATCGGAAGTACACGGCCTGTCAGGGTTAACTCACCCGTCATCGCTACATCCCGACGCACCTTACGTCCCGAGACGGCTGAGACGAGTGCAGTCGCCATGGTTATGCCAGCCGACGGTCCGTCTTTCGGGATAGCCCCTGCAGGAACGTGGATATGTACCTCATGACCATTCAGGCTGTCCTCGGGAATCCCCAAATGTTTTGCGTTTGCCTTGGAGAACGAGAGCGCTGCTCGGCCAGACTCCTTCATCACGTCACCAAGTTGGCCCGTTAGTACAAAACCCCCTTCGCCGGGCATCACGCTGGCCTCCACGAACATGATATCGCCGCCCATAGGTGTGTAAAACATCCCCGTTGCGACCCCGAGCGTGTCGTGCTCTGCCATCCGTTCGGGATGAACCCGTGGACGACCCAAAATCTCACGAACATCAGCCGATGAAGCGTCAATCCTTTTGAGTTTACCCCCAGCGATCCGTCGAGCGACCTTCCGTGCGAACTTCCCAACCTCACGCTCAAGCTGCCGAACCCCAGCTTCACGCGTGTAATTCTGCACTATCGTCAGAATAGCCTCGTCTCGCATGTGAAGTTCGTCTTCTGTAAGACTATTCTCCTCCCGCTGTCGGCGAAGCAAATAACGTTTCACGATTTCGAGCTTCTCTGCTTCTGTATATCCAGAAAAATCTACTCTCTCCATTCGGTCCAGTAACGGACCAGGGATGCGGTCCCGGTAGTTTGCGGTCGCAACGAACAGCACCTCTGAAAGGTCGAACGGGATTCCTAAGTAATTATCGACGAAAGTCGAGTTTTGAGCTGGGTCGAGAACTTCGAGTAGCGCCGAGCTAGGGTCTCCCTGAAAAGAAACACCAAGCTTGTCGACCTCATCCAACAGGAAAACTGGGTTCTTAGACTTCGCTTGACGCATCCCCTGGATGATGCGACCTGGCATGGCCCCCACATAAGTGCGCCTATGGCCCCGTATATCTGCCTCATCCCGCGCGCCACCAAGTGAGATTCGGACATACTCCCTGCCGAGTGATCTAGCTATAGACTGCGCAATCGACGTCTTTCCCACCCCTGGGGGGCCCACGAACAGCAAGATCGGTCCACGCCCAGCTGAGACTACGCCGACCTCTGACACATCATCTTCCGCTTTCTTGCCTTTCGCAGCAGCCCGATCCAGCGCCAGCTTCCGCACCGCAAGGAACTCGAGCACGCGATCCTTTACATCTTCGAGGCCGTAGTGATCATCATTTAAGATCTGCTCGGCCGTCTCTAGGTCGATCTCCTCCTCAGACCTCTCGTTCCATGGGAGTTCTGTGACCCACTCGAGGAAAGTTCGGATCACTTGGTATTCGGCGGACTGGGGGCTCGTACGCTCAAGTCGGCGCAACTCCCGATCTACCTCACTTCGCTGCTCCTCAGAAAGCTCGAGTTCCGAGATGCGATTTCTCATCTCCTCTACGTCGTCCCGTTCTTCCTCTTCTCCGAGCTCCTTTTGAATGGCCTTAAGTTGTTCACGAAGCAACATCTCTCGTTGGCGCTCTCCAAGCTCGGATTGCACCTTCGCTTGGATGTCCTCTTGAGCATCAAGCCTAGCAAGCTCCCGCTCAACTGCGAGCAGGCAGGCTCGCATCCTCTCTTCGTCGTCCAACAACTCCAGAAGTTCCTGTTTGTCGGCCGTTTCGAGTTCGAGATAAAACGCAACGAGGTCGGCAAATGGACCCGACTCGTCCACTCCTTGGATCAGTTGGTTCAGCGCATCAGCCGGCACCCCTCTCCTGGTGCCTAATTCCGCCGCCCGATCGCGCAACTCCTGATCTAATGCTTGGAAGCCAGGGTCCTGACTGTCTCTTGGCTCCATTGTATCCATTTCGAGGAGGACGGCTTGAAGCATCGCCTCTCCTTCCTGATGATATGATATCGCTTGGGCTCGGCCCTCCCCCTGAACGAGGAGCTGAACGCCACCCCGGCCCCGATGTGTCTGAATGATTCGGACCACAGTCCCAATCGTGTAAAGGTACTCCGGAGTCGGATCGTCAACATTTTCTGTTTGCGCGACCGCAAAAAGTCTGCGATCTCCATCCAAGGCCTCTTGAACGGCTTCTACCGTTCCGGGCCGACCGGCAGAAATTGGGACTGCGACCCCTGGATAGACGACAGTGTCGCGAAGGGGTAAAACCGGAAGCATAAAACGCTCAGACATCAGTGCTTCGTTCTCCAGTATCTCGGAGCCGTTGGTTCTGGGCGAAGGCTCGTGGTCAAGGCAGGGGCAGAGCTTAGTTTGGGAGTGGAACTCTGTTGCGAGATGCGTGCCACATTTTAGAGGGGATTTTATGCCGTAAGTGCAGACCTTGCTGCCATTGTGGCGCACAGGAAACCTCAGTGCCCGCCACTTTTTGGCCTACACAGTGGTAGTTAGGTTGGCAGCTTCCAACTCCTCGCGCCAGCGGTCTTGTTTTCTTCGATGAGCAACGCACTAGTCCGAATTACACGGTTTCAGGGTTCACCTGCGAATACCGAACGAACATGTGACGAAATGCACACTCTGAACCTTTATAGTAACGCAACGCGTGCAGGCAATCAGACCCCAGAACCGCCCCAGTCCGCGCACTCTTTTAGGCCATACCTCAATGGTCAACTCAACACTAGGCTCATCCATGTCACGCTCAATCCTACTCTTGGCCCTGTTCGCGGCCACCACCCTCACTCCCTTTAGCATTGAAGCTCAAGCGACCTCTCGGATGACGGGCCCTGTGCACAGCCCGGCCACCTACTCAGGCAGGTCAACGGTCTACGCACCCAATGACGCGGTAGCTACCAGCCAGCCCCTTGCCACCACAACCGCTCTCGAAATTCTCGCAGCAGGTGGTAACGCTATAGATGCCGCGGTAGCGGCGGCTGCCGTTCTTAACGTGACAGAGCCACACATGACCGGAATAGGCGGCGACATGTTTGCGATACTCTGGGACGCAAACTCTGGGCGACTTGTGGGTCTCGATGCAAGCGGGAAATCCGGATCTAACGTTGATGTCGAAGCCCTTCTCGCCGAAGAAGAGCCAAGCGTACCTGGATCAGGGCCACGCTCGGTCACCGTGCCCGGCGCCTTGTCCGGTTGGAATGCGCTGATTGAGAAGTATGGCACCATGACACTTGCCGAGTTGCTAGCACCCGCGATTCGTATCGCGAACGAAGGTTTCCCGGTCACTCCAATCATCGCTCAGGACTGGGCTGGCACAGTAAACGGCCTACGTCGTGACATGGGCGCAGCAGCGACATTTTTGATTGATGACGAAGCTCCGGCAGCTGGAGACTGGTTTCGGAACCCTGACCTCGCCAAGTCATTCCAGCGGATCTCAGAGGATGGCGTACAGGCTTTCTACGGGGGAGACCTAGGCCGTGAAGTTGTTGAAGGGCTCGGCACACTCGGCGGCTACCTAACCCTGGAGGACCTGCAAAGCCACGAACCGAAATGGGTCGAGCCACTATCGGTTGACTATAAGGGCTACCGTCTTTGGGAGCTGCCTCCGGCGGGTCAAGGTATAGCGGCCCTCCAGATGCTCAAGATGCTCGAAGGCTATGATTTTTCCACCATGGAGCACAACTCCGCCGAATACCTGCACACACTTATTGAAGCCAAAAAACTCGCCCATGCAGACCTGAGCCGGTATATCGCAGACCCCGCTCATATGGACGTGAGACCAGCGGCACTACTCGATGCTAACTATCTCGCCGACCGAGCTACTCTGATCGATCCCTTCACGGCAGCGGATCGCCCTGATCCGGGTCAGCTCGCCACTGACTCAGAAACTATCTACCTGACAGTGGCCGACCGGCACGGAAACATGATCTCCTTTATCAATTCTATATTCGGGTACTTCGGATCGCGCGTTGTAGTGCCGGGAACAGGGATAGTCCTGCAAAACCGAGGTGCTGGCTTCACGCTTGAGGAGGGGCACCCAAACCAGATCGCCCCTAATAAGAGTCCACTACACACGATCATCCCTGCATTCGTCACTAAAGATGGTGATCCGTGGCTCTCTTACGGTGTGATGGGCGGATCAATGCAACCGCAGGGGCACGTGCAGGTCCTACTCAACATGGTCGAATTCGGAATGGATCCCCAGGAGGCCATCGATGCGGCCCGATTCCGTCACTTCTCGGGAACACGTGTAGCAATTGAGAACTTGGATCCTGAGGTGGGCTCGGCCCTCGAAGCCCTGGGACACCAGCTTCGTGATCCCCAAGGCGTGGCCTTCGGGGGAGGACAGGCGATTTTGCGACTTACTAGAGGCTGGGCGGCCGCTTCAGACCCAAGGAAAGACGGGATGGCGGCGGGCCGTTGAGCGGGTCCGGAGAATTCGTCATTCCATTTAAAAACCTGCCGGCTGGGTTTGCTGAA
>DEBI01000065.1:18815-25392 GCA_002348465.1 Gemmatimonadales bacterium UBA2960 | reverse complement strand
GAAGCCGGACTAGAGTTGCTCCTGATGCGCCGTAGTCCTAAGTCAGGCTTTGTACCAGGAGCTTACGTCTTCCCAGGCGGACGAGTAGATAAACCTGATTCGCTTCCTGAGCTGGTATCACGGCTAGACAACCTAGACCGAGATTCGGCGGAAAAACGGCTCGGGAAAAGCGAGGAACCGCCAGCCATCGCGTACTACTTTGCTGCACTTCGCGAAGCATTCGAGGAAACCGGGATCCTTATCGGCGTGCAAAAAGATGGTTCAGCTCCGGCCACCGCTGCTGAAGATTCCAGCGTGGACAAAATCCGCGATGCGCTAATGAGTGACCGGATCAATTTCCATGAAGCCCTGCAACAACTGGGATGCCGAATCACGGGCGACAAGGTCGAGTACATCGCCCACTGGATTACCCCCGAGCCGGAGCCACGACGTTACGACACGCGATTTTTTGCAGCCAAAGTTCATTCTGGTGCAACACCGATCGTAGATCGCCGCGAGATGACTGAGGCACTTTGGATCTCTCCGCAAGCCGCACTGAACCGCCTAGATCAGGGCGATCTACCGATGGTCTTCCCGACTATCAAAACGATTGAGTCTCTGTCTCTTTACGAGTCGGCCGACGCTGCATTGGAAGGATTTGGATCGCAACTAGTGCGCTCCATCATGCCAACGCTCGTGGTTACACCTACCGGGATCGGGCTCGAAATCGATGAGGATGATTAGGGCACCTTTGTTTTTGGTTCTCCCGGATCCCTGCCCGCCTGGGATCGTAACCTTCTGGGTCGGTCATCGACCTGCTCCTTCTCCTCTTGCCGGGCAGTGTTGCCCCGCCAAGCCTCCACAATTGCTTCCATCGCGGCCTGCACAGATTCCTGACACGTCTCGAAGGTACTGAGCCTTTCTCCGGTCGCTTCGTCCATGTAGAGCCAACGTCCCACCTCAATCATGATTGACTGGACAAACGGATCTTTCCCAAGATAGAGCGGGGGGACGATCGTACCTTCGTATGGTCGGTTGACCTCTACCGTGTAGCCGCGCGCCTCGAAGGCCGAGCAGGAAGCACGGGCCACAGTATCGGTTGTATGCAAAGAACTTGTTCCGATACAGATGTCTGGGCGGCTGGCTGTCTGGTCCAAGTCACATGGCAGCGGTCTGCGGGGAAAGCTGTGACAGTCGATAATCAGGCAGCGACCGTGCCTCCGAAGCCGATCAGATGCCCATGCGCCCATGGCCGAGTGATGCGGATCGTAATACTCCTCGACGAGCATCTCCCGCATACGATCGGACTTTAAGTCTCGGCCATGGTGGGTCTTTGTATACACGACTCCCATCCCACGGCTAGACATCGGCTCCTGCGCGTCGTCTCTGAACCTCTCCGGATCTACTAGCAACCGAGACACCGGAAACACGAGGCGGTCCGCATCATCTAATTCAAATAGTGCGTCGGTATGGTGGTCTGTCATGACGAGGAGTTCCTCTTTCATCTCCATATGATCGAGAGCGAACAGGTCCGCGAATCGATCCGGTATCACAGTCGAAGCGTGGGGGATATGCAGCAAGATTGAGTGGGCGTCTTGCATGGGATTAGACGCCCACTTCCTCTCCCTCTTCAAAGCAGCTCCACGTCCGAAAGATTCAACCGTTTGCTAATCATATGCCGTCGCTCATCCTGAAACCTAATTAGGTGGGACTCGGCGAACTCAAGGTACTCGTCGCTCCTTTACCGGCCTAGGTTGAGCCAAAAGCCGCAAAGCAATTGACTTTTGCTGCCCCCTACATCTGCCGATACGACGGTCCACTACCACCTTCGCGCGGCGTCCAACGGGGACCGAGCACGTCTGTGGCCTTGCAATCAATGCAGTTAGGCGCATTTACAGCCAGACTCTCACCATCCCATTCATACACGCCGGCTGGACAAAGATGCACGTACATCTCCGCCTCCTCGGGACTTATGCTGTCTGCGACAATCAAGTGCGACGGGATATCATCTCGCGTCTGATTACCGGATTTGTAGACGGCGTCGACCTTAGAGAACGTCAGCTTGCCATCTGGAACAAGTGGCTCCCTTTCCGGGCCTAGGTGCTTTGGGGCCGCTGCATCTTCTGAGATCGAAATCTTACGACCGGGAAACGCCCCTCTTGTCAGTGTCATGAGGCCCGCCTTAATAACACCGCTGACAAAGCCACCCTTGAACGCTAACCGCATGTTCCGGCGTTCTTTGAGATCTTTCATGATCACGCTGTCATCTACCGATGACGTATAACCAGCTAGGTGGTCAGCAGATGTACCTCCTTTCTTGAGGCCCTCGAAAATCGCCCGGGCAGCCATGATCCCGGAATGCATTGCATAGTGTATCCCCTTAAGGGAAGAGACCTCTACATATCCCGCGGAATCCCCAATCACTAGCAGACCGTCCCCATGCCGACGTTCCGGTACAGAATAAAAGCCCCCCTCCGGAATCGTCTTTGCACCCCATTCGATCATCTCGCCACCTTCAAGAAGGTCGCGAAACAGTTTGTGCAACTTCATACGTTGGAGCAGTTCATGGACGTCGAGCCGCGCGTCTCCATAGTCTAGTCCGACCACTAGACCAAGTGCTACGGTGTTATCGGAGAGCGGGTACGCAAAGCTTCCGCCAAACGCATCACTTGGAAGAGGCCAACCCATAGTGTGGATAATCCGGTCAAGTGGCTTCTTCACCTCCCAGACCTCCTTCACTCCTAGCGCGTAGATCTGAGGATTCTCAGCAATCACACCTTGCCAGTCGAACCACGCTTGGGATAACAAGCCACGGGAGCCCTCAGAGAGCACCGTGACCTGGGCGGAAAGGTCAACTGATGGCATATGATCCCCTCCGCCCGCAGGTTCGCCATCGCGGCCCAACCCTGACGGCGTAGTTCTTACCCCTATGACCCTCCTTCCTTCCACCAGCAATGAGTCAACCGGAAACCCCGGGAATACATTCACACCAAACCCCTCGGCCTTCTCCCCCAGCCAACGGACAATCTCAGAGATCGAAGCGATCCAGTTACCGTGGTTTTTCATCGTAGGAGGAGTCGGAATCCGGTATGAACTCGACTCCGTCATGACGTATACCGCTTCTTTTTCGACTGGGCGTCGAAGAGGAAGATCCTCCATGTCAAGTTCAGGAAAGAGCTCTCTGAAGGCACTGGGGTTAACCACCGCCCCCGAGAGGTTATGCTCCCCCATCTGCCCAGCCTTTTCAAGTACCGCTATCTCTATCTCTCCGATGCCCCCGCCGTTTTCATTGTCTTCGCTAACGAGTCGCGCGAGTTCGATCGCTCCAGCGAGCCCTCCGGGACCGCCGCCGACGAAGACGACATCCATCGGAATCGCTTCGTCGTCGGGCTTATCGGCGACAATGAAGAGGTCCTTTACGAGGGGAGGCTGCGCATCAACGGGACTCAAGATGCTCTTGAGGACGGGCGTGCCCTCTGACATGACTGCTCCAAGGCTTTTATTTCAGAGTGGGACCTGCGTCGGTCGACACGTGTACCGTTTCGCCGTCAAATAGTGCCGCATCCTCCACACGCGACGACTGTCGAATCGGACCACCAATGAGCAAGTCTTTTCCCAACACACTCGGATCACTTAAGGAAAGCGGCTACAAGCAACGTCCCGTCAAAGAAGAGCTTCGCGACAATCTGATCCACAAGCTTAGGTCTGGAGAAGCTCTCTTTCCAGGCGTGCATGGATACGCTGACTCCGTCATTCCTCAGATCGTCAACGCGATCCTAGCCCGACACGACTTCATCTTGCTAGGGCTAAGAGGTCAAGCCAAAAGCAGGATACTCCGTGACCTAAGCCTGCTACTAGATGAGCAGATTCCAATCATCGGCGGGAGCGAGGTGAATGATGATCCTCTTAATCCGCTCTCTAAGTTCGGCCGAATGAAGATTCAAGAGCACGGCGATGCCACTCCGGTCGATTGGATCGCAAGAGATTCCCGTTACGTCGAAAAGCTTGCGACGCCAGATGTGACCATCGCCGACATGATAGGCGATGTGGACCCGATCAAGGCCGCACGAGGCGGGCACACTCTCGGCGACGAACTCACCATTCACTACGGTCTCCTCCCGCGAGCCAACCGTGGGATCCTGGCAATCAACGAGCTTCCTGATCTCGCTGGCAAGATCCAGGTAGGACTGTTCAACATCCTCCAGGAAGGTGACGTGCAGGTAAAGGGATACCCAATCCGTCTCTCGCTCGATGTGCTCATGGTCTTCACAGCAAACCCAGAGGACTACACTGCACGGGGGAAGATCATCACCCCGCTCAAAGACCGAATAGGCGCAGAGATTCGCACTCACTATCCGCAGGACCTCGACATTGGAATACAAATCACACGCCAAGAAGCGTGGATTAGTCGCAACGATCTATCTGTCGAAGTCCCTGACTTTCTACAGGAGGTCGTTGAGCGAATCGCTTTTCTGGGGCGGCATGATAAACGGATTGATCAACGCTCAGGAGTGAGCCAACGCATGCCCATTACTGTGATCGAGACAGTCATTTCGAACGCAGAGAGGCGCGCCTTAGGAGACGGAGAAGACGTAGCCGTGCCTCGAGTTTCAGATCTCTACGCCGCAATGCCCGCCATTACCGGGAAAATGGAACTAGAGTATGAAGGTGAACTTCATGGTGCAGATCGGATCGCGCGCGAGCTGATTCAGCAAGCATGCTCGCAAGCCTTTGACGTCCGTGCCGCTGGCGCCGACGTAGACGGTATTATCGAGTATTTCGAGACCGGAGGGGCGCTTCAAGTAGGGGCGGATTCGTCTGGGAACGCCTGCGTTCTAGGCTTCTCGACAGTACCGGGCCTGCTTCAGCTAGTGAGTGATGTCGGCCTATCTTCGGACACTGCCAATGACGGACACCGGGCAGCAGCCTGTGAACTCGTTCTCGAGGCTTTAGTGGCTCAGCGTAGGATCAGCCGCACAACTGCTGGCTATACTCGTGCTCCGCACGAAGGGCCCACAGGTGGAGAAGGATACCAAGGGTTTGACACATTATCCTGACCTGTCACTCCGCACCCAGCCTTGTCCAGCTAGCCGCGACTTCCACTACTTGCCTCCGTCCACTGGCAATACGATCCCCGAGATCCAACCAGCTTGCTTAGAGGCTAGAAAAAGCACGGTGTGAGCGATGTCGGAGGGGCTCCCAAGGTGCCCCAAAGCAATCTCGTCGAGCAATTTGTTTTGTCCGTCTGAGCCAAGCGCCTCCCACTGGCGTTTAGTCGCCGAATTCGAAAGCACAAAGCCCGGCGCCACATTGTTCACCGTAATTCCCCACGGCCCTAGCTCGTGCGCTAGCTGGCGAGTGAGTCCAATCTGCCCGGCCTTTGCAGATGCATAAGCCTGAATCCCAGTCTTGCTAATCCCCAGACCCGCCCCACTGGAGATGTTGATAATTCTTCCACTTCGGGCCTCTTTCATCGCAGGAGCAACTGCCTGAGATGTCCAAAATACCGCGTTCTGATTAACTGCTACAATCGCCTCCCATTCCGAAACTGAAACCACTTCGACTGGCTTTCCTACCTGTCCCAGCACGCCACCGGCGTTGTTCACAAGCACATCGATGCGCCCAGTATCTGACAACGCTACTTGAACCCATTTCTCTACTTCATCGCGATTGGTTACGTCGACAACCGAAGACTTACCGGATCCGCCTATTTGTTTTTGCGTTTTTTCCAGCGTTTCCTCTGCGAGATCGCACGCGTACACCATCGCACCTCTCTCAGAGAACGCAGCAGCAATCTCCATTCCAAACCCGCTCGCGGCCCCGGTTACCAGAACCGTCTGACCACTAAACTCAATCTTCATAAACGGGGCTCCTTGGAGAGGTTTATGTTGTCCATCCCGATTCAAGCTTCGTCCGTGACTCATCTACCGCTATCGACCAGATAGTCTTCATCTCTTCGTCCGGGCGCTCGTACCAACCGCCGAAAGAGCCATCGCCGACAATCTCCCTGAAACGCTTATGGGTTATGTCGTCTCGATCCGGTAACTCTACCGCCCCCTTATGCTCCTTTGGAACAGCCACGCCGTCCACTCGAGTCCATGGAAAGGTCTCCATCCATGACGCGTGCGATGCCTGAGGGTCGATCTTATCAATCACCTCTCTCACCGCCGAAGACTTCCACCAGTTGTGCCATAGAATCTCCACTCTGTTGTGCCGAGAGGACCACTCCTGCACAGCAGCACAAGCAGGGCTGTTGCCGCCGTGACCATTCAAGATAAAAATCCTACGGAACCCATGTGTTCGAATACTTTCTAGAATGTCGTTGAGAAGAGATTCATAGGTATCGGGTGAAACAGTTACTGTACCCGGATACCCCATGAAATAAGGGGCCCTACCGTACGCTAGAACTGGAAATACTGGCACTCCAAAGGGCTCTGCGGCTTCGAGCGCCAGACGCTCCGACAAGATGGAATCGGTGGCTAGGCTTATATATGCGTGCTGTTCCGTGCTTCCAAGAGGAAGTACGCATCGATCATCCGTCTTCAGGTACGCTTCGACCTGCATCCACGTCATCTCGGCAATATTCACTCTAAGCTCA
>DEBI01000065.1:14046-18409 GCA_002348465.1 Gemmatimonadales bacterium UBA2960 | reverse complement strand
CCATGCAGCCCTACCCAACGACCTCGCTCACCAACACTCCCGCATTTTTCATCTCGGTCAACTTCCAACATCATCGGCTCGTAACGCACTTGCAGGTGCGTGAATCGATGCTCAACAGGAGGAAGCGCCGTGGGCTCGCCCATGGGACTGAGTCCTAAGTGAAGAGCATACGCTGACGCAATCTCAAGGCCGGATTCAGGAAAAGCCCACAAGCCGGCTAGCAACCCTGAATCCGGACGTCTCTGAAGAAACACTTCGCCCTTGCAATGGAAAACGGCCAGAGTAACCACACTCTTCTTAATCTCACGTCGCGGAGGCGAAGCCGGTCGTTCTCCCACCGTCCCCAATTCATAAGCGGCACACCAGCTAGAAACTGGGCATCGGTCACATCTAGGAGACCTCGGCTTACATTCGGTGGCACCAAGCTCCATAAGCGCTTGATTCCAGTCACCTGGTCGATCGCTTGATAGTATTTCTCCTGCAACCCTCCTCAACCAGGCTGGACTCGGCCTCTCTTCATCAAATAAGCGAGCCAATACACGTCTCACATTGCCATCAACCGCAGGAGTTGGAATATCGAACGCTATACTGGCTACTGCACCGGTCGTGTACTCACCGACCCCCGGAAGAGCACGGAGCGCTTCCAAATCCATAGGTACTGAACCTGAGTGACTCTCAACTATAATCCGCGCCGCCTGATGAAGGTTGCGGGCTCGTCGATAATAGCCTAACCCCTCCCATGCCTTTAGGACTTCATCCTCACTAGCTTCAGCAAGTGCCAATAACGATGGGAACCGCTCGAGCCACGGACCGTAGTACCTGACTACAGTCTCGACCCTAGTCTGTTGCAACATGAACTCTGACACGAGAATCCGGTACGGATCTCTGTCGCGTCTCCACGGGAGGTCGCGAGCAGCCCGGTCGTAGTGGGCTAATAGAGCTTGGCGAAAGCCCATCGCAGTTGCAGGTGAAATAGAATCGGGTTTCATGGCCGCAAGGTATGCAGAGCCCTAAGATGGTGTCATGCGCTTCACAACCTATTCGAAATACAAGGGCAAGTGGTTAGACGCCCTAAACCTAGAATCCTTGCTCGAACACCTCTCCGACTTTCTGATGGATGGAGGGTTCGCCGGAGGACCACACTATCACCCCTACTGGGGGTGGTCAGGCGAAGAGGACACCGACTCAACGGACTCCCTCAAAGACCACCTCCTTCGCGCGCTGATCGAAAGCGGTCAACTCACGCCTGAAATGCTTGAGGAACTGCGCGGAGAAGGTGAGAACGATGACGCCGTGCGTCAGAAGATAGCGGAGCTTCTCGACGACCTTGTGCAGCGCATGACTGAAGAGGGATACATAAACCTCGAAAGCGGCCAAGCCCAGATGCCTGGGGCTACCTACGACGTAACAGGAGCAGGTGACATAGACGAGGCAAAGCAGGCCGCACAGCAAGTAAATTTCAACCTCACCCAAAAAGGGGTCGACTTCCTCGGTTACCGAGCCCTAAAAGGGCTTCTAGGTGCCCTCGGAAAATCAAACGCCGGCTCCCACGACACCCCTCACCTGGCAACGGGCATAGAGGCCGAAGCCGCTTCGCGCCCCTACGAATTTGGGGACACGATGAACCTAGACATCCCGGCTACGCTCAAGAACGCGATAGAGCGAGAAGGCTTGAAGGTCCCACTAAATTTAGACTATAGCGACCTGATGGTGCATCAGTCTGAGTTCCGCTCTTCGTGCGCCACCGTTCTTCTCCTCGACATAAGCCACTCGATGGTCCTTTATGGCGAGGATCGATTCGCTCCAGCTAAGCGAGTCGCGTTAGCAATGTCCCACATGATCCGGACTCAGTTCCCTGGGGACACGCTACGTGTCGTCACATTCGGAGATCGCGCTGAGGAAATCCCGCTCTCACAGTTGGCAAAAGCGCAGGTCGGTCCATTTCACACAAACACGGCTGAAGGACTCGAAATAGCACGAAGGATACTTAGCACGCAGAAGAAGGACATGAGGCAGATCATCATGATCACCGATGGAAAGCCTAGTGCTATGACGCTGCCTGACGGTCGTGTTTACGTGAACTCTGGAGGCCTCGACCCGATCATCCTAAAACGAACCTTCGACGAGGTAGCCGCATGCCGTAAGGGGGGTATCCCGATCAACACTTTCATGCTCGCTGAGGACCCCTACCTCGTGCAGTTCGTTCAGAAGGTTTCGGAGATCGCACGTGGCAAAGCTTACTTCACGAGCACGATGACACTCGGTCAGTACATCATGATGGACTTCATGAAGAGGAAACAGCGGAGGGCCGGCTGAATCGGCCTGCCCTCCGCACAAACGTCTCTGTAACACTGCCATCAGAACCTTGGACGTCCGTCCTCGAGGCGTCTAGCTACCGTCTCCAAAGCCAACCTTCGCACCGAGGTATACCTGACGACCTGGCGCTGCGAACCCAAAGACCTGTTCGTATTCAGCATCGAGCAAGTTACTGGCTCGCAAGGTAAGAGAGAGGCGCGAGCGATTCCCTTCAGTTAGCAAAGGCATCTCCGCACTAGCATCAAGCAGTGTGTATGATTCTAGGATTACTGGTGCCGCTGGATATGAGCCAAAATCACGGTCCTGGCGTTCCCCAACTCTCCGGATCGATGAGTTCACTGTGGCCCCAGTGTTCCACCGGTAAGAGACTGAAGCCCCGACCACAGACTTAGGTCTTCGCAGCAACGCCTCACCTTCGACAAACGTGGCACCTTCTCCTGAATCGAAACCCGAGTCGATCACCTCGGTAACAAGCCAGGTAAAATCGCCGCCTGCCGTCAGGGCACCACTCGATATGCTCATGCCAGCCTCAAGCCCTCGCGCACTCGCTTCCGCAACGTTGAAATAGTTGGGGTCTCCCGGATTCGGCGGGGAGAATGTGTACTGAATCAGATCCTGGAAATCCTGATCAAACCACACCCCAGAAAAATGCACAGCTCCGTCTAATAAGCCCTGCTCCCAGCCGACCTCCCACGAAGACGAACGCTCCGGCGCTAAGTCGGGGTTTCCGATTGTGAAGCCAGTCGCGTAGTTCTCGAAAAAGGTGGGCTCCTTGATACCGGTACCCGCCGAGGCACGGAAGCGGCCACTTTCAGCATACCCCCATGAAGCTCCAACTTGCCAGGTGGAGGTCCTTCCGAACAACTCGTTATCTTCGATCCGAGCGCCCGCATTGAGATCCACTGCCTCAAGACCTGACGCAACATGAAGAAACGCTGCTCTGTTGGTACGAGTGTTTTGGCTCTCACCACTCGAAGGCCCGTACTGACTCAGGGATTCGCTGAAGGATCGCTGCTTCTGATCAGACAACTCAGCGCCGAGTGTGCCTGAGGTCGAGCTAGAAAAAAGTACATGGGACTGGAAGCGCACTCGTGTCCGCTCGAGAGAGTTAAGGCTCGTGTAGCCATAGAAGCCCAGCGTGTCGGCTCCGCTGTCGATCGCATCGTCTGTGCCACCGTCTGACGCGAAGGATGAAAGCGAAAGTTCAACTCGGACTCTCTCCGAAACCTGTCGTTCAGCGTCGAGTCCTAGTGTGACTTCGTCGGCAAAAGTGAACGCGTTTTGGTCCACCACATTCCCTGATCCATCGGTGGGATAATGGAACTCACGTCCCCCAAGTCGCGTCGCCAACTCAATCCGTGAACGGGTATCCGGTAAGAATCGAACGACACCGCTTAACTCTCGGTTCTGAAATTCATTGTTGAAAGCTAGGATGCCGTCTGTCTCGCTATCTGAGAGGCCAAACCCGTACGACACACTCTCTGTCCCTCCCCGCAGATCAAGCGACCACAACCGACCCCCATAGCTCCCTCCCGTTATGGAGGCAGTCGAAGTTGGGGAGCCCGAGCCACTCCGGGTAATGATATGGACCACGCCACCAACCGCATCTGAGCCGTAGAGGGCACTCGCTGGCCCACGCAGCACCTCGATGCGCTCCACGTTGTGTGTAGTCAATCCGGAGAAATCAAAAGCACCCCCCGGCTGGTTCACTTGAACACCATCAATCAGGACCTGGACGTAATCGCTCTCCGCTCCTCTTAGGAAGAGTGAAGCCACACCGCCGAAGGATCCGCTTTCCACGACGGCGACACCAGGCACTGTTCGCAGGGCATCGACCACTCGAGTTATCCCACGCTCACTGAGTTCTCGTCCTTCGAGGACAGTCACGGTCCCACCTATGGACGATTCGGACCGAGGTTCTGGTACTCCAGTGACAATCAGCCCGTCAAGATCGTAAATCGGGCCCGTCTGCTGCGATGAGGCCGGCGCAACTAATACCAAAAGAGCCAAGAAGCATCCGCAGTATCTCATATCATCTCCCTTTTCC
>DEBI01000065.1:11020-13620 GCA_002348465.1 Gemmatimonadales bacterium UBA2960 | reverse complement strand
ATTCTGGTTATGGTATACCGGTGGGTCAGGTCTCCTGGCTCGAGGCCGTCCGCACTCGCCTTCCCAGGGACCATTCCCCAGTGGCATTCAGAGCCGACGTTCCGTGTTACCGGACCTCTCACAGTGGCGGGGCCGCGCCGGACTTACACCGGCTTCCGTTTGACCCACCCGCTTTAAATTGTGCCCAGATTTTCGTAACTAACGGCTGGCTCGTCAACGGCCCTTATGATCAGGGCCGAGTGAAAGCGGTGTCACCTGCGGAGCCCCCTTTCTGGGACCCAGATCAGCTGGCGACGTGACGACCACCGGCCATCGGTACACCCGCTGAATATTCTCAGCCGTGATTACTTCACTGGGGAGGCCAGACGCCTCAATACGGCCACTGCAGAGAAGGATAAGCTGCGTGGCGTAGCGAGCCGCCAGATTTAGGTTGTGCGTTGCGACAACAACCGTAAATGAGCCCTCCTCTGTGAGTTCGCTCATCAATTCAAACGTCTCCATTGCGAAGTGGAGGTCGAGTGCCGCGGTGGGCTCATCTAGCACAAGAATCTTTGGCTGCTGGGCGAGCGCGCGAGCTATTCTGACCCGTTGACGCTCACCTCCTGAGAGGTTCCCCATACTCCTTCCGCCAAGGTCAGCCACACCCGCTCGCTCCATAGCTAGATCTACAGCCTCTCGATCAGCCGACCCCATACGACCAAGAATGCCCGTATGCGGATATCGACCCATCTCGACGAGTTTGCGAACCGTCATCGGAAACGCCATAGACTCTGCCTGCGGCACAAATGCGATCTCACTCGCAACTTCACGCCGACTCCGCTCGTTACTTGGCCGACCGGCATACATCACAGACCCGCTTGATGCTTCCAATTCTCCGAGCATGACTCTAAGCAATGTGGATTTTCCAGACCCATTCGGCCCCAGAAGCGCTAGGAGTGAACCCCTCTCGACGTCGAGCGTCACACCGGCCAGCGCTGCCCGGGTTACCCCTCGGTAGAAGTGCGAAACATCTCGCAACTCGAAGAGACTCACAAAGACTCCTCAGAGCGGACTAAAAGCCACAGGAATACCGGAACACCGAGCAACGCAGTCACAACCCCGACCGGAAGTTCAGCAGGAGTTAGCACAGTCCGAGCGACCGTATCCGCAAAGACAAGAAATCCACCTCCAGTCATCGCGCATGCTGGAAGGAGCCACCGATGGTCACTTCCTCCAACCAAGCGGAGCGCGTGCGGCACTACGAGCCCAACAAAGCCAATCGCCCCAGACCCTGCGACACACACACCTACCAAAAAAGAAGTGCCGACATACAGGAAAATCTTCAGCTGACGAACGTCAACTCCAAGGTGGAAAGCGCTCTGCTCTCCGACTGAAAGCAGATTCAGAGGACGAGCAAATGCTGTCAGAACCGTGAGCGCCGGAAGGACCCAGACCGCTACCATTGTTACACTCTCCCATGTTGCTCCACTAAAAGATCCCATGATCCAAAGCATAGCGGCCCGAAACGTCTCAAGATCCGCGAAGGTCACGAGGAGAAGCACTACCGCATTAAAGAATGCTCCGATCACAACACCTGCTAAGAGCAGCACGTGCGTATCGAGTCCCCTGCCTGCGGCACGAGCCATCGCAAGCACTAGGATGATCGCCAACACCGCACCCAAGAACGCCGCAACGGGGAGGGCTAACATGGAGTTGACCGTCATGCCCAGGATGATCGCCATGACCGCACCAACAGCCGCCCCACTTGAGACACCTAAGATGTAGGGCTCGGCTAATGGGTTCCGCAGTAGCGCCTGGAAGACAGCACCTGCAACCGCCAGCCCTGCTCCAACCTCGGCTGCGAGCAATACCCTAGGAAGCCTGAGACCTAAAACGATGGTCTCAACCTGAGGATCTGATGATCCAGTAAGAGCAGAGAGGACTTCCCATACTGGAATGGGGACAGCGCCCAGAGCGAGGCCTAGAGTCAGTACCCCCAAAAACGAAAGAAGTAGGCCTAGAAGAAGAATCACGTGACGAGTCATAGACCAGTTTTCCTGAACGCATCCGGATGCAATCCACGTGCGAGCTCCAGCGCGACATTCGGCAGCTGAGGACCTGGACGATTGAACCGCTCCGCGTCTACGAAAATGATGCGACCGTTTCGCACAGCATCTAGGTCACGCCATCCGGGCAACCCCTGCACATATTTCATTGTCACTTCGGACCCGTCGCTCCTAGGCCACACCAGTATCGAGGGGTTCCTTTCCACTATTGATTCGTATCCTACACTGGGCCATTTGACCGGAGCATCTGAAAAGACGTTCTGGCCACCAGCGATTGAGATCACTTCGTCTATGTAAGAACCCGACGAAGTCGTCATAGGCGGGTCTGACCAGATGACATACATAGTGCGCACCCGAGGTTGCCCTGCAACTCGAATAGACACCTCCTCCAGTCCCGAGGAAATCTCGCTCTCAAGCTCGTCAGCGGCATCCTTTTGTCCAAAAAGGTCACCAAGTTTCTCTATCGAATAGTAGAGATCTGCTACCGTCTCTATTGGAAACCTTACCGTCAAAATCCCAAGATCATTCAAGCGGGCCGCTAGAGCAGGCATATCC
>DEBI01000065.1:0-10608 GCA_002348465.1 Gemmatimonadales bacterium UBA2960 | reverse complement strand
GAGGGGAGATCGACTACTCGCGGGTGCGTATCATAATCCGTTCTTGCCACGAGCAGTTGATCCACCCCAATCGCTACCACCAACTCAGTGAGGGATGGTACGAGACTCACGATACGCGTTGGGGTACGCCCGACGGCCGACGAAGACTCCGAGGATGAACGCACATCCGGTGGATCTGTGCATGCGCTTAAAGCAACCGTCAACGCTATGAATACAGCTTGGGTTAGACAAACCAGCTCTGACCAACGGCGTTGAGGTGGTATAGGAGCGGCTCGCTCCCGGATCTGAATTTTCATGTGGCTCCGTCGACCAATAAAGGACAGCATCATCCGGCGACACAGGTCTCCTGGCTTAGGGCCGGAGCGCTCACCTTCCCGGGCCTAAGCCCAGTGGCGCATCGAGCGTCCGTTTCGGGTGAGAAGAAGCTGACTCCCTCTCACCTCGAACCCAACACAGTGGCGGGACCGCGCCGGAATCTCACCGGCTTCCGATATGTGCCGCTCGTGACGTTAGACCCAGCCTCAGTCCGGGACAACCCGTTCGGCGCCAGTTCTTAGCTTTGCTATTTGGTGTTCGCTGGATTCTTCCGAGACCCACGCACGCGCTTCCGAATGTATATCCCGGCCCCTGCAACCATTCCAAGAGGTAAGATGCTAAGAAAAATGGTCGTTGCTAAGAACGCTTGTCGGTTCTCGTCGCTTGAATCAAAACAAACAGGACACGCCCAAAGAGCTTCGGGTAACGCTGACAAAGCCAAGAAAGCCAAGAGAGTCGACATCCCAACGCGCATCATAGGTAAACCTGCCAGTATAGAACCGGCCACACGAGCACCACGAAATACCAGAAAGCCGAGACGGTGCCGAGTTGCGTTGACGTAAGTAGACCTTTCGACGAGCGATCGTATGCCCATATGAGCGCGATCAACGCGCCCACCGCATGAATCGCATGCGAACCAACAATGAGATAGAAGAACCCGCCATAGGCGCTCGACTGCATCGTCAGGCCTTCCGAAAGGAGTGCCACCCATTCAACCCCCTGAAACCCGACAAAAACCGAACCAAGGACGATCGAGAGGAGAAGAGGTATGCGGGCCCGTTCGGGGTCACGTTTGAAGGCGAACCACGTGAAAACCAGAACTATGCCACTGACTAGCAAGGCTAGGGAG
The DNA here is from genome assembly GCA_002348465.1 of Gemmatimonadales bacterium UBA2960. Taxonomy (GTDB): domain Bacteria; phylum Gemmatimonadota; class Gemmatimonadetes; order Longimicrobiales; family Gaopeijiaceae; genus UBA2589. Next base: position 9,443 of record DEBI01000065.1, on the reverse strand, counting down.
TTTAGCGCCGTCTCCCCAACAGGAAGCCGGGGTTGACCGTAAGGCGGCCACATCTGTCCAGCTGCTTGGGACTTCACAATCGTGTGCGCGGAAATCAACCCTGAGAAGAACATGATCTCGGTGAAAATGAAGATCAGCACGCCAAGCACGCCGCTCGGGATGGCTGGCTTGGGTTTAGCTGGCCGGGGGGCCGTTAAGGGTGTCGCGGATTCTGCGCTCATTTTGGCTTCGCTTTAAGGCAACCTGCTGAGCGTGTATACACTCGGGGACACCACCTGTTCTCTTGTATCGCTAAGTACTAGTTGGGGCGAAATGACATGACGTAATCCGCCATCTGCTCCAGTTGATCATCAGTGTAAAGAGCTCCCCAAGGAGCCATTAGTGCGGAGCCACCAACGGCCGCCGCACCATCGCGAATGACGGTGATGATCCGGTCACGATCGCGGTCTTGCCAGAAAGCAGGGTCAATAAAGCTGGCTGGAGCAGGATCTAAGGCCGCACCTGCAAGACCGTCACCTTCGCCACCAGAACCGTGGCAGGTAGCACAAATCTGCCCGAAAGAATTTTGAGCACTGAATCCGATTGCGATCACTTCCTCCGCCTGCTCGTCTGATTGGGCTTCCTCCTCAGGGTACCCTGAGGCCGCTGCCAAGCCACGCTCTACAGCCTCCTTAGCTGCAACATTATCCCAATTGTTTCCTTCATGATTCATCACGTCCGGCGCGACACCAGCCACAAAGAGAAGCAGCAGGATCAGAGACGATGCCAACAGCCACTTCGCGATCCTTCGCTCCCAGGCCAGATGCATGAAGTTATTCACCACAAGACGCGCCTTAACAAAGGCGATCCCAAAGGCCGTAATCAGAGTTATCCAGCGGAGTCCTGTTAATTCGCCCACCTCGGGACCTACCACCGAGATCGCGAAAAGGATCAGAAGGATGACATAGATCTTAAAGTAGTTGACGTGGTGGCCACCATCGTGGCCCTGCTCATCACGTTGCTCGTTGTTCTCAGACATTTCGCCTACTTCGCTATGTAGAGAAGCGGGAACAAGAAAATCCAAACCACATCCACGAAGTGCCAATAGATCCCGATGATCTCGACTCGGTGCAATTCACGGCCCCGGTAGGCATCGACCGCAATGAATCCCATAATGATGGCACCCGCAATTACATGCAGTGCATGCAATCCTGCTGCAGTGTAATAAAAGGACCAGAAGGTATTCGCGGTGATCGTGTACCCAGCCATGATCTCGATCGTCCATTCATACGACTTGATCACGAGAAACGTAAGAGCGCCGAGAATCGTGAAAGCGAGAAGCTTAGCCGCCTCCTTTCCCTTTCCTTTTTCTGCCGCTTGGTGAGCAAGTACTGCCGTGAAGCTCGAGGTAAGCAGTACAAAAGTGTTTACCGCGCCAATCCATGTCTGAGTGTGTGAAGCCGCCTCAGCCCATTCGGGATGGCCAATACGGTGCATCAAATATGCCCCGAGCAGGCCGCCGAAAATGACCACCTCTGACGCAAGGATCCACCACACAGCTAGGCGAGGAGTTGGAATCCCTGTAGCACTCCGGGTCGTTGCGATCGGTCTTGCGTGAGCCATCAGCCGGGTAGGTTTTGGGGCCAGTAATCTTCTTCACGATCCGGATGACCGTATTCATAAGGCCCTCGATACACGGTAGGAAGTTCTTCCACAGGCCAGTTTCCGTGCGGTGGGGGCGACTCTGTTGTCCACTCTAGCGTGTTCGCCTTCCAGGGGTTCTTTCCAGCCTTCTCTCCTTTCCACCAACTCATAACGACATTGAAAAAGAAGACCACTTGGAAGGCGAGCATGATCAGGAGCGCGATAGTAGCTATCTGTCTCAGCTGGAAGTACTCAGGCCCCGCAATCTCTGGGAAGTGCTCGAAGTTATAGATCCGGCGGTGCTGACCACCCATACCCAGCACGAACAGCGGGATAAAGATGAAGTTGAACGGGATGATGGTGCCCCAGAAATGAATCTTTCCTAGAGTTTCGTTCATCATCTTCCCGAACATCTTCGGAAACCAGTACGTAAAGGCACAGAACGTCCCTATGATGGCGATCGGGAAGAAGGTGTAGTGGAAGTGCGCTAGGACGAAATACGTATCGTGGAAATAGATGTCCGCCCCGCTCGCTCCAAGAAAGATTCCGGTCACTCCCCCAATCAGGAACTCAGCCAAGAACGCTAAGGCCCATAGCATCGGAGTAGTGAGTGTTATCGATCCCCCATAGAGCGTCGCGATCATCACGAAGAGCATTTCTGCAATCGGCACAGAAATCAGCAGCGTAGTGACCGTAAACACGTTCGCCATACGCGGATCAATACCCGCTATGAACTGGTGATGCGCCCACACAAAAAAGCTCAAAACACCCGTCGCTACCGCCGTGTATAAGACCAGCTTGTATCCGAAAAGCTTCTTCCTCGAGAAAGTGGCCATGACATCTACCGTGATCCCGATCGCTGGCAAGAGCACCACGTAAACCTCTGGGTGTCCGAAGAACCAGAAGAGGTGCTGCCACAGGATCGGGTCACCGCCGCGAGCAGGATCATAAAACCCCGTATTCAGGGTCTGATCAAACAACAGCATGACCGCACCAGCTAGAAGCGGGCCGACGGAGAGCATGAAGAGGATGCTCGCAATCACAATCATCCAGCAAACCATCGGGATATCGTACGCCTTCATACCCGGGGCTCGAGAATTCATCAGCGTAGTGATGAAATTAATACCGCCCAACAGGAAGGCCACGAACTCCAGCGCAACGGCTATAAGCCAGAGCGACGCACCCAACTGAGTCAAGTTGTAATCCCCACTCGCTGAGAGCGGAGGGTACGACGTCCAAGCACCACCAAAGCCACCGCCCTCGACAAACAATGAGAGCAGCAGGACCACTGAACTGATAAAGAACACCTGAAAGGAAAGGCGATTGATGCGGGGGAACACCATGTCATCCGCACCGATCATGAGCGGTATCAGGTAGTTCCCAAAGGCGGCAATCAATACTGGCATCGCCACCCAGAAAATCATGATTGAGCCGTGATTCGTAATCAGTGAATTGTACTCACCCGGCGAGACCTGTCCAAAGCCAGGAACTGAAATACCCGGAAACGCCAGTTGCATGCGGAAGACATACGCCATGTAACCGCCGATCACGCCCATCAACATGCCCGTGAACAAGTACTGCATGGCGATGATCTTGTGGTCGGTCGAAAAGATATACTTCGATACGAACCCTTGATCGTGGTGGTCGTGGTCGTGCCCGTGGACTTCTTGTTTCTGGACTTCGGCTAAGGTTTCGGCCATCTCTCTTCGCCTCTACGGTGTGGTCGCTGCGGAGGACCTGGTGATCCACGCCGCATGAGTATTCGCGTCTTCGATGTGAATTCTAGCAGCCATCACACCGTGACCAATCCCGCATATCTCCGAGCACTGAACATCGTGCTCACCTGTTCTAGTCGGCGTGAACCATCCTGTAATTGATCGTCCAGGTATGGCGTCTTGCTTGAGTCGGAACACTGGTACAGAAAACGAATGGAGCACGTCCCTCGATTCCAGCTGGAAGTGGTAGGTCTTTTCTACCTCCACATGCAAGTCGTTCACCGTGAAAATGTCGTCGCTTGTATCAAGCTCGTTGTCGGCCCCGGGGTGTTGGAATGTCCACGCCCACTGCTGACCGATCACCCTAATGGTTGAATCAGCGTCCGGAAGCTGCTGCTTAACGTCGTACCAGACACTCACAGCGCCGACCAATATGAATACATCACAAACGAGCACTAACGCGTGCGGAATCGTTATCCACTTCTTTACATTCTTCTCCGTTCCGTCCAGATACTGAGTCCTCTCACCTGGCTTTGCTCTGAACTTCCAGATTAACCAAAAGAAGATCCCCTCCGCCAACAGGAACCAGACGCCAACGATCACCCCAATGAACAGGATCAATCGATCGATATCGGCGGCGTAGGTCGAAGCCTGTACGAGTTCGAGCATTGAGCTACCCCATCCTCGTGCGCATGATAATGAAGAGTGCAGCAAGGCCGAAAAGAATCGCTCCGATCAGAGTCCACTTAAACGTCTTTTCGGCGTCGATGAGTGCCTCACTCTCAGGAACCTCGGACTTCATCTCCGTCAATGGATTTTCAGACATAAGTCTTCCGCCCTACCTAAGTGTCTGCACGTAAGCAATCACGTCCTGCATCCCTTCGTCAGTCAGGGCAAGCGAATTAACCCGCATCGTCTGGCCCCAAATGTCGTCGGTGCGCGCGCCGCGGGCACCGCTCTTGAAATTCCGGAGCTGGGTGAGGAGATACCAGTCGTCTAATTGGACTATGGGTGGAGCATGTAGGTCTTTGTTCCCTAGGCCGTCTTCTCCGTGGCAAGCCACACAGACCACATAAGAGCCGGCTCCGGCTCCGGCATCGCCGTGCAGAGTGCTTTGCGGGTAAACGGGTTCGAGCGACGCCACATACTGGGCAACTGACTCAACGTCACCTTCGCGATTAAGCGAAACCGCCATCGGTCTCATACGCAGACCCGGAAGGTCATCAGCGTGGTCGCCACGGTACTCTTTTTGAAAGCCTCGGAGCTGGTCTTCCACATACCACTGGGGCAGTCCCGCAATCGCGGGGGCCGCAATATCCACCTTGCCCACACCCGCATCGCCGTGACAGGGGGCACACGTCTCGAAGAGTTCCGCGCCGCGCTCCATACCTACCGGGGGAGGTGTAGCGTCACATGCAACAGCCCCCATTAGAAGAAGCGGGAGCAGCGCTTTCCCAAAAATCGGAAGTCGTACCATCATGCCTGTGTGGGTAGTGAAATCGACTCGTCTATTAACATGATTGGGATGTCGTCCCTTACCGGATAAAGAACTTCACCATCTGCCCGAATGAGCGCTCCACTGACTGCACCCGTGACAGTTTCGCCACCCCTATTCCTGACCGAACCCGAAGCGATCGACGCATTCAATGTCTCCAACACCGTCGAGTCCACGACGCGAAGCGGCTGCTTCGTTTCTGGACAAACTAGGATGTCGAGGAGGCTGTGATTAATCACGATTTTCGCTCTGTTACTACCGGACCAACTCTCCGGCAGCGACTCTACTAGTGTTCTCAAGCTCCAGAAGAGCTAGACTCACTTATCCGGAACCTTACCCACTAAGGGCGCCGTAAGTTACACCCGTTTTGAACTGAAAGGGAGCCTTGATATGGCACCTCGTGAACTTTTTCACAAAGGCAAGGGAGCCAAGTGGAGCGCCGCTTTAGGGCTATTGGCCTTCTCGGCATGGGTCTCTGCTTGCACTGACGCCGATGCAGTTCCCGCCAGCAACCAATCCGAACTGGCCCCACATACCTCCGGCCTCGCCGTGAACAGCGAAACCCTGGAACCAAGACCACTCCCACCCGCCGGGTATGCGTGGGTTATTTTCGGAGCCGACACCGTGGTAGCAGAGGTCGCTGCAACCCCAGACGAGAGAGCTCAAGGTCTTATGTATCGGGACAATGTCCCTGACGGAACCGGAATGCTGTTCGTGTTTCAGGACAGCCAGCCGCGATCGTTTTGGATGGCTAATACCTATATCCCGTTGGACATAGCATACATGAACCCGTCCTACCGGATCGTGGACATTATCGCTATGGAGCCCCTCGTGACCGACTCTTATCCAAGTGATGCCCCTGCTATGTTCGCCCTAGAAGTCCGACAAAATTGGTTTGCCGAGCACGGGATCACAGTGGGTTCACAGGCCAGCATCATTTTTGGAGCCCAGAGACGCTAGAAGGAGGTGTGGCTCGCAACCGCGACTCACCGAGCGTTTTTCAAGACCTCCAAAAGAACGTTAATGTCAACCGCATCGTTGTAGACATTCGGAGAAAGGCGAAGCGCACTTCCTCGCAGAGAGGCTGAGACGTTTCGCTCCGCCAAAGCCGCCTTAAGCTGGACAAGGCCAACGCCCTCTGGCATACGGAGCCCGAACAGATGGCTTGCACGCCAGGCTTCCTCTTCCACTGAGTAGCCGAGTTCGGCTGCGTCTTGCAGAAAGTCAAACGTCAGATCACGGCAGTACTTCTGTATGCGATCCGGTGACCACTCAATAATGAGTTCCATGCTTGCTCTCGCGATAGGAGCAAGAAAAAAATTCGAGCGCTCTGCCATATCAAACCGTACAGCTCCTGGAGCATATTCGTCCTCATAGTCCACCAACTGCTGAAATTCCCGGCTGTTCCTTCGAGCTATCCACGTTTCCTCAATTGGTATGCCGTCATCGAAGCGTTCCGAAAACCATGTTAGGGCTAAACTGTAAGGGCCAAGCAACCACTTGTACGTCGCGCTAACAACCACATCCGGCTTATAAAGGCTCAGGTCGAAGGGTAGGGCACCGACTGATTGTGTGGCATCGACCACGAATGCCGCACCGACATCTCTACAGCGCACTCCGATCTCGGCGAGATCAAACAGTGTTCCGTCTGTCCAGTGGACGTTCGGTACTGACACGATCGCAGTCTTGGTATCGATCGCCTCGAGCAGTCGCTCGTTCCATCTTTGGCCACGGCCTGCACCGTCACCGGGATCAACAGACCGAAGCTCAGCACCCCGCTCCACAGATAGCCGCCGCCATGAATACACATTGCCAGGGAACTGTTCATGCGTGAGCACGATGTTCTGCCCTCGAGACACCGAAAGGTTTTTAGCCGCCGTAGCCACGGCGTATGAGACCCCGGGCTGAATAGCCACTCTGTTCGACTGGTCGGCTCCAATCAAGTGAGCGTAAAGCGCACGAAGCCGGTCGGTTTCCCAGAAGGAATCGGGAGGAACAATCCGTGTGGGCACAGCCTTGCGCCTGATAGCCGCAAACCCCGCCTCTTCTGCCTGTCGCGGCAGAGGACTCATATAAGCGCAATTGAGATAGTGGTCTTCACGAGAGAGCTGGAACGCCTCCCTCTGACAGGCGAGAGCTTCGCTCATTCTGCTTCCTTTTTTTCCGAAAAGAGGGGGGCGAGAGAGAAGCCTGGCTTCCCTCTCGCCCCCCTGCACGTCTATCGAGTCCGATTACGTCCGGCGCGGTCCATTCGGGAATAACGATGACCTATGCCGAAGGGATCAACTATACTCCGCTGACCCTTGTTTAGACAGCATACCGTACACCTTCCCTACCGCAAACCATCCCACGAAAATCAGCACGGCGCTGATAACAGCAGCGTCTAATCGCCGCGTTCCGTTCAGAACGTAGTTTACGTCTACTAGTAGGATTTGAGGGATCGCCACTGCCATTGCAGCCTTCATAGGGTCTCCAATCTGCTGAGTCACCCAATCGTAGAACCATACCTGGAGGGCAAAGCCGACCAAGAGAGCACCCGGGTTAGGCAACATTGGGCCTTCCGGAAGATCCCCAGCCATAGCAGGCTCAAAAAAGTAGGTAACGCCAACGTAAAAGATCCCAACCCCAACGGCGTACGCGCCCAAAAGCTTTTTCATGCGGTCTACTCCCCTTCATAGGGTAAATGCAAAGCCAAAGATGTTCTGAGTGAATTACCAGCATGCGCAGTGAATACGCAACCGTTCGTTAAGGCGACCAGATCAACGGATGGGGTCTAGGTGCACCTCAATAGCACCCATAGGATCTGCTCGGGTCAGGACCAGAAGGTGCATTTCACCCGCATCAAGAGCTTCTCTGTGTCTTGAGGTCATGCTCACTATACGGCGCGCTGAGAGCTGACCCGCTCTCATAACCAAATCCGCCACCTGCCAGCCACCATCCTCGTGAGGAAAGCGCAACACTACGCCCAGAACTTCAGCTTCCTCAACGCCACTCAGCTGGATGTCGAACATCATCTTGTTGCTGACTGGGTCTAACGAACTATTACCGCCGAGGGACAGGCCAGGGGCCTGTTCTGTTCGTCCGGACCTCAACGCCACGAGGACCCTAGAGGGCGCTTCCCTTTCAATTAGGGCGGGCGTGTTCGGAGGGATCCTCCGGTGATCTGTCGCCTGCTCAAAGGCATAGGCCATAGCAACGAGGTCGGCGTCGTCGAGGGTCCTCGCCATCAACTCCATCCCTATGGGGACACCCGAGACGAAGCCAACGGGCACGCTTATGGAGGGCAGCCCCGTGTTCGCGCCTAAGCTGCAGCTCGATCCACGCTGTGCGTCACCAATAACCGACGGGATGGTACGTACAGTCGGAAAGACAAGAGCATCTAACGAGTGTCTGTTAAGGGTGGCCTCTACGGCCACTCTCAAGGGTTCGCGCTTGGCAAGCGCAGCTAGATATTCTTCCGAATTTCGTTCCTCAGACTGGTTCCGAGCTCGCATTCTCGGCGTGAGCGCTTCGTGAACCAAGCCCGTTTCCAAGATCTCACCTAACGAACTCACAGGCGCGCTCGGAGTGTTCGAAAAATAGTCGATCAGATCCCATTTGGTCTCAAACCCGATAACTCCCGAGCCCGTGATTAACTCCTCTAAATCCGGGATATCTATAGTGATCGTGTCAGCACCCATGCCAACCATGCGATCTATTGCGCTCCGCACCAATCTACCCGCAGCCGCTTCCTCCGGCGCGGTTCCGAAGTAAGCCTCCAGTATCCCGATGCGCGCACCGCGGAGCGCTTCCTCATCAAGTGAGGCCACAAAACGAGGGACGGGCCTGCCCGTAAGAATGTCAGTCGCGGGATCATTGCGATCATGCCCAACCGTAGCATCTAGTGCTATAGCCAGATCCCGAACATTGCGGGCTAGCGGACCACCGACATCCTGCGTAGCAGCAAGTGGGATGATTCCATCGATACTCGATAATCCCTTGGTCGGCCTTAGCCCAACCAAATCATTCTGTGCGGCCGGAATGCGTATCGAGCCACACGTGTCACTACCCCACCCAACAGCCGCGAAGCTCGCGGCAATCGCTGCTCCCGTGCCCCCACTAGAGCCGCCAGGATTACGAGTCAGATCATACGGATTCCGTGTCTGCCCACCCATTGAGGAGATCGTTGTAATACCTGAGGCCAGCTCATGCATATTGGCCTTTCCAAGGATCACAGCCCCTGCCTCCCGTAATCTGGCCACCTGAAAAGCGTCATCGGGGGCGTAGTTTGAAGCGAGTGCGAGCGATCCTGCTGTGGTCGGCATCTCCGGTGTGTCGTAGTTGTCCTTTAGGATGACCGGGATTCCGTGCATTGGACCCCTAGGGCCCCTCTCTGACCTCTCTTGATCTAGTGCTGCGGCCTGTGACAAAGCTATCGGGCTTAACCACACCATCGAGTTGATAGCCGGCCCTCTTTGGTCGTAAGCCTCGATCCGATCCAAGTAAGCCTGCGTAATCTCGACCGACGTCGCTCGGCCGGATTCCATAAGATCCTGTAGTTCGGTGATCGACAGCTCGACTACCGCTACCTGGGACTCAACCCGGGGAGGGGTCGTAATAGTCACGAGCAC
>DEBI01000080.1:20262-21103 GCA_002348465.1 Gemmatimonadales bacterium UBA2960 | reverse complement strand
TTCGTTCAATGCGAATATCGGATCGTGGGACGTGAGCAGTGTCACGACCATGAGCCAGATGTTCAACAACGCCGGTGCGTTCAATCAGGACATCGGATCGTGGGACGTGAGCAGTGTCACGTCTTTACGCAACATGTTCGATGAGGCCGCAGCGTTCAATGGCAATATCGGGTCGTGGAACGTGAGCAGTGTCACGAATATGGGGCATACGTTTAGGGATGCCGATGCGTTCAATCAGGACATTGGATCGTGGGACGTGAGCAGCGTCACGACCATGGTCAGTATGTTCCACGACGCCGCTGCGTTCAATCAGGACATCGGATCGTGGAACGTAAGCAGTGTCACGAGTATGAGTAAAATGTTCAGGAACGCCGAAGCGTTCAATCAGGACATCGGATCGTGGGACGTGAGCAGTGTCACGAATATGTGGCAGATGTTCTACAGCGTCGATGCGTTCAATCAGAATCTAAACTCGTGGAACGTGAGCAGTGTCACGAATATGAGCGAGATGTTCAGGACCGCCTTTAAGTTCAATGGCAATATCGGATCCTGGGACGTGAGCAGTGTCATAAGCATGAGCTCCATGTTCGCTGGAGCTGCCTGGACCTCAAGCGCGTTCAATCAGGACATCGGGTCGTGGGACGTGAGCAGTGTCACGAATATGCAAAGCATGTTCAGTGAGGCCGACGCGTTCAATCAGGATCTCAGTGGTTGGTGTGTCGACGGTATTGGTAGTGAGCCAAACTGGTTTGATGATGATGCCAGTGCGTGGGCAGGTGGTAGTGCGACGCGTCCGCAGTGGGGGACTTGTCCGGGTGGCTGACCGCAACGCCACATATAT
>DEBI01000080.1:0-19841 GCA_002348465.1 Gemmatimonadales bacterium UBA2960 | reverse complement strand
ATAGCGCTCGCGTTGGTAGCGAGTTCGTGTGCAAGACAGGACGAGCAGCGCATCGTCGCGTTCGGGGACGTACACGGAGACCTCGAAGCAGCTCGAGGCGCACTTCGTCTAGCAGGTGCCATCGACGATCAGGACCATTGGATCGGTGGCGAACTGGTAGTAGTGCAGACCGGTGACCAACTGGATCGTGGAGATCAGGAACAAGAGATCCTCGATCTGTTCGAGAGGCTAAGGATTGAGGCTGAAGCTGCTGGCGGAGCGTTCCACGCCTTGCTGGGAAACCACGAACTCATGAACGCGCGCCTAGATTTGCGTTACGTGACGGATGGTGGCTATGCCGATTTCAGGAACGTCGCGGAGTACGATCCCAGTGACTCGGTTCAAGTATGGGATCGATCATCTGCAAGCTTCAGATCTTCAACTCTCGCCGAGTTTGAGCCACACCAGCGAGCTCGTGTGGCTGCGTTCATGCCGGGTGGTCCGTACGCTAACCTACTGGCCGAGCGGCAGGTGATTCTCCAGATCGGCGAAAACGTGTTTGCACACGGTGGCGTGCTTCCTGAACATGTCGCCTACGGTATCGACGAGATCAACAGCTCCGCGCAAGCGTGGCTTAGAGGAGAGGCAGAGCTCCCCTCAGTGTTGTCGGGCTCGAATAGCCCCCAGTGGACCCGATTGTACTCTGATGATCCTGATTCTGCGGCATGTTCAGTCCTTGAAGAGGCATTGAATGCTCTACAAGCCAAACGAATCGTTGTGGGGCATACGATCCAAGAGTCTGGGATCGCCAGCGCGTGCGGCAGACAAGCGTGGCGTGTCGACATAGGGATGGCCGAGTATTATGCGACAAGGACGGAGTACGGGGGTTCGGTAGCGGTACTGGAAATCATCGGGGACTCTGTCAGGGTGTTGAATTAGTTCGGTCGGGAAGAGCTGCTCGTTAGCTCCAATCCACATCCGCCACCACCGGTTAACGAGAGCTCATTGCTTTGACAGGCGCGGCCAACGTCAGTCAGTTGGGGATAGGTCGGACCCTGCACAAAGAACCTCGAATATATGGGAAGTAGTCAATTGAATAATCTTTCACGAAGGGCTTTCCTGAACGCAGCGGGTCTGACCCTCGCTAGCGCCGCATTCGCGCCGAGAGTATTCGGAGCCGAGATGAGTCACCGGGCTCGGATTGAGGCTGCTTTGGCGCATCTGCCCACGGATCGAACCCCACTCAGCTTTTGGTGGCACTGGCCAAACCAAGATCGTTCACCGAGACGCCTTGCAGAATTGGCAGTGAGCCTACAGCAGCGGCTTGATATGGACTTTATAAAGTTCTCGCCGTACGGGTTGTATTCTGTTGTGGATTGGGGTGTGCAACTCAATGTCCGAGGCGGATTGGATACACCAATCCTAGCAGAGAGTCCGATTCAAAAACCAGACGACTGGCTGAAGATCAAACCGGTCAGAAGCGATGCGGGGGAGTATCTGATTGTGTTGGAAGCGCAGCGGATTGCTCTGGAAATGCTGAATGGAGATGTGCCGTTTGTGCAGACGGTATTTTCACCTCTGACATCCGCCTCAAAAATCGCGGGACCGGGAAAACTGATGCAGTATTTGCAGGATTCCCCTAGGCAAGTACATGCGGCCCTGGAAGCGATTACCGAAACCAGTCGGAGCTTTGTAGAACGGGTTGTTTCTGGTGGAGCTGATGGCGTCTTTTTCGCTAATCAATGGGCAGGTGTCGATCTCTTACCGCCGGACCTCTACGACGAATTTTCCAAGCCGTATGACTTGCAAATGCTCGAGCCATTAAAGGGCAAGACCTGGTTCAATATCTACCACCTGCATGCGCACGACATAAACTTCGAAGGTGTCCTAGACTACCCAGTAGAGGCGTTCAACTGGCACGACCAAGACTATGGGCCGAGCATCGCAGAAATGCGGACGCTGACGGACAAGTGCCTGATCGGGGGGATTACGCCCAGTGCGGGCGGTCCATTGGTAGTGGGTTCGACGGCCGATGTTGATCGAGAAGTCAGGGACGCGATCCAGCAATCCGGTGGAACTGGATTTATTCTGGGTCCGGGCGAAGTGGTAGAGCCGTCCTCAAAACCGGAGAATGTTGATCAAATTCTCAGAAGTGTTTTGTCAGTAGCGAGCGGCTAGGTCGAGCGAGTCCGGAGCAGAAGGATCTATACGCTATCCGCCTGAGTGCTCCCAAGGAGCTCGTATCGCTTCACCTGCCATAGCGCCCGTGGTCTCTCCATCTCGGATCGCGAAGGTGCCGTTAAGCATTACGTGGACTACGCCCTCTGAGAAGTGATGTGGGTCTGCGAGGGTCGAGACATCTCGGTACGAGTCGAGATCGATGACGGCCAGGTCGGCGATTCGACCGACCTCCACATAGCCTCGATCATCAAGCCCGAAGAAGTCCGCTGACAGTCCGCTGAAGCTTCTAATCGCAAACGAGATGTCGATGTCGTCGTTCTCCATAGCGAACAGCCTGAGCTTCCTGGGAAATGCTCCATAGACTCGGGGATGTGTGATGTTTTGTCCTGGCGCGGGGGGCCTCCCGTCGGTGCACGTCATCATCCAAGGCATGCGTGCCAGATAGCGAGTGTTCTCAAGGTCGTAGAGTTCGAGGTTCATCACCGACGCATTCCCTTGCTCTTGGATAATCTTCTCCACGGCGTTGGGAACGCTCATGCTCCACTCAGCAGCTCGCTCTTCTAGTGTCCGTCCGTTCAGGTCTGGGTTCTCGTCTACGATCATGATCTTGCTGGCTCCACCACGCATGGCGAGCGACTCCATGATCTGTGCGCGCAGTGTCCTTCCGGTATCGGGGTGCTCGAACCTCGCTAGAACCGCTTCGGTGCCTCCTCCCGAAGCCCGACGGGGTAGGGCGTAGGACCTGAGATTCGACTGGGTCGCTGTATAGGGATGGTGCGCGGCCCATACTTCGACACCCCGTGACCGCGCTTCTTCAATCATTCTGGCCCCCACATCAGCGCGGCCATAATTCGTCGCTCCTTGTGGGTTAAAATGCGAGAAGATCACACGCAGGCCTGATTCTTCACCGATCCGAATTCCTTCTGCGACTGATGCGTCATATCCGACGCCTTCGTATGTCGCTCCGAGGTCACGATCGTGCGTGTCGTAGATCGCTTTATCCCATTCGGCAGCGACCTTGGCAAGTGCGATGACCTCTTCGGTTTCGGAGAAGGTTCCTGGTGTGTAGAAAAGCCCGGTCGAGAGCCCGAACGCCCCCTCAGTCATCCCTTTCCGGACAAGAGCTTTCATCTCTTCCAACTCGTCTGGGCTTGGAGCACGGGGTGCCAGCCCCATCACTTCAGTGCGTATTGCGTTGTGGCCGACGAAGGTGAGCGCGTTTACTCCGATTCCGTTCCCTTCCCACGATTCTAGGCGCTCGGCTACTTCATATGGGCCAAAACCGTCTAATCCCAGAACCACGGTCGTGATTCCTTGTGTCAGGAAGTGCTTTCCATCGCTGCCCCATTCTTCGTCTAGGACAGCGTGTGAATGAGCATCGATGAACCCGGGCGCTACCATCAGCCCAGTCGCATCAATCGTGTCGGAAGCTGTGCTGGTCTCTAGATCACCGATGTCACGTATCACTCCGTCAGTGATCCCTATATCTGCAACGTAGGCTTCGCCACCGGACCCGTCGTAAATCGTGCCTCCGGAGATCACGACATCGAAGTCCGGCGTGTTGCAGGCGTTCAAGGCGAGGGCGGTCACTAGCGCTGCGCACTGAACCCATCTGTGGACCTCAGATTTGTGCGTGCTCATCAGCGCTCCTTAGATGGTCAGCAATGCGGAGAGCGACCATCCAGTTCATGAATTGGCCTCAGCTTTATCTTTGGCTAGACAAGTTATGACATCTTAGGCGTTATTGCTTTGAGTTGGCGAGCCCGCTGAGTTGCATCGGGCTTGAATGTGCTCATCGTTTGAGGCGACCGTGGAATTCAGAGAAATCGAATCGTTTCTGAAGTACTTTGAGAGTGTGCGAACACGTACGCGCAATCTGGCCGTCTGCGTGCCGGAGGAGTACCTGGAATGGAGATCAGCCGAAGGACGATTCTCGGCTGGTGATCTGCTTCGTCATATCGCGGCTGCCGAGCGGTGGATGTGGGCGGAAAACGCTAGGCTCAACCCCTCGAAATACCCTGGTCACGGCCAGGAACTCGCCTCAGGGTTAGATCAGGTGCTCAGCTACATGGACAGCGCTCACTCCGAGACAATCAAGATTTTGAGGGATCTCACACCCGAGCAGCTACAGCAGCGGTGCGAGACGGTAGGGGGAACCAAGATTCGTGTTTGGAAATGGCTCCGGCTGATGGTCGAGCATGAGATTCACCACCGTGGTCAGTTGTACGAACTCCTCGGACAGCTTGGTGTCGAAGCCCCTCCGCTATATGGGCTCACTGAACCCGAAGTAAAGAAGCGCAGTTCGTGAGATTACCGATCCGCGTGCGGCGGGTTTTATCCCGCCCGCTGGATTCTATTCCCGTTCGTGTTCGGGCGGGTCCGAATGAGGGGTGCAGGTGGAGTTTACCCGTTTCAGGGAGGGGATTCGCTTCAGGCCGGTTCGAGGTGGCTAAATTCGAAGCTTTGGCTGCGATCGTGTCGACTGGTGATGTCGTCTGGGATGTTGGCGCCCACTACGGCTATGCCACACTTCTGACGACTAGAATTGTAGGGCCTGAAGGGTCAGTCTGGTCGTTCGAACCATCGCCTCTCAACCGGTCTTATCTAACGCGGCATGTGGCATGGAACTGTTCAGGACGGGCTAACGTCCTTCCCTATGCTCTTGCAGAGCGGGACGGAACGGAAGCATTCGGGGGCTCAGATAGCTCTATGGCCCTTGGGCTTGGGCGCGGGGATGAAGAGGTGGAGGTGCGCTCGATCAGTGGAATGCTGGATGCGGGAGTCCCTCCACCAACCGTGATGAAGGTCGATGCTGAGGGATCTGAGAGCCGGATCGTCGAAAGTCTGGTGCGGTCGCAAGTGAGGCCTGTACTGATGTGCGCGATCCATGATCAGAGTCAACTAGAACTTTGCACGGAGGCACTTCATCAAGCCGATTATGAGGTGCTGCCCTCTGGCCCGATCCGGAAATTCCTGGACGATGACTCTGCCTGGAGAGGCGACCCGGATATTGTCGCATTCCCGCGGAACGATCCAAGGCTTAGGGACCGCGTTTCTCGAACGGATCTATTTCGGGATGTGTCCGCGCTCTAACTCCTCAGATTGCTTCAGCTTGATATTGGCCTCCTGTTGACGCAGCGTGGGCTGGTTAAGTATTGCTCGATAGATGTTTTGCCACCGCAACCCCTAAGATTAATGAACCGACTCCACTTTTTAGCACTCACGTTTGGCATCTGCGTAACCACTTCATCGGCCATGCCATCGCCGTTGCAGGCTGTTCAGGAAGCGTATGACGTCGTGATTGAGGGTGGCCAGATTGTCGATGGCACTGGGAATGCCTGGTATCCCGGCGACGTTGGAATTCGGGGTGACCGGATTGTGACTATCGCTGCGCCAGGTGCGTTGGCTGATCGGCAGGCGGTAAACAGGATTGATGCGAGTGGGATGGTAGTTTCTCCTGGGTTTATCGACATCCAGAGTCACTCCCGTTTCAGCTTCCTTGGTGGAGGTGACGGTCGGGTGGTTTCCAAGGTTACGATGGGTGTGACCACCGAGATCATGGGAGAGTCGACGACTAATGCTCCGTCGAGCCCCCAGATGCTGACCAACTCAGGGCCGGCGGTTGGCGTTTCTCAGTTTGAGACGTTCGGAGAGTGGATTGAGGCAATGGAGGATCATAAGGCCTCAGTCAATTTTGGCTCTTTTGTGGGTGGGTCCACCATCAGGGTTGTCGGAATGGGCATGGCTATGGGGGAAGCTGGGGATCGTGAGCGGAGAGCCATGCAACAGGCGGTCCGACAGTCGATGGAGGATGGAGCGTTCGGTATTGCTACAGCGCTGGTTTATCCCCCTGGAAACTTTGCGTCGACCGATGAATTGATTTCGATAAATGAGGCGATGGCCCCCTATGGTGGTGTGTACATCACCCACTTGCGTTCTGAAGCGGACAACTTTCTCGAGGCGATTGACGAAGCGTTAGAGATCGGAATTCAAGCGGATGTGCCGATCGAGATCTATCACCTAAAGGCGGGAGGCAGAAGAAATTGGCATAAGGCCGCGGAGGCCGTCGCCAAGATCGATTCAGCTCGGGCTTCTGGGGTCGATGTGCAGGCGAATATGTATCCGTACACAGCAGGCGGCACAGGCCTAGACGCTTGTTTCCCGCCATGGGCTTCGGCTGACGGTCTGCTTTACGAAAATCTTGCCGACCCTGAGGTGAGGATGCGGATAAGGTCGGAGATGGAGGTCCAGACCGAGCCCTGGGAACCGTTTTGCTCCCTGGCCACGCCCGAGGGAACGATGCTACTCGGGCTGAATCTTCCGGAACACCAACAGTACAGGGGCTGGTGGCTATCGGATGTTGCCGAAGCCATGGATAAGCACTGGACGGAGACCGCTATGGATCTCGTGCTTGCCGAGCGTCAGCGAGTCGGGACGATTTATTTCCTGATGAGCGAAGAAAATGTGGCGATGCAGATCGCCCAGCCCTGGATGAAGTTTGGCACGGATGCAGGAGGAATGGACCCCACTACAGCTACCGGACTGGCTCATCCGAGGACCTACGGCACGTTTGCGCGGGTGTTAGGAAAATACGTCCGAGACGAAGGCGTGCTGACCCTTGAGGATGCAGTGAGGAAGATGTCGTCGGCAGTGGCGACGAGACTGAAGATCCGAGATCGCGGCTTTCTTAGAGAGGGGTACTACGCCGATCTGGTTGTGTTTGACCCGGAAACAGTAGCTGATCATGCCACGTATGAACGTCCCCACCAGCTGTCGACCGGAGTGGTACACGTTTTAGTGAACGGGGTCGGGGTGGTATCCGACGGGCAGCACACGGGCGAAATGCCGGGCTTGGCGGTGAGGGGACCGGGGTGGACTGGCTGGGAGCAACGGTGATGAAGAGCGAGAAACGGACCGTTTCCCAAATGTGAATGGTTTTCATAAAAGACAGATTTAGGGAGCACCCCAGAGACTCTTAGGGGTAGCAATACCAGACGATTCATGGATTGACTCCGGAAAGAGTATCCGGGGCTAACAAACTGAGAAGAGGACATCACTCTCATGAAGTTTTTCAAGCTGATTCCTGCGGTGGCATTATTTTTCACCGCGTGTGGAGGCGGCGAGCCTGAAGCTACGGCTGATGCTCCGGCGACGGAGCCGGCGGCTGCGGTGGCACCGGCTGGTCCGGCGGCACCCACTGGTCCTATGACGATTCCCGATTGGTACCAAGTCGATCACGATGCCAAAACGGTTCGGTTGGTCATGGTGGCTGGAGAAACACCGGAGAACAATTACTGGAGCTACAATGGCACGATCCGTGGCGAGTTGGCGATCACGGTGCCCGAGGGCTATGAGGTCACGATAGAGTTTGAGAATCGTGATCCGAACATGGCACACAGCGTTGGGATCTCCACGGAGCTGGTCAATTTCACAGTCCCACCTGTGCCGGAACCGGTTTTTGCCGGAGCGATCACAGAAAACCCGCAGTCAATGATCGATGGCACCATGCCGGGTGACACAGAGACGATCACGTTCGTCGCAGATGTTGCGGGCAACTACTCAATGGTCTGCTATATAGCGGGCCATTCAGCGATTGGGATGTGGCATTTCTTCAATGTTTCCGCTGACGGGGCCGCTGGAGTTCAGGGTCTCTGATACCCTTTGCGGTGCCCGAGTGGTACGGTGCTTGGGCGGGCGTTCCTTGTAAAAAGGGGCGCCTGCCTAAGCACGAACCAGAGAGTGGATAAGACAGTAACGTTGGGTATCCTAGGGCGTTTCGGGATCGGTGGCTCTCATCTGCGGTCCGCGTAGGCGGACCGGTCCTTGGTGGGGTCGAGCAATACGAAGATTGATGATCTCTACAAAGACTGAGAAGCCCATTGCAAAATAGATGTACCCTTTAGGTATGTGTTGACCCATACCTTCAGCCACGAGGGACATCCCGATCAGCAGTAAGAAGGAAAGCGCCAGAACCTTAACCGTGGGACGAGCACTCACGAATGCGCTGACTTTCTCTGCTGACACGATCATGAAAGCTCCAGCAACGAGTACGGCGATCACCATCACTGGGAGGTGGTCGGCGATACCAACCGCCGTGATGACAGAGTCTAGAGAGAAGACGATGTCCAAGAGAGCGATTTGTGCTACAACGGAGGCGAAAGAAGCATGACCGCTTTGGCTCTCTCTCTGGTTCTCTCCTTCCAGCTTATGATGGAGCTCTCTGGTCGCCTTAAAGAGTAGAAATACTCCCCCTATGATCAGGATCAGGTCGCGGCCTGAAAACGCATGACCGAAAACCATAAACAGGGGCTCGGTTAGCCGCATGATCCATACGATCGAGAAGAGAAGAAGAATCCGTGTAGAGATCGCGACGGTGAGTCCTATCTTGCGAGCTCGCGAGCGTAGTTCCGTCTTAACGCGGTCCGAAAGGATCGCTATGAAAATGATGTTGTCGATCCCAAGAATGATCTCGAGGATCGTCAGTGTCAGAAGGGCAATCCAAGCCTCGGGGCTGCTGATCCATTCAATCATGTCGTGTCAGAGCTACAGAAGAAGTCCAGGTGCTGGCCCGGGGTCGGGCGTCTTTAGCGGAACATGACCAAGGTAGTCGTAGCGGGGACCTGATCCAAAGGGCTGCGCCTTCACTCTCAGGCCAAGCTTTCTTTGAAGAAAAGAGCGAATTCCTTAAGGCCGTGCTCTGCGCGGATATGGCATCCCAGCCGTTAGCCTTCCTGACGAATCGTTCCTCGGATCGGGCTTAGAGCCTCTTCCCGTGCCCAATAAGGCTGTATCACTAACTATTATAACGATTAATTAATTTGATTTGACTAATCAAATTAATTACTATATTGGCATGTCTAATGTAGATTTTGTGCTGCATACGCTCCCACGGATCACCGAGAGGCTCAGGCTGAGGTTTTGGGAAGCGCTTCCGGCCGATGTGCAGGTCACGGAGCATCAGTTGAGGCTTCTTAGGCAGATGGATGACGTTGACCCGGTTATGGTAGGGGAACTCGCCGAGTACCTGGGCGTTACCATGTCGACGATGTCCCTGAACCTAAAAAGGCTCGAAGTGGCGGGACTTATAACGAGGAGTAGGGACCCTGATGATAGGAGGGTGATGAATGTTCTTCTTACCGCTGAAGGAAGGGCTACCAGGGACGCTGCTCCCCCTCTTGATCCAGACCGAGTGGACGCAGTGCTTATGAGTATGCGACCCGAGGAGCGCGATCGGGTTCTAAACGGGCTCAGTATTCTTGCTGAGGCGACATCCAGATTGGAAGCCGACCACAATCGGTACTTGGAGGGCCTCGTTGGCGGACCAGGCTCTGCGAGTTCGGGATCGAAGGAGGTTTTGCCCGAATCCAGCTAAGCAAAACCTGTTTCAGGTGGTGCGAGACTCGGGACTCTGACACGACCCATCGCAAGCTATACGGATTGCCAAGAGCTGACTACGTTTCCCGCCCAAAACTCAAACTGGAATCTGGCATGATCCGTTTTCGACACCTGCTGATACTAGCACTCGTCATTACGTATAGCGCTGCGGAAGACAACGCTGCAGGAGCTCAGGAGTCCTTCGATCAGCTTCTGACTCGGGCGGAAGCTACCGATTTCATAGAGACGAGTAGCTATGAGGATGTCATGGCTTTTGCTGAAGCGCTTGCAGCAGGCTCAGACGAAATCCACCTGACCAACTTCGGATATACCAACGAGGGCAGGCGATTGCCGCTCTTGGTGCTCGGAGCACCCGATGCATCTCCTCAAGCAGTGCTCAATACCGGTAAAACCAGAATCTATCTGCAGGGAAACATCCACGCGGGAGAAGTTTGCGGCAAAGAAGCCCTACAAATGCTGCTGCGCGACTACGCACGCGGGCATTATCCATCATGGGCTGACGATCTCGTACTCTTGATCGCGCCAATTTACAATGCCGACGGTAACGAGCGTGTTGATCTTCGGAACAGGCCTCGACAGCACGGCCCTCTTGGCGGGATGGGTCAGCGTCCGAATGCTCAAGGACTCGATCTCAATCGGGATCACATGAAGCTTGATTCCCCGGAAGCGAGATCTTTGGTCAAGATGATGACAGCCTACGATCCGCACGTAGGGGTTGATCTGCACACTACGAATGGGACCCGGCATGCATATCGCCTCACATATTCCCCACCACTGCACCCCAACACACCCCGGTCGATTGATTCGTTCCTGCGTGATGAATGGCTTCCCACCGTTACCGATCGAATAAAGGAAAAGCACGGGTGGGATTACTACTACTATGGGAATACGAGTCAGCGTCGTCCTGGCTGGTACACTTTTGATCACAGGCCTCGCTTCAACAACAACTACATTGGGCTGCGTAACCGGATGGCGATTCTATCTGAGGCATACGCATATGATACGTTCAAAGATCGGGTGATGAGCACTCTCTGGTTCGTTGAGGAGATCCTTGATTTTGCGCAGGAGAACGCTGAGAACATCCGAGATTTAGTGAGGGAAGCGGACGCTAGTGTGGTCGGGTTGGAGCTAGCGACGAGAGCTACATTCGAGCGATCGCCCTCTGAAGTCGAGATTCTCATGGGAGAGGTTGCGGAGGAGAGGCATCCACAGACCGGGGAGATTATTCTTCGCCGCCAAGAGGTATCTAAGCCGGTGTTGATGCACGAATTTGGGACATTCTCACCTACCGAAGTTGAAGTGGCGCCTGCTGTTTACTACATCCTTCCGGATGCGGAAAGCGCGATTGAGCGGCTTCGTGCTCACGGGGTTGAGACTAGGATGGCGCCGGTCGGGGAAGTTCAAGTCGAACACTTCATAGTGGATTCGACGACCACATCTGATCGGGCTTTTCAAGGACGTAACGAACGGATCGTGTTCGGTACTTGGCAATCCGTTACTCGTGCATTGCCACCTGGTACGGTAGCGGTGTCCGTGGATCAGCCTCTCGGGCGACTGGCTTTCACCTTGTTGGAACCACGGTCCGATGACGGGTTCGCTAACTGGGCGATCTTAGACGGTCAAATCGATGCCGGACTGTACCCGGTCATGAGAGCTCATTGAGGAGAGACCCGTGTCAATGGGGAGCTTCTCCTTTTAGTCACTGCAGAGGCAGCACTTCCACCTTGAGATCGAGGTAGACATCTCGGTCACGAAGGTGTTCGATAACCGCATCGTAGGCCTCCTGATTGCTCCCTACGATTTCCGGCGTGGCTAGGCCAGGCTGAGCCCAGATTCCTTTAGCTATGAGTTTTACCATTGAGGTACAGGTGTATCCGGTCGTGCGAGCCACAGACATCGTTTCAGTGGCAGGGTTGTAGTGATCTACCATACTGAACGTGTGCCGCTGCCGCTGGCCGGCTTTGGTTCCCTCGATGACAATGCGAAGAATGGTGAGGTCGAGATCTCCTTCTTCGAATCGCCACTCGTCGAAAAGAAGTGACTCGGTCACATCTCTAGGAACCACGCTTCCGGATGCGGCTTGGACGGGTTCTGATGATAAAAAGCCGGCTTCGCGTAATGTTTGCATACGTGCCGCGTGTCCGGGATACCTCAGTGTCTTTTCGACCATGTTGGGCGTCGAGCAATTCCGGAGTAATGAGCGCAGGCCGTCGGTATTGAACGCCTCGAGGCTGCCGATGCCTGGGACGTCGATCAGTTCGGTGTCCGTCAGTGCTGGCTTAGTTACAACCTGACCGGCTTGTCTCTGACGCGCAGGCCGGACGTACTCCTCGATGACGTCGGCCGGAGAAAAAGGCGCCTTGTACTCCCATGGCAAGACGCGTTCTTTTGGGAGGCCACCCGCAAAGCATACGTAAGACTCCGTTTCGTCGAAGTGTTCCTCACGGTTCCCGAGCACGAGGTTGCTGAGTCCTGGTGCGACGCCACAGTCGACCAAGCAAGGAACTCCGGCGCTCTCGGCTAGTTCTTTAAGCCCGGCTGAGTCTTCCTCAAAGAAGGAAATGTCGACGATCGGTCGACCTTCTTTAAGTACTCTCTTTACGGTGCGATATCCCATGAATCCGGGGACGGCGCCAACCACTAAGTCTGCGTCTTTCACCGCTCGACTGACATTCTCGATTTGTGATAGGTCTGCGACAACTCCGTCCGCACCGAAGCGCGTCATCTTCTCAACCGCTACCGGGTCGATATCCACGACGAGCACTTCGAATTCATCTTCGGCGGTCAGGTCACGCACGATTGCGCTGCCCACACGGCCTCCGCCCAGTACCACGATATACAGGATTCATACTCCGGATAGATGCGACTGAATGCCCGAAGAATCAGTCCATACTCACGTCTGTGTGCAAGGGGTGGTTATTAGATCGTCCCCAATGGACAGGGCGATGATTGAAGTGAACGAACTTCCTTAAAAACAGTAGATCACGTACGAACACCGAACCAATGAGGTCTATTTTGTCTGCGTGGCGAAGCATCGGGTTGGGTAATTCTGCGGAGACTCTCTTGATGAGGCTTTTTCCTGGATAGAGGACTAACGAACTCAAGTCCTGGATCAGTGTGCCTTTATTTGGTGCGCATTAGGTGGATGAGGGCTAAAGTCACATCATCATGTGGCAGTTTGGCCCGGTTCATGCTCAAGTTTCATTGTCTGGTGTCCCCGACCGGGGTGCTGCATACTTCGAGTCGAAAATCATCTTCTGGGGTCGAACTTAGCTTCATGCGGCACTCTTTTATCATCTTTACGTTCCTTCTGGCTTCGGCTGCTCCTATTACGGGTCAAGAGTCTTCGGCTGTGCAAGCGGATTACTTGAGTGCCGTTGCGCGCTTCTTCAGTCTGCCCTCTAGCGAAGTGTCAATTCTTAGCGAGTGGGAGATATCAACTGATGAAATTCCAGTTGTCCTGTTCGTGGCTCGGCGAAGTGGCGTGTCCCCAGAAGCTTTGGTGGCTTTGCGCCAAGCTGGCAGGAACTGGTCAGAGCTAGTAGCACGATACGGGGTTGGTTCGTCTGCTCTGCACGTCCCCGTCCCAGAAGATGCTGACGTAGGAGCGCTCGAGCGTGTCTACGATGGATACCGGAGTACACCAGTTGCACGCTGGGGTAATGTCCGACTGTCTCACGACGAAGTGGTAGACATCGTGAACGTCCGCTTGATTTCGCAGTCTCTCGGACTGCCCGCCGCAAGAGTCATTGGGGAGACAGGGGCCGGCCTCTCTCACGTCGACTTGTACGCGCGGCTTAGGGGCTGAAGAAGACGATATGCCGAGAGCAGAGTTCGTCCCACTCGAGACCTTTCGTGAACTCTCTCCGGAGGAAATGAGAGTTGCCGCGCGTGAGTTTCTCGAGACAATGCGTAGGCGTCGGACAGTCAGAGAGTTTTCGAGTCGAGCTGTTCCCCGAGATGTAATAGAGGATTGTTTGCTTGCGGCCGGCACGGCTCCTAATGGAGCGAATCGTCAGCCATGGCGTTTTGTGGTCGTGGGGGATTCAGAGACTAAGGCTGAGATCCGAAGCGAAGCGGAAGTGGAGGAGCTCGCTTTCTATAGGGGAGGCAAGGCGCCGGAAGAATGGTTGGAGGCTCTGGAGCATTTAGGTACGGATGAGCACAAGCCGTTCCTTGAAGAAGCTCCATGGTTGATTGTCATCTTTGCCGAAAGCTACGAGTTGATGGAGGACGGTTCGAAGACCAAGAACTACTACGTTAACGAATCTGTCGGCATCGCCACCGGTATGCTCATTACTGCTTTACATCATGCGGGACTAGTCACGCTGACGCATACCCCTTCTCCGATGAAATTCCTCAATGGGTTGTTGGGACGCCCGGATAATGAACGTCCATTCCTGATCCTGGTTGTGGGTTATCCGGACGAAGACGCTACAGTCCCGGATATCACCAAGAAGCCGATTGAGGACATCGCGGTTTTCATTGAATAGTGCTTCGACCTGAAACGATAATGCTGACCGTATACGAGAAACCGACCTGAACGACCTGCAGGAAGCTCGTGCAGCTTCTCGAGGAAGAAGGCTTGAATTTCGATCGGGTGAACTACTTTCTCGACCCGCTTGATGAGATCACATTACGCGAGATTTTGAGTAAAGCAGGGCTGTCACCTCGAGATGTGATTCGCACCCGTGACCGCGTATACAGTGAGCTTAACTTGGACTCTGACGATCTCAGTGATGACGTACTCTTGGCAGCCTTGGTAGAGTATCCGAGCCTCCTCCAGAGACCGATAGTTGTCAGGGGCGATCGTGCCGTGCTTGGTCGGCCGATCGAAAACGTAAGAGCTCTGTTCTAAATCGCAGGTAATCGCGTGTATAAGCCCTGCGTGGGTCCACAAACCTTAGCCGGTTACAACGTCAAAAGCATCCCGTATCCGGCCTAAGCCCTCGATTAGCTCGTCCTCTGGGTTTCCGAAACCGAGCCTGATGAAGTGGTCCATCCCGAAGTGGTCACCAGGTACGACCAGAAGCGACTTGTCCACGCGAAGCCTTTCTGCGAAGTCGCTAGAGTTGACTGATGCATCGTAGTGGGTGTAGCAGATCGCACCTGCATCCGGGCGACGGTAGCGGAAGCGTCCGCCTTGGGCTGACATCCAGTCTTCGAGGACCCCTAAATTTTTCCGGACGATACCGCGGGTCCTTTCGCCGATACGCTTCCTAGTCCCGGGCTCGAGAGCAACACATGCGAGCTGATCCGAGAGAGACGCCGGGGCGATCGTCGTATAGTCAGTTCGACCCCATAATTCCTCCATCAGATTCTCAGGCCCCATAATCCACCCAAGCCGAAGCCCGGGAAGACCATAGGCTTTGGATAGCGAGTTGGTGATGAGCACGCGGTCGTGGCTTCCCCAGAACGATGGAGTGCGTTCATCACCACTTTCGGCTCCGGCGTACACCTCATCTGCTAGGATCCAGGCCCCGTATCGGTCAGTCATATCTGCGATCGCGTCCATTGATGCCTGGGTCAATGATGCTCCCGTAGGGTTGTTCGGGTTGGTGATTAAAACAAAGGAAGCCCCGTCCGCTAGACTCGCTTCCAAAGCGTCGAGGTCCGGCTGCCAGCCGTCTTCTTCCCGGAGATTCACCCCAGTCAGACGGCTGTCGAATGATTCGAGTAGACCGGGGACCTGGCCGTATGTAGGCAGAATAATGGTCGCCTTGGCGTCCCCTTCGAATAGATGCCAGAAGCAGGTGAAGTTTGCTTCAGCCCCACCCGTCGTTACCAGTACGGATCTATCACTCGCTCCATCGTATTGGTCTGCTATGAGCTCCCGAAGCTCGTCTGAACCATTCGATTGCCCGTATCCGAGCAGGGTCGAACCTATATCGATGTCCTTGCCTGAGATCTCTATGAGCTCTTTGGTGGTTAGTGGATGTACTCCGCTTTCCGAAAGGTTGATCTCTACCCGGTGCTCATAGGTGGATTGCCACCGTTCCATACGGAAGGGTGAATAGCGCACGATTGACTCCTGATCTTTGGCGAACTCGAAGGGGGATTGTCCCTAGTGGGCACCGGATCGTAGGTGGTGGCAACGCCCAAGTAAATGATAGCGAGAACCGCCGACTGATCCCCAAACGTTGTGCTTAAGAACTCTGTCTGATCAAGTCGATCTTCCCTAACGATGCGGGCAGAGCAGTTCTTAGCGACCTTATACGAGTTAGTTGTGCCGTTCTTTTCTAACGAAGCCATTACATGCGTAAGGTTCTCCTAGTCATTCTAGACGGCTGGGGTCACTCCGATTTTGAAGGCGAGCCGACTCAAGGCAATGCAGTCGAGCTCGCGAGTGTGCCAAGTTTTCGGCACCTGTATGAGACGTGTCCCCGCGCGCGTCTTGCGTGTTCAGGTGAGGACGTGGGGCTACCCAATGGCCAAATGGGTAACTCTGAAGTAGGGCACTTAAACTTAGGCGCCGGTCGAGTGGTGCATCAGGACATCGCGCGAATCGATCACGCGATCGCAGAAAACGAATTTGCTTCGGCCCTGAACTTGAACAAGCTCGTGCAGCAGGTCAGAGAAGCAGGATCGAAGATCCATGTGGTTGGGTTGGTGTCCGATGGTGGTGTACACAGCCATCTTCGCCATTTCTTAGCTCTATTTGGCCTTCTTCCGAAAGATATCCCCATCAGAGTCCACTGTGTCACCGATGGTCGGGATACATCTCCAAAAGGGGGAGCCGATTACTTAGCCCAAATAGAGACTGCCTGCGCAGTAAGCGAGCACTGGTCGATAGCATCTGTGTGCGGCCGTTACTGGGTAATGGATCGAGACCGACGTTGGGACAGGACACGGAGGGGCTATGATTTGATCGTTTCGGGCCAAGCGGAGGTCTGGGAGGATGGCCTAGGCTTTATGGAGCAGGGGTACGCGTCAGGAGTCACTGATGAATTTGTCCTCCCCACTGGGATACGTGGTGCAGGAGAAGAGGGTGTGTCGCCTGATGACGTCGTTATCCTCATGAACTTCCGAGCCGACCGGATGCGTCAACTAGTGGCAGCACTATCGCGGGATGACTTCGACGAATTTGAGCGCCCAGAGGAACGCGCACGCACGATCGTTTCTATGACCGAATATGAAGAAGGGCTGCCAGTCACAGTTGCTTTTCCGACTGATGACGTCCAAAGGGGCCTCTCCGAACACTTGTCGTCACTTGGCAAACGTCAGCTGAAGGTTGCTGAGACCGAGAAGTATGCTCATGTGACGTACTTCTTTAATGGAGGGGAAGAGGCTCCATTCATGGGAGAGGATCGTTCTCTGGTCCCGTCTCCACGGGTGGCGACCTACGATCTACAGCCAGAGATGAGTGCCCGTGGGGTGACGCAGTCGGTGATAGCGGGTCTAAAGGACAATTACGACTTCATTCTCGTGAACTATGCTAACCCTGATATGGTGGGGCATACCGGTGTGCTTTCTGCAGCAATAAAAGCAGTCGAGACCGTAGATCAGTGCTTGGCAGAGATTCTGGCGGTAGTTGATGAGCACCCGGAGTGGGTCGTCCTTGTGACCGCGGATCATGGGAACTGCGAAGAGATGATCGATTCGTCCGGGAGGGTACAGACTGCACACACGACGACTCCCGTTGACTTCATGTTTTATGACCCACTAGGTGGTGACGTGTCACTTGCTCACGAAGGAAGGCTTGGCGATGTCGCGCCGACGGTGCTGGGTCAGATGAACCTAGATCCGCCGCCGGAGATGACGGGTCGGGACCTGGTTACCGGGCAGGTTATGCTGGAGGTTGACTGATGGATCGTGATCAGCTTCTCGAACAGGCCCTCGCCCTAGGAGAAGAGGGTGACTGGATGAGGGCAGCTGAGCTTCTCAGGGACCACCTTGCAGACTTTGCACAGGACGCTGGAGTTCTGTGTTGGCTTGGAGTTGCCGAACAAGAACTGGGCATGGGAGGCGTTGCGTACGAGCGGTTTAAGCATGCGCTCGCGCTGGGATCTGATGACCCGTACGTATTGGCTACTGCTGGAAATGGGATCGCTTATTTCGACGACCCAGAAGCCGAAAAGACACTTAGAACAGCAGCGCTGATAGCTCCTGATCTTGCTGTGACACGCCTCATGTACGGGACGTATCTGGCCCGCGAAGGTTTCACAGACCAGGCTATTGAGGAGCTAACTGCCGCGAGAGAGCTGGACCCTGACGATCCGCAGATCGCGTACGAACTGGGTGTAGGGTGGGCACTCGCAGGTGATCACGATCAGGCGACGGACGCGCTTGCCGACGCGGTGCGACTCGACCCTGAAGATGGCTGGATACGTATTGTGTTTGGGCTCGAGCTCGTTGAGGCGGATCGCTTTGAGGAAGGAGTGGGGGAACTGATGTCCGGAGCCCGCATTCGAGAGGACGACGTAGATGCACAGCTGGCTGCTGCACTCGGGGCTGCAGCCATGGGTCGAGATGAGAGCGCATACGAAATGCTCGAACGAGCTCGGCTTAGGGCCGCGGAGCCTGACTTGGCTGCCGTGACTGCGGTAGAAGACCAGCTGGAGGCTGGGCATGAGTCTTCGCGTAGCATGCTGGAAGACGAGCTTTCCCCTGAAATACTGCGTTCACGGTTGCGAGAGCGACCCTGAGACTAGGAACGGACATACCGTGACACAGCTCTCGATCGATTTCGATCGCTATCAGCTCGACAACGGCCTCAGGGTCGTAATCGCTCCAGATCGAACGGTTCCAATCGTGGCGACCAACCTCTGGTATGGGGTTGGCTCGAGGAACGAACCGGAAGGGAAGACAGGTTTCGCACATCTTTTTGAGCACATGATGTTTCAAGGATCGGAGAATGTGCCAAAGAACAAGCACTTCGAGTTAATAGAGCGAGTCGGTGGCACTCTGAATGCAACGACTTGGTTCGATAGGACGAACTACTTCGAAACGGTGCCATCGCACGAACTGGATTTATGTCTCTGGCTTGAATCGGATCGCATGGGTTGGATGCTTCCTGCCATGGACCAGGCTAAGCTGGATAACCAGCGTGATGTTGTGATGAATGAGAAGCGCCAGCACTACGACAACCAGCCATACGGAGACTGGAGTGAGCGGCTGCAGCGTCTCGTTTTCCCGAAAGACCATCCATATCACCACACGGTCATTGGGTCGATGGAGGACATTGAAGCCGCGACCCTGGATGATGTCGCCTCTTTTTTCGAGACGTTTTACATCCCGAACAATGCTGTATTAACGGTGGTGGGCGATGTTGATATAGAGAGGGCGCTGGGCTCCATCGAACATTACTTCGGGGACATCCCGGCGGGTCCGA
This sequence comes from Gemmatimonadales bacterium UBA2960, assembly GCA_002348465.1. Classification (GTDB taxonomy): domain Bacteria; phylum Gemmatimonadota; class Gemmatimonadetes; order Longimicrobiales; family Gaopeijiaceae; genus UBA2589. Next base: position 955 of record DEBI01000080.1, on the reverse strand, counting down.
AACTTCCGCCGCTCCCCGGCCGCACAGAACTAGAGCACGTGATTGGCGATACAGTGCGCGATTTGGTTGTTGCCGATGTTCCTCTGCCTCGGGTCATCATGGCTTCTAGGATTCCACCGTACTCTTCTGATGTCTTCGCGACGGCGGAGGTCGTCCGAGCTGTTTTGGGGATGGGACGTGCCTCGAGGCTCTACCGGCACCTTGTGAGAGAGCAACAGATTGCCAAGAGCGTAGTGACCTATGCGTATCCACTCCTGACAGGTGCTTCGATGCTTCTTATGTGGGGGACGGGGTATCCGGGGACTGATCCAGCCCTACTTGAGCAGGCGATGGCGCGTGAACTCGAAGCTTTGATCGACACCCGACAAGATGAAATCAGTCGCGCTATATCGTTGATTGAGACAGATCTAGTGCGTACGCTCGAGCGCGTAGCGGAGCGGGCCGACCTCCTTTCCATGTTCGACCTGTATTTCGGTGACCCAGGGCGATTGAATCAAGAGCTGGATCGACTTCGGTCAGTCACACTTGATGATGTTCGTGCTTTTGTCACCAACCAACTCGGACCGGATAACCGTGCAGTCCTCACCTACGTACCTGAAGGCAGCAGATGAGCGAGCTCAATCGGTCTTTGCGACCAACCAGCGGCGAGTTACGCGATTTTTCGTTCCCTCCAGTAAATAGGGTACGCCTTCCTAACGGACTCGACGTTCGCGTGGCTCAGTTGAGTCGGCTTCCGATCGTGAACGTAAGTCTATTCATACGTGCGAGTGAGGGTGCGCTAGGAGAAGAGCATGCCGGCTTAGCTGTGCTCACAGCAGATGCTCTAGAGGGTGGGACGACGAGGCGCAGTGGCTCGCAGTTGGCGGAGTCACTCGAAGGTATTGGAGCTCGTTTGTCGGCCAGCGCAGGATGGGAGGGCACGACCGTTGGTATTTCATGCATGGCAGATCGACTC
>DEBI01000035.1 GCA_002348465.1 Gemmatimonadales bacterium UBA2960 | reverse complement strand
CCTTCAAAGACACGTGCCTCGATCTCTGCGTGGAACGAAGATGGAAGCGTAGCTTCTAATCCCACACCAACTCCTGCGCCGAACACCTGAGCGACCTCTTTAAAACCAAGACCCAGTTCAGGGCTGAACCGGTTCCTAAGAACCACATCGATCACTGGGCCCGCTGCTGCAAACACCTCAACCAATCCTAGTCGGGCTGAAAAACGTGGCTGGACAGCAACAGTCAAGTAATCTGTCCGAGCTTCCCCGATCAGTTCGTCCCCTCTCAAATCCCCCACGACGCTGCCGCCTCTCTGGGTCCACATGAATTCAGCACGCATCTTGAACCAGGGGACCAAAGTCCCCGCGTTCAGAAAACCACCTACTTGAAGGCCTCCGACCTTCTCTGTCTGATACTCCGAACTCCAGACCTGTTCATTCGTCACCCGACCCGCAACCACGCCCGCGATCGAACTCGATGTCTGCGCATTTACAACCACTGGACTCCCGCTGAGTGCTACCGCGAGAAGTCCTATGACCGCAGGACACTGGGGACCCAGCCTCACTAGCTCAAAGCTCCAAAGACAGCAATCAGGGGAAAGTTCCTAAGCATCACTGATGAGGGACTGTATTCCGGTGCTCACGGAGCAAATCACGACCGAAGTCACCATCGAACTCTCGCCAAACTGAATGAATGTGATTGGCACCGTTCTGCGTGTTGTCGTATTCAATCAGGAACGTGGCTCCCTGAACTCGATAGTAATGTGGCTGACCCGGCTCTATGCTCCCAGCCCATGCAAAACGGATACCGCCCGTGTCACTAGCGAGCAAGCGGCTCCGGCGGTGCTCAGCGATTTCGTCAGACACCACCGAAAGATAGACGTCAACAAGCTCGAAAAGCATCCGTCTCTGAGACTCTCCGAGGTCACTCACTTGAATTCCGATCGGCTCGAACGGACGAATATTAAGATCGGCCGACGTTAGTATGTCACGAGGCGCAATGACATCGATTACCGCCTTCCTCTGCTGAGATGGATTCAGCGCTCGAACAAGATTCCGACCCGCATCCTCTCGATCCCCTAGCACACGGCGGCCAGCCTGAACGCCCCCTTTCACCTCAGCGGGATTCGCACCTAGGAAAGCGGGCGCCACCAAAGCGATTTCACCACCCACGATCGTGTAATGCAGCGAGATATGGTGCCCCTCAAATCGCCATCCCCAATCTCCGTCATTGGAGGGCGTTCCAAACACACTGAACAGGTACTCATCTCGATCACGAGCAAACCTCTGTCCGCCCTCGAGCGCCAGTAACACGTCCTCGAGCTCCATGACTTGGGTGACGGTCATGTAGCCCTGTTGGCTGAGTCCCGACTTCAGAAGGTCATGCGCCCTCGCCCGCTGATTTTGATTGAGATCGGCGATCATTACGCCCCTACGCTCGAACATCTCTACGGGGACGAAATGAAAACGCATCCGTTCTTCGTCTTCGAAATCAAAACTCATCAGCGATCTCTGATCTTCTGTCAAAGCTTCCAGAAACGAGCTCGCTGCTTCACTCATCCTTTCAACATCTTGAGATTCTTCCCAACGAGCGCCAACAAGTACGATCACCATTGAAAGGAAAAGACCCAAGAGAACGGAGCGGCGAAAATTCATGATCTGGTCCTTGGTCAAAGCGCAGTCAGCGACTGTACCCACGGGTGACGGCTTGGGCTACTGAATCCCAAGAATAAGCGTTTTGGATTCGACGACTCATCTCCTCAATCAAACCACTCCCACTGTCAGCGTTCGTCATAATCACAAACCCGTAACCCTTGGCAGTGTGAGCTAGAAGCCGCGCTCTGAAACCCCAGTTGCTTCCCCCATGACCGAAGTACCAGCCCTCGCCAATCTGACTTATCGAGAATCCGACGGCGTATGGCCCGACACCGACGGGCCGGAGCATCTCACCAACCAGACTGCGATCGAGCACCGCTCCCTCACCACCTCGCACGGTTTTTTGCACATCGATGGCGAATCGCGCCAAATCAGACGGCGTCGTCCATAGGCCCGCGGCGGCCAATTCCGGGTACACATGCCATTTTGCCCCCTTGGGCTGTCCCTCCACGTCGTGCGCACGTGCTGCCCAGCGATCGTTCTCTTCCGATATTGGCTGTTCATAGGAGCTTCGCGACATCCCGATTGGGTCAAGTACATAGGTCGACATCAACTCTTCGAACGGCATACCCCGAGCCTCGCTCAATGCCAGCTCCATCAGCGTCACGCCACCGCCGGAATACTCATAAAACACTAGAGGCTCACGCTCCATAAAGACCGGTCCAACATTAGAGAGCTCATGGCCTTCTAGGATCTGGACTGTCGTCGGCAGGGGCACACCGGGCGCGTAACCAGGGAATCCGAAACCATCGCCGAGACCCGAAGTATGGCTAGTCAAGCCACGCGGGGTGACCGGCCGCTCGTCGGTGAAGCCACCACCATCCAGACTCCAAGACCTCAAGATATCGTTGATGTCGTCGTCTAGGCTAAAGAGCCCATCCTGCGCTGCTCTAACGGTCGCCATAGCCGCGACTGGCTTACTGATTGAGGCTGCTTGAAACATGGTCGCCGTATCGACGACCATTCCGGTCTCAACATCTGAGATTCCGTATCCCTTGGCCCAATGGATATCAAAGTTGTCGATCACCGCCACACTCACTCCCGGGACCTCAAAGCGCTCCATGAGTTCCGCGATAGTGAGTGATCCGAGCCCATATTCTCCAGGCTTATCCTGTACCCCCTCGATTATGCTCTGAGCGTGCGTCGCACTGGAGGGCGGAACTCGCAGTCCGTTCCCTGAAGGGGTTTCCTGACATCCGGATACAAGCCCTACTGCGGTTATCAGAGCCGCTTTGAGGTGCGATGACTTCTTCAACTGATTGAGCACTGTTCCCCCCTTCACCTGAATCTAGGCGCAGACAATCAGAGGAGTGTTTCTTGCAGAAGGTCACCGCTGTAACCTACGACCAGCAGTTCTCCCGATCGGATAGTTGGGGCTCTCAACTTCCCGGACCTGCCCAGCAGGTGCCCTAGGAGTTCTTCGTCCGATGGCCGATCAGATGATAGATCAAAGTGGAGCGACTTTTTCCCTTTAGCGATGTAGAGATCTTTGACTCCAGCCAAAAGGTCTAAAGCAGCTTCACCTTCTATGGGGTTCTTTCCGGTACTCTGGACCTCTCCATCATCAATCTCATTCTGCTCGAGAAACTCTCGAGTGCGATTGCAGCTTGTTCAGCCAGGGCGGTGGTACCGCCATTCTATACTTTGAGCCATAGGTAGCGTCTTCCAGTCTAAATCGAGTTCTGTCTGCTTCACGACTTCAGGTTCAATGCTAAGCCCAAATACCCCGAACGTCGTCTAGTGGTGCCAGGCACCTCTGGTCATAAGTCTCCTCCACCCGGCCGCATAGTCCAGTCAAAACTCCGAGTGTAGAGCCGAACGGAATTGGGAAGCGTAACTACAACTGCTACGCTCTCCATCTCTAGCTGCTCTAGCTGTCCATTCGGTATAAGGTTTCCATCAAGGAAGAGAGTCCCGCACTCACCGTCACCCCCTGTTTCTTGAACCTCAGAAGCCAACCGTCCTAGCTCCTCGGCTGGCTCGCCCATCAGAAGTGACCTCGTCTCTGTTCTCAGTGAGGGCATTGTGAATCCTGGGAGCGCATTAATGCATACCTGTCGGCCATGTGACACCATCACGTTCAGTCGCCTTAGAACATCGGTGTTATCCCTAGCTCCAAGCTTAGCCTCCTGCAGAATCGCACCCTGGTGCGCACGGTAACCGAATAGCGCGTTGGGATTTTCCCCAAATTCAAGCGTCAAGAAACGCTCAAGCTCTTCATTGCGAACGGTTACAGACAGAGGGTCGATGCGGATGGGCTCTGGGCGCATCTCAATGTCGACCGAATATGTCCTTCCTGCCTCAGCTTGGAATAATGGTGTTTCGTTTTCGAAATACCCAATACGCTGGACATGGATGTAGTACTGCCCTGCCTCTGGAGCGTCGATTGAGTAAAAGCCCGCGGTATCCGAAGCCGAGCGGACGAGCACTTCACGGTCTGCACTAAGGATGAACACTCCTGCCATTGATACAGGCGCCGTATTCTCCGCGTCGCGAAGCTGCCCCTGCACTGTCTGTGCACCCACTTCCAACACCTGCCAACTCATGTGCCCCAGCAAAAGCGCAAAAAAAAGGAAGGCACCCCGCACCATGAGTCGCTGCTTGATCATGTGCAACAAGCACCTCTCTCGATTCACACGACCACCTGGATCAAACAGATCGACAAGCTTGCACAAAAAAGTTGCCTCGGCGTAGTGAGCATTACCTCAACCTATGTTCAGAGCCTAAGTTGCGCCTCGTGTCACCTCCGACGCTACAGGTTACGTTTGGCTCGGAGGGCAACGTCAACCTATCTCACTTTCCCTCACTTCCTCACCAGAGAACCCATGCAAAATCGCCGCTCCTTTCTTAGGACCTCGGCTCTAGGGGCAGCAGCAGCCCCAGTCCTTCTTGATGGCTGCGCACCGGAAGGTCCAGCGAGTTCAAGGGCAGGGTCCAATGTTGATCCCAAGGATGAAATCCGCCCAGTAGCGCTATCAACCTGGGATCACGGCCTGGCAGCAAACGATGCTGCCTGGGAAATCCTCACAGGAGGCGGAAGTGCCCTGGATGCGGCAGAAGCAGGCGTCAGGGTCTCGGAAGCTGACCCTGAGGTGACTTCAGTCGGATACGGTGGGCGACCAGATCGCTCCGGCCATGTGACGCTTGATGCCTGTATCATGGACGAGCAAGGACGCTGCGGATCCGTCGCCTTCTTGCAACACATCATGCATCCGATCTCTGTCGCCCGGCAGGTGATGGAAAAAACGCCCCACGTAATGCTTGTGGGACAGGGCGCTTTAGACTTTGCGCTTGTTAATGGTTTTGAGCAGGAGAACCTGCTCCACCCAGATGCAGCAGCCGCGTGGGAAACCTGGAAGGATGAGAACGGAGCTGCGCAGCCCACCATCGACATCGACAATCACGATACCATCGGAATGCTCACGCTCGATCAAGCCGGGAACCTATCAGGCGCATGCACGACAAGCGGAGCTGCTTTCAAGTACCATGGGCGTGTGGGTGATTCGCCAATCATCGGAGCTGGACTCTATGTAGACAACGAAATCGGTGGAGCTACGGCAACCGGCTGGGGCGAAGCAGTAATTAGGGCGGTCGGTTGCTTCCTGGTCGTAGAGCTCATGCGACAGGGATACACGCCGCAAGAGGCCTGCGAACTCGCGGTCGAGCGTGTGATTGAGAAGAATCCTGATTGGCGAAGCATTCAAGTCGGCTTTATCGCACTCGGGAAGAACGGGGATCACGGTGGCTTTTGTATCGCCCCCGGGTTCAACTATGCCATACGTACGCCGGATGAGGGTAACCGACTTCTAGACTCAGGGAGCAGGATCTGAATCCAACTGCTAGAACTAAACCCACTGAAGCCCAGCTAGCGAACCACAAGTAGCCCGTCTGAGTTGCCAACTATCTCATCGCTTCCCTCTAAGGCTATAACCACTGTTGCACCTCCCTTGTGGTTCATTGGGTCAGCACCGTCAACGACCAAATAGCCACCCCGTTCTACCCCTTCCTCATCAGATACACGCAGAGAGAAGGAAGCCCAGTCGCCCTGAACCTGAAGCAACCCGAATTTCGCGCTCGAAAAGAGCGTTCTACCCTCTTCGTCGGTAGCCACCAAAGAGCCTATCGCAGCAGCGCTCTGGACATCCTGCTGGACCTCAAAAGCCAGTTCGAACTGAGTTCTACTAGCATCCCCTACTGGAGTTACAAAACCCTCGAACGATACTGATCTGGGTTCATCCACCCTCAGTGGTCGTGCTGGGTGCGCGGCGGGTCGTCGAAGTGTTCGACCCGCTCGCATACCGGTCAACTCCCCGTCACGCCATGCGAACAAGCCATTAACCATCACGTGCACTATCCCGGTTGATGGTACTGAAGGGTCCTCGAACGTTGCATGATCAATCACAGTCTCCGGGTCAAAGACGACTAGATCTGCTGACATCCCCACGGCGATGAAACCTCTGTCCAGCATACCCAAGGTCGTTGCAGGGAGGCCCGACATTTTTTGCACTGCTTCTTCGAGCGTCAGAACACCCCGGTCACGGGCATAGCGACCCAACACTCTTGGAAACGTCCCGTAGCCACGTGGGTGAGACACGACTCCCAACGCTACCGCGTCACAATCACAGGACACAGACGTGGAGGGGTATCTGAGAATGCCCTCTAGGTCAGACTCCAAGCCAAATCGGAGGATCGAGGTCGGGCTCTCTGTCTCCAGGATCTTCACGACTGCATCACCGCCTGAGGTCGCGCCTAACTCCCGCATCATCGTCGTGAGTTCAACGCCCCTCTCCGGAAGATAAACTCCTTCAGGTCCACCAAATCGAGCAGAAAGTGCGGCGTCGGCTTCTGCTACAATGCGACTCCTGAGATCCGGGGTTGCGAATCGAGCACGGGAAGCTTCGAGGCCTCCCTCCTGAGCCCACCCAGGAATGATCAAGGCCGCGAGTGACGTCTGGCCAGCCAGATAAGGGTAGGCATCGGCTGCCACGTGAACGCCACGCTCAACAGCCGCATCCATCATCGCTATAACTTCCTCAATGGTGCCCTGCTCGTGTCCCTGCACCTTCATGTGGGTAATGATGGGGTTAAGCCCAGTTGCTTCCCCAATCTCAATCGTCTCGCGCATCCCAACGATAGAGCTGAAGCCGCTCTCTGGGGTGACCCTATCATGATTCGTAAAGACAGTCCTCCAGGCCGCCGTACCCGAAAGAACAGTTATGACCTCATCAGTGGTCGAGTAATACGAGGGCTTGTAGTCCAGTCCAGAAGAAACCCCCCAGGCACCCTGACCAAGTCCCTCAAGTACAAGCGCATTCATACGCTCAAGCTGTTGAGGAGTTGGTCTTACGTCTTCAGTACCATTCACCTCAGCCCAGATCGTTCCTAGCGCCACGTTGGTCGCGACGTTAATCGCCAGCCCTCCTGCTTCCAAATCCCGCAGCTGTTCGTCAAGATTCAGAGGCCCACCTCCATCTGCGTTGATGATCTCGGTGGTTACGCCCTGACTCAACATATTGCTCGCAGTGGATAGGCCCTCATATCGAGCGTGGCTGTGAAGATTGATGAAGCCAGGTGCTACAACTAGACCCCTAGCATCGACCTCCTGTAACCCGCGCAAAGACCCTAGGTCACCAACTGCTGCAATGGTTCCAGCATCTACGGCGACATCACCGACATATGCAGTCTTTCCTGTACCATCAATTATCGTACCGCCTCGAAAAACGACATCGACACGGGAACCCGCATCACAGGCGGAAAAAGCTGCGCAGGCTAATAAAATAGTTAGAGCCTTCAACCTCTTAGCCTTTCCCCTTACGGTCATCACCGGCTGGCCCTGATGCCAACGACTGTGAGTATTATGACCCCGGGAATCGTCATCCCAATGGTCCGCCCGATACTGAGCTTTTCCACTTCTAGGGTGGAAACATCCCGCAGCAGAACTGCCCCAGGCGCCCGCGTCGCCACCAAGGCCCCCGCCCTGATCGCTGGAGCTATGAGAATTAGCTCATCCCCCTCATTCGTTATAACCCGAACCCGTTCAGGTGGCTCGACTTGCTGCATGAGCGCTTCAGCGCTCATGCCCGCGGGCGCCCAAGTCAGGCACCCGGCTAGAGGGAGAACCAGAAGCAGAACGAGCAGGCTAAAACCTCTAGATTTTGACACACGCACTCCTTTGAAAGCAGGGATGGGAGAATCTGCCAATGGGAAGCTGCATCCGCGAGGTGTTACACGCCCGCCAATGAATGCCTGCTTCATCAGTTCAGTCGATGGCCGCTAGGACAGCGATCGGCTCTGGACGCTTCGTGTAATCAGGATCCGCTGATGCGTATGTGATCGTTCCAGCCATATTGATCACGAAGGTCGCCGGGATTGCGAGTTCCCACGATTCGTCTCCGTTCATGAGAGAAAGATCTAGCCCGAGCCCATTCAGATAGACCTCCCTGAGATCATCCGGAAGCTTAAAGGTCAACCCAAATTTACGCGCGACCTCGTTGCCAAGATCGGTCAAAACCTCAAACGAAATGCCATCCTCATCGCGCCATGCGATAGAGTGTTCACGAAGTTGAGGAGAGAGCGTAACAAGTGTCGCTCCTCGAGAAGTGATTTCAGGAAGAAGTCTCTGGAGAGCGACCTGCTCAAGGCGACAATAGGGTCACCATCTTCCTCGAAAAAAGCTCACCACAGTAGGCCCCTGGGTGAGCAACGAACTCAGCCTAATCGGATTCCCTTCAAGATTGGGAAGAGCGAAGTCAATGGTTCGGTCACCCACCCCAAGTACGCCATCCAGAATGTCCGATGCCTTAAGTTCGGCCGTTGCCCGGTCCATAACCTCTGTAAACTGAGGATTTCTGACCTCATCTCTTTCGAGCTTCATCGCGTAAAGCTGCCCAGCGAGCGTATCCACCTGTTCGATCTCCATTTTTCATTAGTCATAGGCTCAGGGTTATAACCCACTTAGCCCAACCTCCGTTACCAAATAGTAACGAACGAACTCCTGTCAGATTGTTTCTTCGAGCTCAATTATCTCGCTTGAAACACGTCCCCGTCCATCAACCCGCAAACGACCTACGGTAACCGGAAGATTGAAACGCCGATGGCCAGCCGCGCCGGGGTTGAAATAAAGGACTCCGCCGCTCCGCTCCATAGCTGGGCGGTGCGAGTGACCGTAAACGACGACTGCGAACCCGGCTGAAGAAGGGTCGAGGTCAAGATCACTGATGTCGTGTAACATGTACGCTAAGACCGGAGAAGTACCCTCCGACAAGCGCACTACTTCTCTCTTTGGCCAGCTTGAGGCCGCCTCGTCGTAATCGTTATTCCCCTTAACCACAAAAACAGGAGCTATACCGGACAATACGTCGAGGACACCGGCTCCACCCACGTCACCAGCGTGCAAGATCAAGTCACTCTCTTTCAAAGCATCAACTGCCTCTTCACGGAGTAACCCGTGGGTATCCGAAATCACCCCTATGGTTCGCACTGGACCCCTCTCGTGGTATTGTCGATCCTAGACTCTATGGTGACGTATATCACAGTGCCGAAGCAAGAAGCCTATGAAACTCCCATTCTACACGCTCGACGTATTCACTAATCGCACGTTCGGAGGCAATCCTCTCGCCGTATTTCCGAACGCCACACACCTGCCGTCAGAGCTGATGCAGCGAATTGCGCTGGAGATGAACCTCTCAGAGACCGTGTTTATAGGTCCTCCCGAGACGAAGGCAGGATCGGCTAGAGTGCGAATTTTCACGCCGCGCCAAGAAGTGCCTTTCGCCGGCCATCCTACAGTTGGTGCAGCCATTTTCCTCGCAGACGAAATCGACTCCAGCGACGACGAGATTGGAGAACAACTGTTCACCAAACCTCCAGTGCAAACTCCTACCAATGGTGAACTCACACTCGTACTGGAAGAAAACGTGGGTCCGGTCCCCGTGGAGGTGAGATTTGAGGCCGGCGTTCCAGTGTTCGCGAAATTTACTACAGCGCTTTTGTCCGAGCATCGACCAAATCCACACCCCATCTCCGAAGTGGCGGCTCTGATCGGACTAGAGGAATCCGATATTGGCGGCGGCCCCTTCAAATCGGATCTCGAGGTCGAACAAGTCAGTTGTGGACTCGAGTATTTCATCATTCCAGTTAGGACCCTCGAGGCCGTTCGCCATTCGTCACTAGACACAGCACGTTGGAAGAAGATGCTCTCAAATTCTTGGGCGAAATTCGTTTACGTAGTGTGCATGGAGGCCGAAGGCGAAGGTGTCGACGTACATGTTCGCATGTACGCACCTGGCTCTGGAGTCCCCGAAGATCCCGCGACGGGCTCTGCCGCCGCCGCTCTCGGTGGATATCTCTCGGCGGCTGACGGAGCAAGCGAGGCCTCGCTATCATGGACGGTGGAGCAGGGAATCGAAATGGGCCGTCCCAGCATACTGCACGTTGAGGCAGATAGGAGGCATGGAGCGACATCGGCCATCCGCGTTGGGGGTAGCGCGGTACGTGTAAGTAGAGGCACCATGGAGGTGCCATCCTGAAGATGGATCGATCACCTACCATAAGGAATCCTGCCATGGGGATTTCCAATCGGCTTAAGACCTGCGAGAGAGCACTGATTTGGGCCGCTGTCTTTATCTCCTTCATAGCTTCTGAGGAAGTCACCGCGCAAACTATCCTCGGACGAGTGTTGGATCAGGCAAACGAAGTACCTGTCGGTGACGTGATCATTCAACTAATCCAGCGCGACGGGACCGAACGTCTCAGAGTGCTGTCAGATTTAGATGGCAGATTCGTACTCGCTCCCCCAGAGGCAGGAGAATATTTCTTAGCTACGGAGCGTTTTGGCTACTTGCCGACACGTTCTCCCCTGATCGCACTCCGTATGGGAGGAGAAGCGCCTCTGGAGCTGATGATCTCACCCGAGCCACTGGGGTTGGTGGGACTGGACGTCTCTGTCGAGGAACTCGCGGCTGAGGAACTAGACCAGATGGGGCTTAGCCCAAATCAGCTAGGAAACCGTTGGATAAATCGCGCGGATATCGAGGCTATACAGATGCCGGGACTGGCCAAGGACGTGATCCGCTGGCAGAACATTGCAGGGGTCTACATCGACGAATACGACGCAACCGCTGACGCTCCCCTCTGTGTGCGTTTCGTTAGAAGATCGCGACAGTGTGCAATCACCGTAATCGACGGGATCGTTGTGCCACCTGAGCAAGCGTACGGCCTGATCTCGGCTAACGTCGAGGCGATCGCCATTCTCAATCCTACGGATGCGGCGACGTTCTACGGGACGGCGGGCGGAGGTGGTGCCGTACTATTTTGGACCAGGAGGGGACGGTAGCGCGCGCCAGGAGAAAGGACGATCCATCTTGCATTGAGCCCGGCCGGCAGTTGCGCAGAGATTCTGGTCCGGATGGCTTGTGGGAGATAGGCTAAAGCTCCCTTGAACGGAGCTTTTTAATGTCATCAGCATTCATTTCTCTTGTGAAACGCATTTCTTCCCAGCGGCTATGCCTCTTCCTAGCGCTCGGAGCAGCAGCAACCATGGTCGCATGTGGTATTCAGGACACATCAGACCAATCCATGGAGGCCGACGAGCCTTGGAACTGGTCCGAAGAGTTCGTGCGATCTGCTGTAGATCAAGTGCGCGCTGGGAGAGATTTGAATCCCGACTCTTGGCCGGGTGGAGCGAAAGTAGCTGTGCTTCTTTCCTACGACGTGGACAATGAGACAGTCCAAGGGCTCAGGACGGGCAACATAAGTATTGGCCCTCTTTCTCAAGGCCAGTATGGGTCACGTGTAGCTCTACCTAGGGTCGTTAAATTGATGAATGAGCAGGAAGTGCCATCCACCTTCTTCTTTCCAGCTTGGAGCCTCAAGCTAGCCCCAGAACAGGCTGACCTGATCCAAGAGTCAGGGATGCACGAAATCGCGGCGCACGGTTGGATACACGAACTGAATACGGCCTTGGACGGGCCCACTGAAGAGCGGCTTCTGAGGCAAGCAGTCGATGCTATCGAAGAGATTACCGGAACACGGCCCGTCGGGTATCGTGCCCCATCTTGGAATCATAGCCCTAACACGCTGAGGATTGTGCGCGATATAGGATTTCTCTACGAGAGTTCACTAATGGCAGATGACCGGCCCTATGAGCTAGTTCAGAACGGTGAGCCGACAGGGATGGTGGAATTGCCGGTAGAATGGATCCTAGATGACGCCCCACTCTTCAACCCGCGCGGAAACAGTTACATGAACCCGCGAGACGTTATGCAGGTATGGATTGATGAGTTCGACAAAGCATGGGAAGAAGGAACGATGTTCCTCCTTACAATGCACCCTCATGTCATCGGGCACCGATCACGGATAATCGCGCTCGAAGGCCTGATTGAGCATATGAAGTCACGCGATGGTGTCTGGTTCGGTACGCACGAGGCAGCGGCACGCTGGGTGCGAAAGCAGGCTGGAATGGACTGAGTCACCCAAGCACCCTAGGGTCCGTCAATCCACATTTAGCTAGTGCGAAACACCTCCAACCCAAAAAGCATGCTCATTAGATCGATCACCCTGACCTTGGTATGTCTCTCAACTGCATGTCTATCAGAGGAGACTGAGGAGCCAAATCCCAGCAACACTAGTGCCCTCTCCGCCACATCTGAGACTAATCAAACACGCCTAGTAATGCTCGGGACAGGGACACCAAACGCCGATCCCGAACGCTCCGGGCCAGCGGTCGCGGTTGTCGTTGACGACCGAGCCTTCATTTTTGACACTGGCCCCGGAGTTGTGAGACGAGCTTCTAAAGCCTCACGTGACTTAGCGATCCCAGAGCTCGGACCAGAGAACTTGAAGAACGTGTTTATCACGCACCTGCACTCCGATCACACTTTGGGCCTCCCGGATATCCTACTGAGTCCTTGGGTTTTAGACCGCCCCGATCACTTACGCGTCGTGGGCCCTCCTGGCATCGGAGACATGATGAATTACATCGTTCTCGCCTATCAAGCCGACATAGATCGGCGCATAAACGGACTAGAGCCTCGGGATGCAAATCGGGATGGCTACATGCCGGATGTGATCGAGACCGAAGGCGGTTTGGTGTATGACGAAGATGGGGTCCGCATTGAGGCGATACCGGTCATTCACGGAGATTGGCTTTTTTCTTTTGCCTATAAAATTACTGGGCCAGACCGGACGATCGTGATCAGCGGAGATACCGCGCCGAGTCAGTCAATTGTCGACTCGTGCAACGGCTGTGACGTACTAGTGCACGAAGTGTACAGTGGGGAGCGCTTCCCCACCCGGCCGACCCCATGGCAAACCTACCACAGCGCATTTCATACCTCACCGACAGAACTCGTAGATATCGCAACCCGGGCGAAAGCCAAAAAACTAGTTCTGTACCATCAGCTATACTGGGGAACCGACGACGCTGGCCTCATCGCCGAAGTAAGAGCAGCAGGCTGGGAGGGGCCCCTGGAATCAGCAGTGGATTTAGGGGAGTACTAGGCACCCTAGCCACATGAACTAAAAATAGGGGGCCGGTCCAATTACGGACCGACCCCCTAAACTTCCCTCGTCATCTTCAAATATCTAGGTCGCCATGCATCCCTCAGGACGGTCGCATTCAGGATCAATGGAAGGAAGACCAAGGTCACCCAGTATGCGATTTACCTCCGTCAACTCAATTGACCAGATCTCATCGATTTCCTGCTGGTAGCCGGACAGTTCTTCTACTAGGATGTCGAAAATCACTGGCATGTTATTACCAGGCCGTCCGTCACCCCGCTCAGACATCGACAACAAATTCGCCAAGCGGTTGTTCACACGGATTGGGAAGTTGAGCGGATCCTGACCAGCTTCGTTAAGCACCTGATAAATCCATTGCTCGACCTCAGATGCCTTGGCAGTCAAACGTGTTCCTGCTTCAGCTAAGCGTGAGTCACTAGAATGCTCCATTCTTTCAGCAAGTTGTGACTTTACGTTACGAACCATGATCACTTCACGGTTTGCCTCTGTGACCTTATCCCGAACCATCTCACCAAAATCGAACTGAGCCTGTAGATCCTCATCGGTGACGTCCGTAATCCAAGGATTGCGCTGCACATGCAGAGGAGCGTTGAATACCTCGCCTCCAGACGTAAGGCGAACGGTGTATTCTCCTGGCGGCACCGCTGGCGCGGAAGTCCTGACACCCCAGTAGATCATCCCTGGAAATACTTCGAAGGGCTGAGTCCTAAGGTCCCAATGCACGAAGTTCAAGCCGGCTTTGTTTGGAAGTGAAGCACTCAAGTATCGACCCTCCGGGCCAACTTCTTCGGCATCCTGTCCGTCTGGCAGAAAGGTGCGGAGCACATTCCCATCATTATCCAAGATGTCTAGTCGAGGATCGTCATCCTCCTCCGGCTGCCACCAGGAAAGTGTCACACCACCAGCTGACCGTGTGGCCATCGGTGGTGTGAAAAGCATGGTTTTTTCGGTCATACCAGGCGTCGCCTCACGCAGAGGCGCCAGATTATCCAGAACCCAAAACCCCCTACCGTGTGAGCCAGCAACAAGCTCGTTCTCTTCGACGATAAGATCGATGATCGGAAGATCAGGGAGCCCAGGGTTCAACGCCTGCCAGAGATCGCCATTGCTATAGGAGATGTAGACTCCGCGGTTAGTACCTGCGTAGAGTAATCCATCCCTGTTTGGATCCTCACGCACAACGTGCACAAATGCCCCATTGGGAATTCCATCGACGATCTTAGTCCAGGACTCCCCGTAGTCATCAGTGCGCCAGATGTAGGCATTGAAATCGTCAAGCAAAGGCTTGCGGACTGATATGTATGCCCTGCCTGAATCAAAGGAGGACGCATCGATCTGGCTCACCCGACCGAAATCCGGCATATCGTTCGGCGTGACGTTACTCCAAGTAACTCCACTGTTACGGGTGACGTGCACTAGACCATCATCCGATCCTGTCCAAATCACATCTGCATCCAACTTCCCCGGGCCCACAGAGAAAATCGTCGCGTAGACTTCTGGACCATTCATATCCCCGGTTATTGGTCCACCCGTGCGTTGAAGCGTCATCGGATCCGCTCGGGTAAGGTCATCACTGAGTTGCTGCCAAGTGCGCCCCCCGTCTTCAGTCATCCAGAGCCGTTGTGACGATGTGTATAGTCGATTTGGATCAACCGGCGAAAAAATAATCGGGAACGTCCACTGCCAGCGCTCTCGAATCTCAATCGCTGGCTCGCCTGAATAGAACCAAGGGTAAGGATTGACTTCGCGATGGGTCTGTAATCTCCGGTTGAACTTGTCGATGTACGATCCGTTGTTCGTGCCCGAAAAGAAGACGTCAATATCCTTGGGATCAGGAGCTATATAACCAGGCTCTCCACCGCCAGCCTGGTAGGCAACATTCATCGAACCCTCGGTTATCGATCCCCCCGTGGCTCCTCCAAAGAAAGGAGCAGTTCCGAATCCCATCCGGCTCGCATTCCAGTTTCCTGGGAGACAGAGCGTCGTGTTGTCCTGTTGTGAGCCGCACACGTGAAAGGGCTCATGAGCAGTCGTCACAGCGTGGTAGAACTGTGCGGTCGAAAATTCTTGATCTGTCCAATTGCCGCCGGTGTTCTTGCTTACCGCACCCCCACCATCATTCGCGACAATGAGATGAGTCGGATCGTCCGGGTCTATCCACAAATCGTGAAAATCACCGTGTGTACCATTATTGATAGACTCGTACGTCTCGCCTCCGTCCGTGGACCTAAAAAACGACGTGTTTTGCATATACACCACGTTCTCATCTTGCGGATCGGCGAAGACATGTGTGTAGTAGAATGCTCGCTGCCGTATAGCGCGGTCGTCGTTGATCAGACTCCAAGTGGCCCCTCCATCGTCTGAGCGGAATAGACCACCATTATCATTTTCAAAGAGGGCCCATACACGATCCGAGTTAGCACCAGACACCGCCAACCCGATACGACCAACGAGGCCTTCCTGTGGCATTCCCGGATTACGGGTCATCTCCACCCAAGTGTCACCGCCATCTGTACTCTTGAACATCCCTGAACCCGGCCCACCCGAAGACATCTGGTATTCCTTTCGATACGCCTCCCACAGTGCCGCGTAGAGCACGTCAGGGTTATTCGTATCGATCACAATGTCGATGGCACCCGTTTCTTCGTTTCTGTAAAGAATCTGCTCCCAAGAGTCGCCGCCGTCTTTGCTGCGGAACAGACCTCTTTCCTCGCTGGGTGCCGAGTACTTTCCGAAGGATGCGACGTAAACCAAGTCTGGATTAGTCGGGTGTATACGGATTTTCGAGATGCCATGCGAGTTTCGAAAGCCCACATGCTCCCAGGTCTCTCCGGCGTCACGACTTCGATACACACCGTCCCCCGGGAGGATATTGCCTCGAATGGCTGTCTCTCCCATTCCGATAAAAACTAGATCGGGATCAGTCTCACTTACTGCCACCGCACCTACAGATGCGGAGCTGACTTGAAAGTCAGTGACGGGGAACCAATTCTCTCCGGAATCTACAGTTTTCCACAGCCCCCCTCCGGTGGCACCGAAGTAGCCCTCATTGGGACGGCCTCTCACCCCACTAGCAGCAATCGACCGGCCACCCCTATCGGGACCGATGTTACGCCATTGATATCCAGCCAGTATCCCTGAGTCGAGTACCACGTCGACACTCTGAGACTGGGCTTCAAGACCCGCGAACGATAGAAAGAGTATGGCAAAAGCCACCATCGCTCTTCTGAGCGAGATTGAGTGCGTAGTTGTCATGGGGTGCTTTGGTCGAAGAGTTGTTGCAATCTGTATGGTTTGTCCCTGAACGGGATACGTACCGCCAACCTCGCCTCGTTTAAGGAACGGCACCATAGAGTGTAGGCAGTAGGTCAAGATGTGACCGAGAGACACAACCCTCGGGGGTAGCGTTCAAGATGGTCGTGGACCAATCTACCGTAACCAGACTATCACGTACCGCGCCTGTTCGGCCGGCGCCTCCTTCACCCGATGAGCGATATAACAATCACTGTCCCAGAACCAAGCACGCCAGAAATCCGAAACTCAGGCCCAAATCATAGTCCCCGAACGGAAGACGGCGGCGGCATTTTCTGCATCCGAAATCCTGACTTCCATCGTGGATGGAACGGAATCCGATACAAGACCGGGTTATCAGCCAGCAATGTCGATTCGAAACAGCTTTCTATGAACGTGGCGACCGTACCGCCGGGTGCCGTCGCTTACGCGCATGTCCACGTCGACTTCGAAGTGATGTTGTTCATCCTAAAGGGCAAGGTTAGGCACGAGTTTGGGGACAATCTAGAAAAGTCGATGGACAACGAAGCTGGGGACTTCATCTTCATCAAGCCGGGTATCCCTCATGAGGTCATCAACCTCAGTGATAGTGAACCCGTGATTGCTGTCGTAGCCCGCTCGGACGCTGACGAGTGGGAGAATATCGTAGACGTTCCGTCTAACCGGAGGCCTGACAAGTGAGCGGAAGAGTCGAAGCACTGTGGACCAAGAGAGCGCACAACGGTCCAATGGATCGGACTGAGGAGCTGATGTTGATTGAAGGAAAAGGAATAAGCTCCGACGCCAACTTCGGGCGTTCAAAGAGACAAGTCAGCGTGATTGAGAAGGAGGTCTTCGAAAGCATCATGAAGGATCTTCCAGAGGTGGAGCCATATATGCGCCGCGCAAACGTAATGGTGAGTGGCATCCGACTAGAGAACACTAGTGGTCAGATCCTAACGTTGGGGGAAGTGAGAATACGACTGCACGGAGAGACACGTCCGTGCGGAAAGATGGACGCTCAGGTCCCAGGCCTTACCGCGGCTCTCGACCCTAGCTGGAATGGAGGCGCGTACGGGGTAGTCCTGAATGACGGGCGGTTGTGTGTCGGCGATGAGGCCTCTATCGGTCCAGAGTCAAGTGACTGACCGATTCCTAAGAGTTCGGCTAATCCCTAGCCACTTCTCCTAGCAACCCAATCGAGTCCCTAAGCTGCCTGTCACTCAGGTACGGAGCTGGACCAAACCGTAAAATATTCGCCCGGTAGTCGGTCCGCACTCCGCGGCCGAGTAACCCTTCGAACAAACCTCCTGCATCCGCGCACTCTAGAGCAAGAAAACCACCACGCTCCTCCAAGGATACCTCCGACTTGAGTTGGGCTATCTCAGGATCTAGACCGAGGGCCAGAAACTCCTCGCATAGCAGCCCTACTTGATGCTGACTAATCTTTCGGAGACGCTCCGCAGTAAGCCCTTGGGCACGAAAGAAGTCCATAACAGCCGCAGCTCTGTACTGTGAGGTCGGATCGTAAGTGGAGCCCGCAAAGCGGGCCGCACCAGCACCATATTGCACCTCACCCAGAATTTGCTCATCCGCCAGTTCCGCAAATTCAGAAAACCAACCGGTCAATACAGGTCGCATCCGACAATCTGGGGGCACACGCAGGGCACAATTGCCCTCCCCAAGCTGGAGATACTTGTAGCCACCACCCACTACAAATGCTCCCTCAATACCCTCCATTGGGAACGGAACGGCCCCTAGTGAGTGATACGAGTCCACTAAGAGCTCAGATCCATGCCGCGTGCACGCTTCGGCCACAACTGGGAGGTCAGGCACGATCAAGCCAGTCCCAAACAGTACAGACGAAACCATAACACATGCTGTCCGATCATCTATCTGGGCCGCTAGCCGCTCTGCCAGATCGCCCACCGGTTCTGCTGGCACTTTGACGATATCCAGACCCGACTCAGCCAGTCGATCAAGCTGACGGCGAATCGAATGGAACTCTCCGTCCGTGGTTACGATGCGAGGACGCTCCCTCAACGGGAGCGCGGACAAAAAGCGAGCCACGAGCGCATGCGTATTGGTATCTAGGGTTATATCCCCAGAACAATCGCTCATCAGAGCACGGTAGCCTTCCGCCACCTGCTCAACTTTCTCTGCCACCACACTCCACTTCCCATCCACCATCTCCGCTGCATCGAGCCAGGCTTGTCTTTGTCCTTCTAACGCAACGTCTGGCCACGCCTGATGAGAGTGGCCAGTTAGAAAAAGTCGGTTCGCTACATCGAAATGAGTGTAGTGAGCCGAGAGCGGAGTCGGGTGTTCAAACCGATCAAGCACGTCGTTCATATCTCAGAGCTGTGACCGGATCTCCCAAAGATCCGGGAAAAACGGGCGATTCAAGGTTGTGTGCAGATATGCGGAGCCGGCCGAACCACCAGTACCCTGCTTCGATCCGATTGTACGCTCAACCATCTTCACGTGCCGGTATCGCCACTCCTGAAAGCCCTCATCTAAATCCACCAAGCGTTCGCAAAGCTCCACATTCCGCGAGTCGTTCTTGTACACATCTACTAGCACAGACTGAAGCTCCTTCGACGGTTCTATCGGTGAGGTGACATCTCGCGTCAGCTGACCTTCAGGCAGCTCATACCCTTGTCCCGCCAAGTATTCCAGAACGGAATCCCAGAGCGTCGGTTCTGACCACCGGACTTCGAGCATGTCTCTTGCGCGAGACCCCTCTGGAAAGCGGTCGACGGAAGCCCGTGACTTCCTTCCGAGTATGAATTCCAGCGCTCGGAACTGATCGCTCTGGAATCCTGACGCTCGATCAAGGTGCTCCCGGAAGGTTAAGAACTCAGTCGGGGTCATAGTCTCCAGAACATCGAGCTGGTGAACAAGGACCTTCAGAATCGTCAGGACACGCTTCAGGGTGTGCTGCGCTCGCGAGGTATCACCCTCCTGAAGCAACCTCTGACAGTAATCGACTTCGTGGAGAACGACCTTGAACCAGAGTTCATAAACTTGATGGATCACAATGAACAACATCTCATCATGCTCGACATCGTCCCGCGGCTCCTGCAGGCTCAGGAGTTCATCAATATTTAGATACTGTCCGTACGTCACAGCCTCAGACATAGGCCTCCTTAAAATGAGAACGGCCGAACAAAAGCCTGATTACAGGTCATAACCACACGAGAGCGAAAGTTGTGACTAGACCATCGGATTTGAATATGCATGATAGAGCTCAATTGATGCGCTCGGGTCGTCCGCACTCCCACCAAGGTACACACCTATGTCTATTCACCACCAAAATGGAATTCGAACCTAGGCGTGTAGCGCGCAACCGACTTGTATTGATTTGGCCAATCGAGCTGATACCCCAGCATATGGGCGGCATGCCGCGTCCAATACGGATCAAAAAGGTGTGCTCTTGCGATCATGCACAGATCTGCCCGGCCTGCCGCGACGATAGTGTTCACATCCATCCAAGACGAAATGTTGCCCACAGCCATGGTTGCCATGCCTACCTCGTGACGAACCTGATCGGCAAAAGGAGTCTGATACAGACGGCCATAACGAGGCTCTTGGTGAGGAACCGTCTGCCCGGATGAAACGTCGATCACGTCGCACTTATGTTCCTTCAAAAGCCGAGCGATTTCAACGGTGTCAGCGGGCTCAATCCCCCCAGGAGCCCAGTCGACCGCACTCAGCCGGACGCTCATAGGTTTTGCGTCCGGCCAATTTGCACGACACGCGTCGAAGACCTCGAGCGGGAAACGCATGCGATTTTCTAATGAGCCACCATATTCGTCACACCGCTTGTTGGTTAGCGGCGACAGAAACGAAGCCAGCAAGTACCCATGAGCCATGTGTATCTCTAGTAGATCGAAGCCGGAATCAGCAGCATATCCGGTCGCTCTCACGTAGTCTGAGATCGCATCATCCATATCTAACCGTGACATTTCACGGGGTGTCTGACTGAGTTCCGGGAAATACGGAATTGGTGACGCCGAAACCAGGTCCCAATTGCCCTCTTCCAAGGGCTCACTATCTCCTTGCCAAGGGTTCTTGGTAGAGCCTTTGCGACCGGCATGTCCCAGCTGCATCGCGATCTTCGCCGGGGTCTGCTCATGAACGAAATCGACGATCCGACCCCAAGCGTCCACATGTTCAGGCCTGTAAAGACCTGCACACCCTGGAGAAATCCGTCCCTCAGATGAAACGTCCGTCATTTCAGCGAAAACAAGCCCCGCTCCACCTATCGCACGGCTCCCTAAGTGCTGGAGGTGCCAGTCTCCTACAAGACCGTCCTGCGCAGTGTACTGACACATCGGTGACACGACGACCCGATTGGGTAGAACCATGTCCCGCAGTCTGAAAGGCGTGAACATGGGCGGAGGCGCAGGACCGAGTGGTACTGCTTGTCCCGACTGGCGCTCTGACTCTGACGCAACAAACTCATCAACCCGAGCTAGAAACTGTGGGTCCCGCGCTCTGAGATCTTCATGGGTGATTCTCAGGCTTCTGGTAAGGAGCGTAAAGGTGAATTGAGCAGGATCCAGATCCATGTAGCGCTCGGTTGCCTCGAACCATTCGAGACTTGCTTGCGCGGCACGTTGCAGAGATTCCACCGGCGGCCGACGGTCAGTCTCATAGTCCTGAAGAGCTTTCTGGATCGAGTCGCTGTCTTTCAACGCGTCCCGGAGCGCAATACCATCAAGCATGCCCAATCTCGTACCCGAGCCAATCGAAAAGTGAGCCGTGTGCGCGGCGTCCCCAAGTAACACCACGTTCTCGTGATGCCACTTCTTGCACTGAATTGTTGGGAAGCTCCTCCAGACAGAGCGATTCGGCGTCAGTTGATGTCCTTCGAGTTCCTTCGCAAACAACGCTTCACAGTACGCCAGTGTCTCTTCTTCCGTTGCCTGATCCATTCCAGCGGACTTCCAAGCCTCTTCCGTACATTCAACAATAAATGTTGAGAGCCCCGGCTCGTATTGGTACGCGTGCACCCGCCATAACCCGTGATCGTTTTCACGAAAATGAAAAGTGAAAGCCGGAAATGGCTTAGTCGTTCCGAGCCACACGAAGCGATTCGGGCGCCAATCGAAAGTTGGCTGAAAGTGCTCAGACCAATCATTACGAAGAGTCGAATTGACCCCGTCGGAACCGATGACTAGATCGTAATCTTCAGGATTCGCCGAGACGAATTCCGTTTCGCCATCTCGGGTAATGCACTCGACTGACTGTTGAGGTCCAAGGCCAGAAAATTCAGACTCAAAACGAATATCAATGCCGAGAGCTAGCGCTTGCTCTTGAAGAACACTCAGGAGGGTCTGCCGGCTTAATCCTGAAAATCCGTGACCTGTCGACCGCACAATCTCGCCGCCGTAGTGCACGTCGATATCGTCCCAGTGAATGAAGTGGTCGGTGATCGCTTGATACGTTTGAGGATCCGCCTCCTCCACTTCACCGATTGTCTTGTCACTGAAGACAACCCCAAACCCGAACGTATCGTCAGGCCGGTTCCGCTCAAGAACGACGACTTTATGCCCCGGATCAAGGCGTTTCATCAAGATTCCGAAATAAAGCCCGGCCGGTCCTCCTCCTACTACGAGGATCTTCACCTCATCCCTCCTCCAGCATCTCTCTTGCATCGGCCACCATATGGCCGGCAACAATTAGGTGCTGGATCTCAGTGGTGCCCTCATATATCCGGAGCGCACGGACCGATCGGTAAAGGAGATCAACAATGTGCTCGGCCATCACACCTCGTCCTCCCAGTATCTGAACCGCTTCGTCAATTATGCGCTGAGCTGCCTCTGTAGCGTATGCCTTCGCCATAGCGGCCTCCACCGAAATACGTTCTTGGCCTTTGTCTTTCTCAAACGCTGCCCGGTACACAAGCATTCTCGACGCGGCGAGTTCTATCGCCATCCTCCCGAGCTTCTCTTGAATCAGCTGGAATTCTGCTAACGGTTTTCCAAACTGCTCTCGCTTGAGAGAATGGCTCAAGGCCTCTTGCATAGCTCGTTCGGCCATACCACAGGCAGCGGCCCCAACCGTAGGCCGCAGTTGATCAAGGGTCGCCATCGCGAGCATAAAGCCACGTCCTTCTTCCCCCACTAGGTGACCGGACGGAATCCGACATTCTTCGAAGACCAGTTCTCCGAGAGGATGCGGTGCGCTCATCACCTGCGCACCCGCAAAACGTAGACCCTCGGCTTCTGCAGGAACCAGAAACGCACTCAGACCTCGACTCCCTTTATCCGGATCAGTCGAGGCGAAAACAATGTAAAAGTCTGCGATTCCAGCGTTACTTATATACCACTTATGGCCGTTGATCACCCATGTGTCACCATCCCTTTTCGCACTTGTCTTTACCGAAGCCACATCAGATCCAGATTCAGGCTCCGTGATCGCAAAACCACCCATCAGAGCACCTTGAAGAGCCGGACCGGCCCATTGCGCCTGCTGCGCATCGGTCCCGGCAATCAGCAACGGTGTTATGCCTAACCCCTGTAAGGCCCATACCGCATCGGCTAGAGGTGAAGCTGACGCAATGGTTTCACGTGTCAGGCATGCTCCTCTCAGATCCCGGTTCCCAATCGGTGCGTAAAGCCCTGCCTTCCCCATTAGCCCAAGGAGCTCACGTGCCTCCATGCGGCCAGCCTCATCT
The DNA here is from genome assembly GCA_002348465.1 of Gemmatimonadales bacterium UBA2960. Taxonomy (GTDB): domain Bacteria; phylum Gemmatimonadota; class Gemmatimonadetes; order Longimicrobiales; family Gaopeijiaceae; genus UBA2589. The sequence goes on along the minus strand of DEBI01000035.1, from coordinate 39,011 downwards.
GTCTCAGGAGGGTGACGCCCAAGAAGAGTCCGCGACGCAAACGTTGACACTTCGACCGCCCACGAATGATGTCCGCTCTCCAAGAAAGCTCGGACCGTATGAGTATCTGACATGTAGACCGCTCCGTAGCTCGTCAGAGAAAGTGGGGGTCTCGTTTTTCAACGAAGGCGTCATAGGATTCGCGAAAGTCCGGGTGCAGCATCAGAGCTGCCTGTATCTGCGCCTCAGACTCAAGCGCACTCGCTAGGTCCATGCTTGCTTCGCGATTCAAAGCATCCTTAGTGATTTCAAGCGCGAAAGCCGGACCTCCCGCAAGCTTCTCGGCAAGCTCCGTGGCCGACTGCAGGGCCTCGCCATCCGGAACGACTTTATTGTAAAGACCTACCCGGTGTGCTTCTTCAGCGCTAATGAAATCTCCTGTCATCAGCAACTCGCTGGCTTTACCTAATCCGACAATACGCGGAAGCATCCACGCCGCTCCCATATCGGCTCCCGAGAGGCCCACACGAGTGAAGAGATAGGCGATCTTGGCTGATTCCGCGCCGATGCGGATGTCACAAGCGGTGGCTATCACCGCTCCGGCACCCGCGACCGTCCCATTGAGTGCTCCTATCACAGGTTTCCGACATCGCCGCATAGCCAGGATTAGGTCACAGGTCATCCGCGTGAACTCGAGCAAGCCGCGCATGTCCCTCTCGAATAGTCGACCAATTATGTCCTCGACATCCCCTCCGGAGCAGAACCCACGACCAGCACCCGTTATTACGACGACACGCGCATCCTCTTCGTCGCTCAGCACTCGGAAAGCACGCCGAAGCTCGTCGTACGCTTCAAACGTCAACGCATTAAGTCGCTCCGGTCTGTTGAGAGTTATCGTTGCGACACCCGTTGCTACATCCAACACATACTCGAACGACTTGGGCTCGAACATCAAATCACCGCCGTGGCTTCGATTTCGACTTTTGCGATAGGGTCTACCAAGCGCGTCACCTCAACAAGAGACATCGCCGGGTAGTGTCGGCCCATCTCAGCACGCCATATCACTCCAATCGCCTTACGACCTTCACGATATGCTCCAAGATCGGTCACAAATACGGTCATTCGTCCTATCGACTCCGCTGCACCTCCAGCTTCCCTCACTACGGACAGTGTCTTAGCCAAAGCAATCTCAAACTGGCGAACGAAATCTTCTTCGACGACTGAGCCCTGCGCGGTGGCAGCGTCCTGACCAGCTACAAAAAGGATGCGGCCACCGGTCGGCGCTAGCATCCCGTTCGTCCATCCTTTGGGTGGACCTAGCTCACTGGGGTTGACCCCTTCCCATCCAGAATTTTCGTCCATCATTCCAAATCCGAACCGTCGATGACTACAAGCTCGCCATTAGGTGCATCGGACCCCGCGTTACACAATCGAACAATCGCCCGAGTCACCTCATGCATATGAATCAAGCGAGCCTGTGAGGCCTCTTCCAATACCAAGTTCAATGACTCCTCCCTGGATTTTCCAGTGTGGTGCATAACCCTAGAGATGGTCTCATCTGTTAACGGCGTATCAACATACCCCGGACAAACCGCGTTTACCGTGATACCGGAACCCACCGCCTCTTCGGCCATCGCACGGGTGAACCCCACTACAGCGTGCTTGGCAGCAGTGTAAGCAGATATGTATTTGCCGCCACGAAGTCCGGCAATCGACGCAACATTCACAACCCTGCCCCAGCACTGATCAGACATTCCTCCCCACACCGCCTGAGTGCATAAGAAAGTGCCTGTGGCATTCACATCCATAATCCTTTGCCACTCGATGAGGGGGGTCCGGTCGAGTGGATTAGAGGATGCAGTGCCAGCGTTATTGACGAGAATATCGATTCGGCCCATTGCCTCTCTTGCAGCTCGGACTAAATCAAGAACCCCTAGTGGGTCAGTAACATCGCAAGGGAAGCAGAACGCCTCGTGACCTGAAGCTTGAAGAGATTTGGCGACATCGGCTATCTGATCCTCACTCCGAGCAGCTAGAGTGACCTTCGCACCGGCCTCCACGAACGCCGTAGCAGCGGCGGCTCCGATTCCACGGCCAGCCCCCGTTATTACCGCGCTATATCCAGCCAGCCCCTTCAAAGTATCTCTCCATCAAGGATTGCTTCCGCAAGAAGATGTCCCAGCGTAACTAGAGTAGCACGACCTTCTTCAGCTGTTGCTTCCGCTGGCCAACCGAAGTAGGCACGAGGCCCACCCGCATCCTCAAAGTTCTGATGGCCCTCTTGGATCGCTAACGACAATGAGGAAGGGTTGGGGGCAAGCTTAGCCGCCACATCCTTCCGGAAGAGATCCGGTCGTTCTGCTCTCACGATACTGCCCTCGAACTGGCCTGCATGGCATGCTCCCGTCTGGAATTCTTCCGAAAGGCGTGCCGCCACTCGGCGCCGAGACAGATCTAGAAAAACAATTCTCGTATCCTCTGGAGCCTTCTTTACGGCTTGGTGCAGAGAGGATAGATGGACCGGATCGAGATGGGCGTTTGCGATAGCCAGCGTAGTGATTTCCTGTTCCCTAAGCGAGGTGGCGATCTGAATAAGCAGGTCGGTTACCATGTCTGCTTGGACTCCAATCGTCCCTGGAAAGTTACCGGCGAAAGGCGCTGCGGTGTACCATAAAGGCGGCAGAACCAACCCCGTAAAGCCACTCTCCTCAAGCTCTTCCGCACACGCTCGTGCCATGCCCTCGGCGATCACTACATCCGTACCAACCGGCAAATGAGGACCGTGTGCCTCTACGGCACCCACGGGCACTATCGCAACGGTTGAGCGTTTATCGAGGTCGCGAAGCTCTTCCCAGGTCATTTCAGCAAAAAGATGTGCAGGCATTCGACGACTATTGTTACAGTAAGCGATTGACCTCCATTCTAGCGTGCGCCTATCGTCACGCCATGCACGATACACTTAATATCTTCAATCACTTCCTCGGCGATCGTGTCGCGGAAGGTCGGGGTGGCCGCCGAGCGCTCCTCACGGATCGTGGTGCTACCACCTATGAGGAGGTCTTTGAGGCCTCTGGGCGATTCGCTCGATTGCTCCAAGAAGCGGGGATAGGTCCAGGTGATCGAGTCCTGATAGCACTTCCTGATGGAGAAGATTACGTAACCGCACTCTTCGGCATTCTCAGGCTCGGAGCTGTTGTAGTTATGGTGAATCCACAGCTGCCCGTCGAACAGATAAGGTATTTCCTAACCTATACCGAGCCAAAAGCAGCACTGATAACATCGAACGTGGAAGCTCCATTTACGGAGGCCATAAGTGGTATCACGGTCAAATGTGCTCTCACGGTAACAGGCACTCCGGAATTTAAAGACCGACTCTCGGTTCTAAATCCGGATGTTCCGGCCTATCCCACCTCAGCCAACGACCCAGCAATCTTCCTTTTCAGTGGAGGCACTACAGGATATCCGAAGGGTGTCGTGCAGACCCACGGTTCATTTAAGAACACAACCTCCCTTTACGGGCAAGGAACGCTTGGAATTGGCCCCGAAGATGTGACGTTATCCGTCCCAAAACTCTTCTTCGGATACGCCACAGGCACCAACCTCTTCTTTCCCTTTTCGGTAGGTGCAACCTCTGTGCTCTTCGATGAGCGGTGCACAGCCGATGTCCTATTCAATCGAATACTGAAGTTCAGACCTACAGTCCTCATCAATGTGCCCACTATGGTCAACAGTCTGGTTTCCCACCCCCAAGCTGACTCAAAAGACCTTTCGTCACTGCGACTTTCGACTTCAGCTGGCGAAGCACTCCCAGTCGAACTGCACCGGCGATGGGATGACCTCTTCGGAGTGCCTCTATTAGACGGTCTAGGCACAGCCGAGATGTGGCACATTTTCATCTCAAACAGACCGGATGACGTGCAACCTGGCACACTAGGACGTGTGGTGGACGGTTTCGAAGTTCGAGCGTGCAATCCCGATGGCACGAGGGTCAAAACTGGGGACGTCGGGACTATGCGTGTAAGGGGTGACTCTCTAGCGCTCGGCTACTGGCGAGATGAAGAGAAAACCGCCGCTGCCTTCAAAGACGGTTGGTTCATCTCTGGAGACATGATCAGCTTCGACGAGAAGGGTTATGTAACCTACGGGGGTCGCTCAGATGATATGCTGAAAATCAGCGGCAAATGGCTATCTCCAAAGGAATTGGAGAACTGCCTGCTACAGCACGAGGCAGTTCGAGAGGTCGCCGTGGTCGGAATCCCGACACAAGATGGATTGATCAAGCCGAGTGCCTTCATCATCGCTGAACGAATTGTTGAGGACAGGGACCGACTAGCCAGTGAACTTCAGAGATGGGCACAGGACCGACTCGAGCCATACAAATACCCCCGATCAGTGCACTTCATGGAGGACCTGCCGCGAACGCATCTCGGGAAAGTCGACCGAGGCCGCCTCGCACGCGGCGAAATTTGAAGGTGTGACGAACGGCACGATTTTCGAGGGGCAACGACCTACAGACACTGTTGAGAAGGGTCAGTAACCCTTCACATCGCATGTGTTCTTTCTGGATGCCAGGACAATCGATTTAAGATGAAAGATCCGGTGAAAAAGAAGCTTGCGGCGCTCAGCACAGAGATTGTGGAGTGCCACAGCTGTCCAAGACTCGTCTCCTGGCGCAAGGAAGTAGCAAAGACAAAGCGGGCCTCATTTCGTGATGAGACGTACTGGGGGCGGCCTGTCCCAGCCTTCGGAGATCCGATGGCTCGAATCCTGATCATAGGACTCGCTCCAGCGGCCCACGGCGCAAATCGCACCGGTCGCATGTTCACGGGCGACAGATCGGGGGACTGGCTGTATCGTGCCTTAAATCGAGCAGGCCTCGCAAACCAGGCCAAGTCTGTAGCTCGTGATGATGGACTAGAGCTAGATGACGTTTTCGTTACCGCGGCCGTGCGTTGCGCACCACCTGAGAACAAGCCCACGACTGAAGAGCGCGACGCTTGCGCGCAGTGGCTCCACGCCGAGCTAGGCCTCCTGAGGAGTGTCCGTGTGATCGTAACCCTCGGAAATTTCGGCTATGTCCAGACGCTTCGAGTGCTCGCCAATAGAGGCCTCGCTGTGCCAAGACCGCGTATTCGCTTTGGTCATGGGGTGGAGGTCCCGATAGAAAAAGGACCTGTCCTTCTGTGCTCCTACCACCCCAGCCAGCAGAACACATTCACTGGTAGGCTCACCGAGGATATGTTCGATTCGATCTGGTCTAGGGCTCGGGTGCTAGCGAGACATCCTTTCGATACTTTTGAGCCATGAATCGATTTAAGAGTCAGCGACTCATCTGCACCCCGGCGATCCTAACTCTTCTTGTTAGCTCTAGCACACTCTCTGCTCAGCAGGTGGGGACTGTTCAGCTGATGGAGGTGACCATTCACCAAGTGCACGAAGCTATGGTCGGCCACACGCTGACGTCGCGACAACTCGTTGAAGCATACCTCGACCGAATCGAAGCATACGATCGAAATGGGCCCACTATAAACGCGATCATCATGACGAATCCGAGGGCCTTGGCTCGCGCCGATTCTCTAGACCGAGAACTCCGCAGGACCGGCCAGCTTACCGGCCCGCTGCACGGAATCCCATTCATCGTGAAGGACAACTACGATACATACGACATGCCGACCACTGGTGGCTCAGCATCGCTCGCAGGCTCAATGGCAGCAGACGACGCCTACCAAGTGAGGAAGATCCGGGAGGCCGGAGCAATCGTTCTAGCCAAGTCGAATCTCGCGGAATTCGCCTTCACAGCTCTCGAGACAGTGGGTTCGATGCTGCCCGGCTGGACATTCAATCCCTATCAACTCAACAGAGTAACCGCAGGATCGAGCGGTGGAACGGCAGCGGCAGTAACAGCCAATATGGGGCTAATTGGATTAGGGACTGACACAGGAAACTCAATCCGTGGACCTTCGAGTCACAACGGGCTTGTCGGCATCAGATCGACACAGGGCTTAACGAGCCGAGACGGTATCATGCCGCTCTACGCGCACAGAGACATCGGCGGGCCGATGGCCCGAACCGTGGAAGACGCAGTGAGAGTGTTCGACGTTATAGCAGGATCGGACCCAAATGACCCGGTCACCATAGAAGCTGATGATCGGCGCGCTGATTCTTACATGGACTATCTGCAGTCGGACCTCGAGGGACTGCGGATAGGTGTCGTAGGTCAGATCGCCTACAAAGAAACTGCGGACACTGAAATCCTCATGCGGTTCACTGAGACGTTCTCAGTTCTAGAGCGTTTAGGTGCTACCGTGGTTCGGGACTTCCATATAGAGAACCTAGATGAACTCCGTCGTGGCACCGGATGCTCACGCTTCCGGTACGACATTGAAAATTACCTGGCGGATATACCGAATCCTCCCTTGCGTACGTTGCAGGAAATAGCTGAAAGCGGACGTGTGTACAGGACGGTTCTGCCCACAGTCGAGCGGTTTCTCCAGTTCGAGGGCACACCTGATACGAACGAACAGTGCATCCGCGGTCGTGCCCAAGAAGATCTTTTTCGGGAGGGACTCCGCTCAGCCATGGCAAGATACAACGTACAGGCGCTTATCTACCCAAGCTGGAGCAATCCACCACGGCTAGTTGGTGACATGAGCACACCCCACGGGGACAATAGCCAATACCCTGCTCCCCCAACGGGCTTCCCAGCACTGACGGTCCCAATGGGATTCGTGCGAGATGGAACGCTCCCTGCAGGTCTTCAGGTTCTCGGAGACGCGTGGTCTGAACCGACGCTTATAAGGATTGCCTACGCATTCGAACAGGCTACCAATCACCGAAGGCCACCCCTAACAACACCAGCTCTTAAAAACTAAAAGTCTAATGGCTGGCCCTGAAAGTCACACGCGACAAGCCCATCTAGTAGGATCCGAGAACTCCGGAATCGGACCAACCTCTCAACAAGAACGGATCGAAGCCTTAGACGTTCTCAGAGGCTTTGCACTACTCGGGATCCTAACGATGAATATGGGCGGTTTTTCCATGCCTTCTGCCGCTTATATGGATCCCACTGCCTGGGGTGAATTCAGCGGGCTCAACCTGGGTGTTTGGGTGACTACCCACCTATTCGCCGACCTGAAGTTCATGGCAATCTTTTCGATACTTTTCGGCGCCGGCCTCGTTTTGATGTCTGACCGGAGGTCAGCACGTGGGGAGAAGACTGCTGGCCTTCACCTACGACGGATGTTCTGGCTTTTGGTGTTTGGACTACTACACGCCCACTTGCTTTGGTCAGGGGATGTACTCGTATGGTACGCGCTCTGCGGCGCCGTTCTTTTCCCATTTAGGAATGCCAAGCCTCGAACACTCATTAGCCTCGCCTTGGTTTCTTGGTCTATTGGCTCACTCATACTGATAAGTGGAGCACTCTCCTTCCAAGAATGGCCACCCGAGGACGCCGCGCAGCTCATAGCCGGCCTGAAACCGCACCCAGAAGTTCTTCTTGCTGAGGTCAATCACTACCGCGGTGGGTGGCTTGAGCAGATGCACGCTCGTCTCCCTTCAGCTATCGAATCCGAAACTACGACCTTTGCAAGCTGGGCTGCCTGGAGGGTGAGTGGGTTGATGCTGCTTGGTATGGCACTCTTCAAGCTAGGAATACTCACTGGACAAGCTGAATCAAGAACCTATCGGAGGATGATCATCGCTGGCTTAGTGATCGGACTTCCTTTGATTGGTCTAGGACTCCAGAGAAATTTCGCCGCCGCCTGGGCTGCCCCAGACTTCCTCTTTATCAACAGTCTCTTCAACTACTGGGGCAGCATCCCGGTAGCACTCGGGTGGGTCGGTGTGGTGATGCTCACTCTCAAGAGCGGACTAGCGCTAGATATAACCTCTCGACTCTCGGCTGTCGGGCGGATGGCCTTTTCGAACTACATCCTTCAAACGGTGATGTGTACAACGATCTTTTACGGCCACGGGCTAGGACTTTTTGGGAGCATAGACCGAAGTGGTCAGCTGTTGGTCGTATTTGCCGTCTGGAGTTTCCAGTTATGGCTGTCACCGCTGTGGCTAAGCGCTTTTCGCTTCGGTCCACTGGAATGGCTATGGCGCTCTCTCGTGTATATGAAGGTGCAGCCGATGCGTAATCCAAGCGTCCCCTGACCGCCACCGGACGGCCTCCAGTGGTGCGGCCGCAAAATGTCCATGCTATCGTGTCGGTTTAACCCTCTGATCTGATCAAGAGTCAGCCACAATGGACAGACGAAACTTCGTAAAGACCTCAGCAGTCGGTGTGGCTGCTGCTGCTGCCCCATCAACTATCTCCGCCGCCAAAACTTCACCATCTCATTCGCCTTCAGCACCGTCTCTGCGACTTCGAAGCACGCGTCCAGTCTGCGTAGCCGATGTAAGTAGCATACGGTACAAGAACGGGGGGCCTGAGAGTGCGATCGAGCGCGCGTACCGCGGCATTACCGAAGGCGAAGACGTCCTCGACGCAATCGTAGCTGGCGTTAACATTCCCGAACTAGATCCGGACGAACGGGGAATCGGATTCGGTGGCCTACCGAACGCTGACGGTGTGGTTCAGCTCGACTCCTGTCTAATGCACGGACCAAACCGTTGGGCCGGTGGTGTCGCTGGTATCGAGGGGGTGAAGACGCCGTCATTGGTTGCAAAAGCAGTCGCCGAGCTGACAGATCATCACCTTATCGTTGGCGAGGGGGCCGCTAACTTCGCACGTCAGTTGGGCTTCGAGATTGAAGACGACTTGAACACCGACAGATCTCGCGAACTCTGGGTAGAGTGGAAGCGACGGATTGATCCGGGACACTGGCTGGACCCCGAAGAACGACTGAGTGGTCGGAGCCAGACGGGTGAGGAGACCGACCCGGACATGATCAGACGGAGACGAGGCAACGGATCTGGATGGCTCCGTGATAGAGATCACGAAGCCCGCCTCGAGCTATTTCAAGATGCGTCACTAGCGGCGGGGCTCTCCATGGTCGACGACGGCCTCATCGATGCAGATTCCTTCTGGGGAACTACGAGCCTAGAGGCTGTAAATCCGGGTGGAGACATATGCGGAGTTACTACAACAAGCGGGCTTTCTTGGAAGATACCCGGCAGAGCGGGCGATTCTCCGATCTTGGGCGCCGGGCAATACGTCGACAATAGCGTAGGGGCCTCAGGATCAACCGGACGCGGTGAAGCAAATCTATACAACTGTGCCTCATTCCTGATTGTTGAAAATATGCGTCGAGGGCTATCTCCCAAGGACGCCGGCATGTCCGCACTCGAGAGGATTCGGCAGAACACAGTGGAGGGCCGCCTACTGAATCAGCGTGGGTTGCCCAACTTCGATGTTCGTTTCTTCATCCTTAACAAGGCGGGTGATTACGCAGGAGTCGCATTGTACGGATCAAATGAATCGATGTTTGCTGTCTGCGACGAGAATGGTGCGCGGGAGGAAGCATTGGAGGGGTTACTCGAAGGGTCGCCGAGGGACTGATAAAGCATCTGCAACAGCTTACCAAAGCACTACGGACAGTCTTAAAGAGGTGACGGCTTTCGCGCCACAACAACACCCACGGGACCCTCAGACCAGACACGAGCAGCCTCGAACCCGGCCGCTCTGAGCACTCCAAGCTCTTCGTTTAGAGGAAGGTACGTATCCTCGCCTGCCCAAATATCAAAATGTGCCCAAGCTTGCTTCTCATTTATACCGCATGAGATCTGGTGTTGCGCCCAGAGGGCGTAGAGCTGGCGTGCCTCATTCTCATCCTCTGGCATGTTTATGTCCCCGTTCACCAGAACACCTCCAGGTCTGAGAGCATCGAATACTCGTTGGAAGAGCGCAGCCTTCTGTCCCAATGTCGGTATATGATGCAACGAGAGAGAAGCCGAGAATGCATCACAACACTCGAACGGGTCATCGTAAGAACCCAGCACTGGGCGCGCCCTATCCCCGAATCGAACTACCCGATTGGCACCTCGGTTGAGCATTTCCGGATCTATGTCGAGCAGCTCGACTACCCCCACCGTTCTATGTTCCAAAATCGCTTCTGCTAAGGCTCCTGTGCCCGAACCGATATCAATCACCCGATCTGGGCTGATCTCCGCCACCGATTCAGCAGCTATCCGGATCATAGAGTCGTACCCCGGAATCCAGCGCCGAATTTTCTCGTCGTAATCATCGATCTCCAGACGGAGATGCTCACGCACAGAATGTGACATGGACAGCAACGTCGACTATGTCCTATGCAAAGTCAAAACGGTGATCAACAGTTCGTTATTGCCCACCTGAGTAAAGGCTCCTAGGCTCTTGTGCTCCTAGCGCCAATGTCGCTTAAAAGAGTCCATGACCTGTCTCTCGGGTTTAAGAAACGGTACCCATGAGACCTTGTCCTTGAAGGAGTCCGATAGCATGCACCATTCTCGCGCCGCTTTCTCAGCGATGCTACTCGCTAGCCTAGCGTTAACAGCACAACCCACGATCGCTCAGTCGCTCTCTGAGGAGACGCTGACAAATCTGGAATACAGAGAAATCGGCCCGACACGACAAAGTGGTCGTTTCGTGGACATTGCAGTGCCTAGCGATGATCCCCACACGTTCTACATAGCTACAGCGTCCGGCCACCTTTGGAAAACTACAAATCGAGGCATCACGTTCGACGTACTCTTCGACGATCAACCCGATGTATTCTCAATCGGGGCTATCGCCGTCTCTCCATCTGACTCGAATATCCTTTACCTCGGCTCAGGTGAAGCAAACAACTCGCGCTCCTCCTACTGGGGGAACGGCGTCTATAAATCGACGGATGCGGGTGAATCTTGGACAAACGTTGGGCTTCCGATGTCTCAGCATATAGGGCGTATAGTAGTCCACCCGACGGACCCGAACGTGGTGTACGTCGCCTCACTAGGACCACTATACTCGGCAGGTGGTGAGCGAGGCCTATACAAATCGACTGATGGAGGCCAAAGCTGGAAGCGTTCACTGAACCACCGTTCTGAGGGACAAGACATCGGTGTGGTGGACGTAGTCATGGATCCAACCGACCCAAACACTCTCTACGCAGCGACCTACGACAAGGTTCGCCTGCCGTGGACCTTCGACCTAGGTGGCCCAGGGAGCCGTCTTTTTAAGACCACGGACGGTGGCGAAAACTGGATCCAGATCGGACAGGGCCTCCCTGAAGGCATGCTGGGCCGGATCGGAGTAGATGTATACCATAGTGACCCAAATGTCTTGTACGTGACGATCGAAAACGCAAACAAGGAGGGTATGTCCGACGAGGAACGACGTCAGGAGCTCCTAGATCATAGGTCGTCTCGAGGAATGATCGGTGGTGAAGTTTACCGCTCCGAAAACGCAGGAATGAACTGGGAGAAAGTGAGTCCCGATAATCAGTCGATCGGTGGTGGTCCAGCCTACTACTACGGTCAAATCATCATCGATCCAAACGACGCCAATATCGTTCACGTGCTATCAGCTGCGTCATGGGGTACTTATGACGGCGGCGAAACGTGGGAGCGGCGTCCATACGGTTTCGGGGGAGACGATCACGCCCTCTGGATTAACCCAGACGATTCACGTCACATCATCCTTGGTTACGATCATGGTATGGGAATCTCCTACGATGGTGGTGAAAACTGGTACCACCCTGATTTCCAGTCGCTCGCGCAGTTCTACGCTGTCGGCGTAGATAACTCACGTCCCTACCGAGTCATGGGGGGGCTGCAGGACAACGGCTCGCATATGGCCTATCACACGAACCCAGCGGGCGGCCCGGTCTACTTCGAGCAATGGGAACGCGTCGGAGGCGGCGACGGGATGTACAACGAGATCGACTGGTGCGAAAACCGGCACCTCTACAACGAGTCTCAGTTCGGTCCCATCCGGCGTACAGACCTGTTGACCGGCGAAACAAAGGGGATCCGGTACAACGATCCTGAGATGCGATGGAACTGGAACGCTCCAATTCTAATCTCACCGCACGACTGCAACGTCATCTTTCACGCAGGCAACATGCTCCTCCGCTCAGAATTCCGTGGTGAGGCCTGGGAGGTCATTAGCCCTGACCTGACAAAAGACGATCCTGCCACACAGACCACAGGTAGAGGCGGAGACGGAAATATCCAGTACGGTACGATCACGACCTTCGATGAATCACCTCTCAAAGCGGGTGTCATCTGGGTCGGGACAGACGACGGGAATGTTCAGATCACTAAAGATGGAGGCGAGACATGGACCCTCTTGAACGAAAACATCCCAAACAACCCGGAATATTGGGTCAGTCGCGTCGAGGCGTCTCATCACGAATTGGGGACGGCGTATCTTACGTATACGGGCTACCGAAGAGACGACTTTCGACCCTTTGTGTATAAGACCACGGACTTCGGTGAAACCTGGACCGATATCTCGGCCAACCTTCCGAATGGCCCGGTCAACGTAATCCGTGAGCACCATATAAACCCGGACCTACTCTTCATTGGGACAGAATTTCAGGTCTGGGTTTCCAACACTGGTGGCGAGAACTGGACCAGCATGAAACTCGACATGCCGACGAGTCCCGTACACGACATAAAGATTCAGGAAAGAGACAATGATCTAGTCGTCGCTACTCATGGACGCGGCATTTATGTCACAGATATCGCCCCACTGTCAGCATTAACGCCGGGGGTCATGGCTGAGGACGCTTTCTTCTTTACACCGGAACCTGAGATCCGATGGGTCGCTGTCGATAGGACTAACTACTCGTCATCGAACTTCGAAGGGGAAAGTGAAGCACCCGGGGCGTCCCTTTTCTTCTACCTTCGCAGAGATGCCGAGGTGACGTTGACCATTTACCAGGGCCAGATAGCGATCTCCGAGATCGAGCATGAAGGAACAGCTGGAATCAATGTCGTTCAGTGGGACATGCTGAAAAAAATTGAGCGAAGCCAAGAAGAGCGAGACAGAATACGTGAACAACGTCAAACCCGGAGCGGCGGCGGTTTCGGTCGTCAGAACGGTGACACGACTCGCTTTGCGATAAGTGAAGCTACACCCGGTTCATACCGAGTTGTCCTAAGGGTCGACGACATGGAACTGGAAGAAGTGGTGACTATTCTCAAAGACGAATGGTGGCAGGAGCGAAGATAAATCCACCGACCAGGCTATCCACTAAGCCGCAATGCCAGATGCAGGTCTCCGGTTGCCCGCTCGTACATACGGACCCCACCTTGATCAATCGCAACACAACCCCCTGACGAGACTGATGATGAAGAACGTTCGCACGACACTCTTAGCTGCCTTGAGCATTGCCTTGGCCTCGCCCGCTGCTGGCCAACAAGTCCCATGGAGTCCCATGAATCGGGGCAGTGATAACATGGAGGTCCTAGGCCACCTACCCCTAGGTGCACAGTTGTCTGTAGCAGACATGGACCTGGAGCAGGAGATGCATCGCCCATACGCATATATCTCGCGAATGGTGTACGGTTGGGAAGGTCCTAAAGGAACAGATATCATCAGCCTTGAGGACCCCGAAAACCCTGAACTGATCTATGAGTGGCGCATCGAGAACCAGGACTTGCACCAGCGCACTGGTGGAATGGACGTCAAACACTTCAAGTGGAATGATCGGTACTACCTAGTTCAGTCACTCCAATTCGGTCAAGGAGGTCCAAACACCGACCTCGGTGCTGTAATTCTTGATGTAACAGACCTACCTGACGCATCCACGGTCCGTGAAGTAGCACGCATACGAGAGCCGGATATGCCCGGTGGTTTCCACAACATCTTTATCTACAAACATCAGAACGATCGGGTGTACCTATTTACGACAGCGAGGGCTCCTGGCGCACTCATCTACGACCTTGGAATGATTGTGGACGGAGATCTTGAAAATGCCCGTGTAGGAATGGTGCCAGTACCGGAATCTCCGATGGGGCGAGGCGCCGGTCGTGGCTATCATGACTTCTACGTCGGCTACCATCCAGACACTGGCGAAGATCGGTTCTACGGGGGAGGCACAGGCGGGTACTACATATACGACGTAACAGACCTCGAGAACCCGGAACTGCGTATCACGCTCACCGGCATAAGTGGAGTGAGCTACGGACACACATTCACGCCGAGTCCAGACGGACGGTACGTAATCGCTGAGACCGAGTATCAGTACGCTCCTCTCAGAATCTTTGATCTCCAACCGGCCCTCGAGGGAGAGGTCACCAATGTGAGATCACCAATCTCGGCATTCACAGCGGACTGGAGAAACCTCGTTCACAACCACGAAGTGCGTTGGCCATACGTCTTCGTCTCCGGCTACCTCGATGGTCTACAGATCTTCAACCTTCAGGACCCAAACAACCCTGTGACGGTCGGTTACTACGATACGTACATAGGCCCGACAGTCGACGGTAGACCTGCCATGTTCAACGGCGCGTTCGGCGTAGACGTTCGCAACGAGGACGGACTAATCGTGATCAGTGATATGTCTACCGGTGTGTGGACGTTCAAGATGGACGGATTCCAAGGCTGGAACGGTGAGCACTGGGGACAGCCAAATATCTCGTCGGCTCAGGACTGGGATAACCCAGTCGTCAAACGGCCGGTTAGTGAAGAGGACAACTAGAGAGTAACCTCTTTTTGACCCTAAAAACGGACTTCGGTCTTGAAGGGAAAAAGTGGCCTAGGCCCCTCTAGAAAAGGTCTAGGCCACTTTTTTACACTACCAAGAAAATGGTCTATCCTGAGTTCATCTGTTGGACAGTTCCGTTGAGTTTATCGGAATCATTAGATGCGCTCCCGCAGTACCCTCGTTCATCATCCATGGGGTGCCTCGACCAGCCAATGCGTTGTCTCTTTGCGACTCAGTCGGCATACCCAATTCAGTAGCAGTCGCCCCAGGAACTCTCAGAACCCAGAGGAGACGGATCCTGTCGTTCTCTCCATATAGCCGATATCCAAGTGAACCCATCGGCGTCGACGGGATGGCACCGTCCTCGACGGCCTTAGCTACAGATGCCGAAGCATCATCCTCCGAATATCCTTCAGCTAATAAACGGGCATTCATATCCCTACTCACCCAAACATCCTGATGGTAACAGCGAGTGAATCCGCTCTCGGGATCGTGAGGACGGCACTCGACAGTTGAGGTACCCTCCCGAAGAACAACTCTCTGCCCGGTAGACGCGTCGAAGGTCGAAACCGTAGCGACATTCTGCAAATCATCCGGTAACGGCAGTGTGGCCTGGGTAACAGGATCTGTGATCGTCTTTGCATCAATGAGCGGTGCAGTCGAGCCCGTATTCGAAAATTCTGTCCCGTTTATTGGGATCATTAGATGGGCTCCCGACGTCCCCTCCCGCATCATCCACGGAGTTCCTTGACCGGCCAGTGACTGATCGCGCTGGCTACCTGTAGGCATAGCGAGATCGGACGCCACCTGATCGGGCAAGACGACGACCCAGAGGTACTGTATCCGGTCGCCTTCGTCATAGGTGCGATACATCATCGAACCAATAGGTGATGGGGCCACACTCCCATCCATCTCAGCGGCAGTAATCCGCTCAGCAACTTCTTCTGACGACAAACCCTCAGCGACGAGCCTAGCGCGTAGATCCCGCCGAGCGGCCGTAGAGGTTGGGTAGCACCAAGTAAAGCCGTCGTCCGAACGCGGTTCGCATTCTACATGATTGTCACCCTCGCGAAGGATCTCTCTTTCCCCTGAATCGGCGTTATAACGGTACACGGTTGCGTCGGCTCGCAGATCTTCTGGCAACGGACGCAGAGCCTCTGAAACCACAGGGTCTTGGTTCTGTGACGCCGACTGCCCACACGCCGCCAACATGACTACACCCAGAAGAAGAGTTAAAGCCTTTGGACATTTGGGGATGCGTGCACTCATCGAATCTCCCCTTCATTATGGATGAAACGGATCGCCGGAGGGGTTAAGCCAACGACAACGGAAATGACATCTTAGCCACTGAGCTAGCGACGCGCTCCTCCTCCTCATAGAAATCTTTAGGTGATATCAACAACCCGCACCCGTAACAATGATTCTTGGGAGGAGTGAGCCTTGTATAAATAGTCAAAGAGGATCACTGCACGCCTTGTCGAGAAACACTGATAGATGTACGCTCGACTATGCTTCAGATACTAGCTCTCCTTGGCACGATTGGCGCCTTCGACTACTCCGTTACCAGTAGTCCAGCTGAAACCAAGGCTCACGAAATCATACCCACTCATATAGATCTGTGTACAGTCGGACCTCAGTACTACGCATTTGAACTCGTAACGACCAAGAATATCCCGGGCACAGGGCTTGCCACAGGACAGGTACAAGCCTCTGTGTCAGGGAATTCACCGTTTTCGGTGCAACTCGCTCCGGACGGCAGTTACGCCTATGACCTGCACGTGTCCCTCCAGCGCATGAGGGCACCCTTGCAGGGGAATTTGGTCGCGTGGGTCACCACCACTGAAATTGATCGCATAGAGCGAATGGGCACTTTAGACGCGAACCTTCAAGCCAGTGGTAGAGTAAGCTGGAACAAGTACATCGTTGTGGTCACACTCGAATCCAGCGATGACCCACACCAAGAACAGTGGGCTGGTCCAATTGTTATGCGAGGTATGTCACGTAGCGGGATGATGCACACAATGGTTGGACACGGTGCACTCCAAGAAGAGAACTGCGCTGCCTACGGGTACGGCAACTAGGCAATACATGCACATACGTTCGATTCATAGAAAAAGCGTGCTCTTAGCAATCTACGCTCTTTTTTCAGTACCGAGCTTATCCAGCGGCCAGCATGAGGGGCACAATATGATGATGAGCGGCGGGTGGCGCATGGTTCCAATGGACATGAACATGCCAATGCTTCCTGGTCTTGAGGGCGCCGTTCCAGTAGTTGGACCTTTCATGCCCGGCACGATGATAGATCCAGCAACGCTTCCCGAGGCACGTCCTTCACTGGCAGTTCCATTGTCCAATATGGACACGCTTGACATCTCGGTTTCGATGGTCCGGCGGACAATCGCTGGGCATGAAATGATCATGTTTGGCTACAATGGTCAGTACCCTGGACCCCTCATTCAGGCTCCGCAGAACGCCACAATCATCGTTCGAGTAAAGAATGAGATCGAAATGCCGACTACCATCCATTGGCATGGGATCCGTATCGACAACCGATTCGACGGGGTGCCGGGGCTCACTCAAGAAGCGATAGGTCGCGACGAGACCTTTACCTATGAAGTCCGAGTCCCAGATGCCGGGATGTACTGGTACCACCCTCATGTGCGTGAGGACGTCCAACAGGATCTCGGACTGTACGGCAACCTTCTCGTTACCTCCCCGGATCCAAACTACTACGGTCCCGCTCACCGCGAAGAGGTTTTCGTCCTAGACGATATCCTAATGGACGATCAAGGTGCCCTGCCGTGGGGCGAAGAGTCGCCTACGCACGCGCTCATGGGCCGATTCGGAAACGTGATGATGGTCAATGGAAAGACCGACCACCAAATGGAAGTAAGACAAGGGGAAGTTGTAAGGTTTCACCTCACGAACGTTGCTAACTCGCGCACCTTCAACGTCACGTTCGGGAACGCGGCGATGAAGGTTGTTGCATCCGATGTGAGTCGATTCGAGCGTGAGCAATTAGTGACTTCAATTGTTATTGCTCCCGCAGAACGTTACGTCGTTGACGTGCGCTTTGACCAACCGGGCGAGGTTGCGATAGCCAACACAATTCAGGCGATCAATCACTTTCGCGGGGAATTTTACCCGCACGTCGATACCCTTTCTCTCGTTACCGTATCTGATCAGAACGCCGACCCTGAAGTCAGTATGGCGTTTGCAACACTGCGTGAGCATTCCGATGTGGTGAGGGAAGTCAGGCCTTTGCGTGAGCACTTCGGACGCGAGCCCGACCACGAGTTAGTAACGACTGTGAGAGTGCAGAACCTGCATCAGTCAATCGTTCTATCCATGGAGTCCGACACTCTGTACGCAGCTCCCATGGAATGGAACGACGCGATGCCCATGATGAACTGGCTCTCTACTGCAGATGAGGTCACCTGGATTCTGGAAGACGTGACGACAGGAGCCCAGAATGATGAGATCGACTGGAGCTTTCAGGTCGGTGACATCGTGAAAATGCGGATCCATAACAAACCGGACTCATTCCACCCGATGAATCACCCGATCCATATTCACGGACAACGCTTTCTAGTGGCTTCTATCGATGGAGTGGAAAACCAAAACTTAGTTTGGAAAGACACCGCAATCTTGCCGGTCGGTTCCACCATGGACGTCCTTGTCGAGATGTCGAATCCAGGAGAATGGATGATGCACTGCCACATCGCCGAGCATCTTCATGCGGGGATGATGTTCTCCTTCACAGTGAACGATCAGGCCCCATGAAACCGGTCGCTCGGAAGTCACTTTTAAGTCTGACGGTCATAGTGACTGTGACGTTGGTATTCATGAGTTTGGACAGAATACAAGTGCGCCAGAGCGTCGAAAATCAGATCAACTCACTCCGCAACGCAGTCAACAGATCTCGAATCGCAGCAGACCGATGCCGGGAAGGGCTAGAGACCAGTCAAGGTGCCCTTCTCGAACTCGGGATTGTCATTGATTCCCTCAAAGGCATCATTGAGCGCTACGAAACGATACCGGATCAGGGAACGGGTGCAGTAAATTACGTGACCTACAGGTCAGTCCTCGAAGAGCACAACGACTCAGTCGGCATATGGGAAGGACGTGAACAGCGCCTGCGAACAGCAGAACAAGCATGCCGCGCGGCGATCACCGATCATAATAAGCTCGCCGACTCGTTACAGTATGTTCTGACGGAAGCCGGAATCATCACGAACTAAAATTCAACAAGAAAGCAGCCCCCCAAGTCGTGCACTTAGGAGGCTGCTCTTAGCTCGCTAGACCAACAGCAAGCATATGGCGCAGTGGCACTACATCTGTGGAAAGATCACCCGATCAATGACGTGGATGATCCCGTTGGTTGCCTCAATGTCCGTAGCCACAACACTAGCATCGTCTACCTTCACCATGCCGTCGACAACCGCAATCTCGACTGCCTGACCAGCGGCAGTCTCAGCCTCAGTCAGCGCAACCACGTCAGCAGCCGCAACCTTCCCCGGGACAACGTGGTAAAGAAGTACCTTTTGAAGCGCTTCTTTGTCATCTAAGAGCGCCTGAAGATCGGCAGCCGGGATGGCAGCGAAAGCTTCATCGGTAGGCGCGAAGACTGTAAACGGCCCATCGCCCTGCAGTACGGAAACGAGTTCAGCAGCGGTGGCTGCTGCTAGCAGGGTTTCAAACCCGCCCGCAGCTTGGGCAACTGCTACGATGTCACCTTCCTGACCTTCCGCGTTCGTAGGAACAAGAGTAAAGGCGACCAGAGCTGTAATAAAAAGTTTTTTGAACATGTGATTCACGTCTTGTATAGGATATGTTTATATAAAACTCGAACATTATCCCAAGTTGTCAATCTTTTGTTCAGCTTTTTGGTTTGACAGATCTTTGACAGAACTTAAATTGTCAACATGACTGAATTTGCTAAGCCCCGTCATCCAATCCGCGTTGTAGCACAACGCACGGGCCTCTCTACTCCGGTCCTTCGCGCATGGGAAAGAAGGTACGGTGTTGTAACCCCGAACCGGAGTAACGGCGGACAACGCCTATACTCGGACGCCGACATTCGACGTCTGCAGCTACTAGCCACTGCGGTAGATGGCGGCCGCAGTATCGGACTCATAGCGGACCTTGAATCTCCGCAACTCGAAGCGCTGATTGATGAAGATCGGCAGATGCCAATCCAGCCAGTCGGGGGCCATGTTGCCCCAGACACCGAGCGAGTGACGCTCGCGCTGGACCACATAAAGCAGATGCGCACCGACGCGCTAGAGCAGCTTCTTATGCGGTCAGCGGTGGAAATGCGCCCGCATGAGCTAGTTGAAAGCCTAATGGTGCCGCTTCTTCAAGAGGTTGGGCGAGGCTGGCAGGCTGGCCGCCTACCGCCGAGCACAGAGCACATTGCATCCGTTGCGATCAGACGCTTCTTGGAGTGGATGTCGTCGACAAACCAAAAAGATCAAGCAGCTCCGCTCGCACTCACTGGCACACCTGCTGGTCAACAACACGAATTCGGAGCCTTGCTTGCTGGAGTCGTCGCCGCCTATGAAGGATGGCGTGTACGCTTCTTGGGACCAGATCTGCCAGCTCTAGAGATAGCTCGGGCAGCTCAAACAATGAACGCGCGTATGGTGGCACTGTCAGCCGTGCATCCACGACTAGATGCCAAAGGGGTCCACGAAGTTCTGGAACTCCGGCGCCTACTTACAACGAACGTCAAAATTGTGATAGGCGGCGCAGGAGCTGAGCCTCATCGAGATCGATGGCAGGAAGCAGGTATCTTGAGTCCGTCAACGTTCTCTGGCTTCCGTGACAGTTTACAAATCCCCGAAAACAAAAGCTGACACTATCCAGCACCCATGGAAGCCCGCCTATTCTTCCGAAAACGCTGCATCAAAAGCAGTATGAGATACGGGAAAGTCGACAGCTTTCACGAAGGCACACGCCTCCTCCGCACCATGCTCCCTCTCCATTCCAGCGTCCTCCCACTCAACTGAAAGCGGCCCACTATAGCCGATTCGGTTGAGCGCACGCACAATCTCCTC
Source organism: Gemmatimonadales bacterium UBA2960 (assembly GCA_002348465.1). Classification (GTDB taxonomy): domain Bacteria; phylum Gemmatimonadota; class Gemmatimonadetes; order Longimicrobiales; family Gaopeijiaceae; genus UBA2589. The sequence goes on along the minus strand of DEBI01000035.1, from coordinate 18,352 downwards.
AAATGGAACCTTGCCCCGACCAAGACTCCGGAAATCCCAATTGCGATCAATGTTGCCAAATGGCAAATGCCCTCCAAACACTCCCGACAGGCCTGGACGATTCGACCACCACACATCTTTCATATGGACGTGATAGATACGCTCACCAAAACGGTTGATAAAGTCGACACAGTCCACTCCTTGGTACGCGAGATGGCTTGGATCATAGTTAAAACCGAACGCCTCTCGATGCTCGAGCGATGCTAGTGCTCTCTCTGCCGTTATGGTGTCGAAGGCAATCTCGGTCGGGTGTACTTCAAGTGCGAAACGGACACCCACTTCGTCAAATACGTCCAGAATTGGAGTCCATCTTCGAGCAAATTCCTCAAAACCTTCCTCTACCCAACGCTCGGGGACAGGCGGGAATGAATACAGAAGAGGCCATATAGAGCTTCCCGTAAAGCCGTTGACCACCCGAACTCCCAAGTTTGCTGCGGCTCTCGCTGTCAGCTTCATCTCCTCTGCGGCCCTCGCTCTGACCCCCTCCTCCGAACCATCACCCCAAACATGCTCCGGGAGGATCGACTTGTGCCTCTCATCGATGTGATCGCATACAGCCTGTCCCACCAAGTGATTACTAACGGCGAACACTTCGAGTCCATGAGACGCGAGCATCTCTTGAAGAGCTACGCAATAATTCTGGTCCGAGGCAGCTCTTCCCACATCGAAGTGATCGCCCCAGCACGCGAGTTCCAGTCCATCATAGCCCCAAGTAGCAGCCTTCTTAGCTAGCTGTGCCAAAGGTACGTCAGCCCATTGGCCGGTAAAGAGTGTGACAGGACGCGTCTGTCCATTGCGATCGCTCCAGAGACTCATGTTCTCTCACTCGACTTGGCTGACCGTTCCCCTGCCATCTTCACCCAAGCCTGGTCCCGATCACTTTCGATTGCTCGAAATATGAAATCCACCCCCAGTGCCCCATCCTGAACCGTTGGGAAATCCGGAGTGACCCCCGAGGAACCGGTGACAGCATCAACACCACGGATCGCAGCAGCAGCCTCACGGTAGATGTTCGCAAAAGCCTCTATAAAGCCTTCTGGATGTCCACCAGGCAGACGTGTCGCTCTTGTCGCATGAGGCCCGACATCTCCTCCTCGAAAAAGCACGGTCTCAGTACCGCCCGAGTCGACCATTCTAAGGCGATCAGGATCCTCTTGACTCCAATGAAGTGCGGCGTCTGCACCATACACCCTCAGAAGGATATGATTTCGTTCTCCGGTGGCTATCTGAGAGACCATCATAACACCACGAACACCATCCTCCAGGTCGAGAAGCACAACCGCATCGTCTTCTAGCGCGCGACCCTCTAAAACGGTACCGAGATCGGCGAAAAGGCGTCGCACTTCAAGACCAGTGACGTAATGCATAAGATTGAACGCGTGCGTTCCAATATCTCCCAGAGCAGACGACGGGCCTGCCCTTTCGGGGTCGCCACGCCATTCCGCCTGTTTATGGCCTTCTGCCTCTAGCAGCGTACTTAACCATCCCTGAGAGTACTCCACCACAACCTTTCTTATAGCACCAAGCGCTCCAGCCGAAACTCGCTCACGCGCTTCTTTAATCATTGGGTAGCCTGTGTAGTTGTAAGTGACCACAAACACAAGCCCGCGTTCCGTTGTCAGCCGAACTAGTTCATCTGCATCTTCCACACTCGTAGTAAGTGGCTTGTCACAAATCACATGGATACCAGCCTCGAGAAAAACCTTCGCTACCTCATAGTGCAGGTGGTTCGGGGTCACGATGACAACAGCTTCGATACCGTCTTCTCTAGTAGCCTCAACTAAAGCCATCTCTCGGAAATCCGAATAGACCCGGTCACCGTCCAGTCCTAGCTGCTTTCCTGTCTGACGCGACTTAGCAGGATCGGAGGAAAAGGACCCAGATACCAGCTCGTATCCTCCGTCGACTGCGGCGGCGGCCCTATGGACCCCTCCAATAAACGCGCCCGGGCCACCTCCGACCATCCCATATCGAATCTGCGTCACTCGGAAGCCTCTATACTTCTCGCTATATAACCACCGGCCTTCCTGTCTCGAATGTAGAGGACGGAGAAGATCATTGTCAGCAATGCGCAAAGTGGAACGATCCACCGGAACGAAACCTTCCCGCCCATATTGTCCGCTGGCCCTAAAATTGTCTGGGCCTCAGCTACTAGACCTAAATCGACGTCCGACGCGATAACTGCGCGTAAAGCATTCGATGTAGCCGGAGCAGGTAAGACTCCTGAATCAGACTGCCATGCACGAGCCACTTCTGTAATCGCTTCTGCGGCCGCCCGAGCATCCGGGCCAGAATGGGCCGCTAAAATCGGCTCCGCCCGCTCAAACAGTCCAATCGTCTCAGCAACCGGAAGTTCATCGTGAGCATAGCGGTCAGCGATAGCGCCCATCTGGGGTGACGTGACCAAACCGACAGTCGCCATACCTACCGTACCCATTAGTCCTAAGCCAAGAGCTCCGGAACGTGGGACTCGTTCTGAGACGACACCGAGCATGGTCGGCCAGAAATAACAGACTCCGATGGCGAACACCGTAGCTGCCAAGAACGTCATAACTATGCCGCTTGCGTAGCTGAGCGAGAAAAGCCCCACACCAGAAATGACAGCTGACGCCAAGAGCAAGCCTGTCGGTGATATACGGCTCACGACGTCACCTGCTCGATAACGCATAATAGCCATCAAGCCGTTGATCCAAACAAGCACTAGAATGCCCACCATCCCACCAGACTCCAAAACTGCGGGCACCCAGCGATTCGGGCCCAGTTCTACTGAAGCCGTCATGGACATGGCTATCAGCAGTACCCACATGAGAGGAGTGGTAAATGCTGCTCTAAACATTTCCCCCATAGTCACACCGGCCTCGACGCCCTCAGTGGGCGGGAAGTCCTCCCCCAGCAGTAGGATGCCATATGCGAAAGTGGGTATGAGTATCAGTCCGACCTTGATCTGCCACCCTGGAATGCCGACTGAGTCAAGAGCAAAAGCGGCCAGGCCTCCAATAACCACGCCTCCTGGAAACCAGACGTGGAACTGATTCAATTTCACCGTCTTGTTCTCCGGATAGAGTGCTGCAACCAGAGGGTTGCACGCCGCTTCAACCAGCCCGTTCGCCATTGCGATGATGAGAGCACCAGCGAAGAGCGTCGTAAAACCACCGGCGAAAATCATTGTCAAAGAGCCTAGTAGGTGGCCCAAAAACGAAAACCGCAGCAGAGATTTCATCCCAACGGAATCGGCAAGCGGAGCGAACGCCAACTGCGAGACGGCAAAGCCCCAAAGAGCTGCGCCACCAATCCAACCGACTTCTTCGTTAGTTAGCACGAACTCTCGCTTCAGGGCGAGCATAACCGCACCCACCGTCGCAAATGCAACCGATGTGGCTATCAGAGCAACACAACTTCCGAAGAAAAGGCGATCCGCGTTGACGCGATGTTGAGGTACTTCTGTCATTATTCGGTGCCGGAGGTAGTGGGTGAGGGAATTATGCGAGTCCCAAGTGCCGGAGGACATCTGGTGGTGGCGGGTCCCACTGTGCTAGAGGGACATTACCGATGTACTGCAGATCGTCCATACCGACCTGAGTCGTCCAGAAGGCGGTCGCGGTCAGATCACGGACACGGTCGAAAAATCTCGCGGCCTCCTTATGGCCCGCGGCCGCCTCAGGTAAGAAGCAAATGTCATCACAAATCTTGGCTTGTTGTTCGGCTGAGAGATTCCGAAATCTCAACCCGTCACCGAAACGCTCCGCAGCTTGCTGATCCAACCAGACGAGACCACCTCTGACCAGTGCAAGGTCATCCGAATTACCGGCATACGGCGCGCTGACCCACTCATCAATGAAATCCTGAGCACCGACTTCGCTCGCTGAGGGTGATCTGTGATCTGCGGGAATGACCAGATCACATAGGGTGGCGAGTGATTCCAGCTCATCTGAGGCCAATATGCGCTCCCATGGCACAACTGGACTAACGAGATCTGGGTCCCACAGGGTACCCGCCGCTTTGGAGTTACTCGCGAGCCTTGAGGTTGAAGCCGAGTTCGAGCCCGGGCTGCCCTCAGGAGCACAAGCACCAAATGTAGGAACAGCAGCGGCTGCGATAGCCATCACCTTAATAGCCTGTCTGCGGTCCATCGGAATGGTCCCTTCCAAACCGAGCTGATCAATTACGGGGAGCCGGGTCGGTCTCTTCGCTCCGTCGTTCATCCTATACTGCCATGCGCGAGCTGTTCGACTATGTAATCCGATGCCCGCCAAGCTATAGCCATAATTGAGAGTGTAGGGTTCTTGTCAGCGTTCGACACAAAGCAGCCACCATCTGTGACGAACAGGTTATCCACCTCCCAAGACTGACAAAACTGATTCAGAACTGAACTGGTCGGGTCGCTACCCATGATCACCCCGCCCACTTCGTGGATGATTTGCCCAGGACGCGCGATTGCATTTGCACCGTCATCCTGAACCGTGCTCAGCACCTGTCCACCCATGGCCTCGATAATATCGCGAAAAGTATGCTGCATATGTCTCGCTTGGTTCAACTCATGTTCTGACCATTTCCAGTGAAACCGAAGAGTCGGGATTCCCCATTGATCAACTTCATTCGGGTTGATTTCACAGTAACAATCTTGGTTTGGGATCATCTCACCCCGACCGTCGAAATACATGAACGAGCCGTAGTACCTTCGGCAATCTTCCTTGAAGGCCTGTCCATAAGAGCCCCTGGTCAGGGACTCTATCCCACCGAACGCGCCATAGCCCGGCATCCGACGCCCCCCTCCAAATTCGATATGGTACCCGCGTGCAAAGTCGAGCTGCCCACGAGCCTGTTCCTGATACAGCCACCAGGGCATGTAGAGGTGCATCCCAGATGCCCCGTCCGTGTTATGCGGAGGACAGTTCTCCAATGCGGGTATCTGCCCTGACACCCCCGCTCCCACAGTGTCCATCACGTACTTGCCCACAAGCCCTGAACCGTTGGCAAGGCCATCCGGAAACGCTCCACTCTTTGAGTTTAGGAGTATGCGCGCAGATTCACATGCACTCGCCGCCACGACGACAACTCTAGCGCTCACGTGTTCGTCCAGCCTCGTCCTCTTGTCGATGTAGTGAACTCCAGTTGCACGACCACGAGAATCCACTGTCACCTCGCGCACCATCGCGTCTGTTATAATGTCCAGATTCCCTGTGGCCAGTGCTGGAGGAAGAAGCACCGTTGGCGACTGAAAATTCGCCTTGATCGAGCAACCACGACCGCAATCTGTCGCGTAGAAGCAAGCGGCACGGGACCGCATGGATTCGGAGGTGACCCGTTGAGCCAACGAGTTGTTCGGCCATAGCGCCCGTGACAGTCGCTCAGCTTCTTGGCGCTGTGTCATGATCGCTAGGTGCGCGGGGATCACCGGGATATCGAGTTGGTCTCCGCACACTTTTTGCGTCAGAAGCTCGGTGGCCCTTGGAGCAGGCGGGGGCTGCAAGACACCCGGTGACGAGTTCGGCGTGTTTTCTAACCCTTCATTCGAACCGTACACGCCAATTAGCATCTCAGTCTTGTCATAGTATGGCGCTACGTCCTCGTAACTCATCGGCCAGTCAAAGCCGAGTCCATCGCGAGAATGTGGTTTGTAGTCGTATTCTCCCATTCGCAGTGAGATGCGACCCCAGTGGTTTGTGCGCCCACCGAGCATCCTAGCCCGCCACCACATGAAATCCGCTCCGTCTGCACTCGAATACGGTTCGCCGGGGACACGCCATCCTCCATCAACAGTGGCGTCGTAAAATCCAAAGGGCTTTTCCGGAGTGCCAGCCGCACGGAGGGGCGCATCTCTGGGCAACTGAAACATCGGCGTTTCAGTAACCGGATCGTAGTCCCGACCTGCTTCGAGCATCAGAACTCGAACACCGGAGCAAGCGAGCACGTATGCACACATGCCTCCCGCCGCACCCGATCCGACGACAATTACGTCGTAATCTTCTTTAGTCTTACCTCTCACTGCGCAAATTCCTGCATGAGGTAGTCGAAGCTGCGACGCACAGTCACGAGGGAATCTGCTGGATTGTCATGTTCGATGAAACTGTGTCGGAGTTCGTGAGCTTCGGGGGCTCGGAGTATCTTTTCGAAGTCGATGACACCATCCCCAACATCGACCATCGCACCTTGGGCTGAGCGGTCCTTGATATGGACACTTGTCACGCGGTCAGAGTAATGCCCGAGCCATTCCAGGGGCTCGTGGCCACCATCAACGACCCAATAAATATCCATCTGCCAGTCCACGAGAGAGTCCTCCGTTTCATCTAGCAACAGAGCCATCGGTATCACTCCATCCATAGCATCGAACTCGAACTGATGGTTGTGGTAACCGAATCGAAAACCCATCCGCCGGGCGGCCTCTCCGGCACGGTTTAGGTCATCTGCAACCGCCCTATACCCATCAGGAGTGCGTACTTCCTCGGGAAGCCAAGGGATCACGATCATCTCGTGGCCCAGTTCAGCCGCATCGTCCAAGGTCCTTTGCCAGTCGCCACGAACCTCTGCAAAGTCTGCATGCCCAGACACCGCTCGCAGGCCAAACTCATCAAGGTGACGGCGAAAAGAAGTCGCTGTCATCCCGTAAGTGCCGGCCAACTCGACCTCGATGTATCCTATATCCGCCAGAGTAGCCAGAGTCCCGGAGACATCCTCTGACATCGCATCACGTACGGTGTAGAGTTGGAGCCCCGGCCGGTTTATGGGCACACGTTGGCTCAATCTAGGCACAACAAAGGGGGCTGCACTGAGTGCAGCGACAAAGGACCTGCGATCCATCAGCGTATCTCCCTAACCTTGACGTTTCGGTACCAGACGGGATCCCCGTGGTCCTGCAGGCCAATATGGCCCTCGGAGGCCTGCCCATAGGCTGGCCACTGGCTGAACTTGCTCGCGGCGACCAGTTCGGTCCACTCCGGCGAACGAATTACATACTCGACGACCTTTTCGCCGTTCAGCCAGTGTTCGATTTGGTCTTCGTTAACAACGATGCGGATATGATTCCACTCCCCTGCAGGGTGCACTACACCCCTTGGGGCGGGATGTAAACCGTAATTCGCACCGGCACTCGTAAATGGGTTCTGGCCGTCTGGATGTCGCTCATCGTCTAGCACCTGCATTTCAGGAGCGCTGTGGTAGATGTTCTCTTCCCCTTGAGCCGCTAGGTAGAAGACACCGCTGTTCCCACCCTCCTCTACTCGAGAATCGAGGGAGAGCTCAAAATTGCGGAAAACCCCTTGTGTCATGATGTCGCCACCCGGTCCAGTCCTCATAATTGCTCCGTCCCGAACCTCCCAACCGCCCGGCACGCCTTCATGATCGTAAGCCCTCCACCCATCCAAAGACTGTCCATCAAAGAGTAGTTCCCATCCCTCAGCTACATCCTCTGCAGAGAGCTCATTGTGCGCCAAGCCTTTATCCTGACCGTTTGTTCCGGTGGCATCGGTCTGCCCAGCAACACACCCGGAAGACAAAAGGATCGTCAGGACGATAGCAACCATTTGATCACATCGTTTCATCACAGACTCCAGCCTTCACGATATTCTCGAGTAAGGAAGCGATTAGCCTCCTCCGAGTTTGTAACTCTCATGGCCTCCGCATCGTAGTCTAACCGGACACCTTGACCCGCCCGCAAAGCGACAAGTCCAAGCAACATGACTTCGGTCAGCGGTGCGGCATACGAAAACGGACAGCTAGCTTCGCGGCCTTTCTTGCATGCGTTCGCCCAGTTCATTTCATGACTGTCCTCAATGCGATCGTAACGCCACGGAACTGCCTCCGCTTCTTCATGGAGTGTTTCAGGAAAGAGGCGAGGATTTCGCCCATAAGTCTCGTGCATAAGAAGTCCGCGCTCACCCACAAAGATCACACCACCCTCTGGCTCTAGTTCGACATCAACCGAGAGCAGTTCGGGGCGCTGAGGCATAAGGCCCCCGTCATACCAGTGCAGCGAAACCGGAGGCATCAGGCCACGACGCGGAAACTCATAGTGTACCTTCGTTGCCATCGGATACGATACCGGATCATCCGAAGTGCCACCCCACGGTGTCGAAGTTGCTTCGATGGTTTCTGGGTAACCAAGGTTCAGAGCCCAAAAAGGGTGATCTATCAGGTGAGCACCCATATCACCTAGCGCGCCAACACCGAAATCGACCCAGCCTCTCCAGTGGAAGGGGTGGTATATCGGGTGGTATGGCACCTTCCGAGCTACAGGCCCCAAATACTGATCCCAGTCAAGATGACCGGGCACAGGAAAGTCACCAGACAAACCCCAGGCATGAGCCTCAGCAATGGAACCGGGCCACCAAGAGCGGTCCGGCGAGCTGAGATCAAAATCGGCTGGCCTTTCTGTGGGACGAAGTAGCCCCTGTCCCCAGATGGGGCGATTAGTCCAGACGTGCACCTCCTGCACATTTCCTATCACCCCCGCCTGTACCCACTCATTTATGAGACGAGCATCGTCTGAAGAGTGGCCTTGGTTACCCATTTGCGTCACTACACCAGTTGTGCGAGCCAATCCTTGGAGAGCACGCGCTTCATGTACCGACCACGTTAGTGGCTTCTGCACGTAAACGTGCTTGCCTTCCTTCATCGCTGCAGCCGCAATCACGGCATGTGTGTGATCGGGAGTCGCGATTAGCACGGCATCTATATCCTTCTGACGCTCGAGCATCTCGTCAAAACGAGTGTACTTGGTAGCACTCTCATATTGCTCCGCCCAACGGTGTCCTTTCTCACGAGGATTCCCATCTCCGTCAGTCATCCTCTCGCGGGCCTTATCCATGACTAGTTCAAGATCAACGTCACAAACAGCAACAATGTTTTCAGAGCCCAACTCCTGAGCATTCTCGGCGCCCATTCCGCCTGCACCCACTATGGCAACATTGAGTGTATCGCTGGGTGCTTGGTAGCCATGCCCGCCGAGGATATGCCGAGGAACGACCATCCCTCCAAGCGCAATCTTTGACGTAGTCGAAACAAAGTTTCTACGGGTAACGTCTCCCACTACTCCTCCCGATCTTAAAATGAGATCGGAACAAACTAGGGTCAGCGCTGCTTTTCGCTAATGAATGTCGCCCATTTACCTCATCCCGAACTTGGCGCAACTGCAATGCAGTCCAGTTCGACAAGAGCGCCGAGAGCCAGTCCGCTTCCAGCGAGAGCCGCTCGTGCCGGCGGGTCGGATTTGAAATATTCAGCGTAGACCGCATTCATGGCTGCATAGTCTTCGATATCAGCTAGGAAGACCGTGCACTTAAGTAAGTCCTGAAGCGTTGCACCTGCAGCATCGAGGACGGCTGCGATATTCTCTATCGTTTGTCGGGTCTCAGCTTCGATCCCACCCTCGACTATTCGCGGCGGATTCTCACCCGGAACCGCGCCAAGCTGACCCGACAAAAAAATCAAATCCCCAGAACGAATGGCGAGCGAAAATATCGGCAAGCTAGCTACGCCGTCCGGTTGAATGACCTGTCTCCGATTCCTCTCCTGGTCCTGCGTTTGTGCAGAGCCTCGATCAGTTCGCGGCTCGATCGTGCATCCAGAAATAAGAAAGCCCAGAGCCAGAAGTGTTGTGAAGCCTTTACGGAAGCGCATGTCATATTCTCCTTCAGTAAGCAGCGGCGGGTTCTGGCAAGGTCGTCGTATGCGCCTAGCCACGCTATAGTCCCGACCATGATGAAAAGAAGACAATTCACTCGACTCGCATCCGTGGCCGCCGCCGGAGCCTGGATAAGCGAGATAGGCCCCCTGCGATCCATTTACTCCGCCCGCCAAACAGGGTGGTCCAAGCGCCTTTCGGCAGATCCTCAGAGACTAGGGGAACGAATGCAGACCCTCGCGACATTCGGAGCGAATGAAGCCGGAGGGATAGACAGGGTCGCCTTTAGCGACGCTAATATCGAGGCTCTCGACTGGTGTGCGGGCCATCTGCGAAGCGCAGACTTCACAGTCGAGCGTGACCTCGTTGGGAACCTGGTAGCCCGCAAGGTGGGCAGTGACGCGTCACTGAACCCGATCATGTTCGGCTCACATATCGATTCGGTGCCGGGAGGCGGCAATTACGATGGTCAGGTGGGCTCGATGGGTGCGATGGAAATCGCTACAGTCTTGGCCGATGCTGGACACGTGACACGACACCCTCTGGAACTCGTCTTCTTCACAAACGAAGAAGGTGGTAAAACAGGGAGCCGCGCCCTAGTCGGAGAAGTCGCGCCATTTGAACTGGATATTGAAACAGCGTCAGGATACACGATCCGAGAAGGTCTGCGTCGCCTGGGGGGTAACCCCGATCGCCTCGCCGATGCCCGACGAGACCCCGGGTCACTCGGAGCGTTTCTCGAACTCCATGTCGAGCAGGGTGCTGTGCTAGATCAAGATGATATCGATATCGGTGTGGTTGAAGGCATAGTGGGAATCACTAGGTGGACAGTTGTGGTCGAGGGTATGACGAACCATGCAGGCACGACACCAATGGATCGTCGACAAGACGCTATGGTCGGTGCAGCCCGGTTTATCACAGCCGTTCATCGAATAGCGAGGGACACCAAAGGCCGCCAAGTAGCGACCGTGGGGCGCCTTGAAGCAGAGCCAGGCGCACCGAACGTAATCCCGGGTCGCGTCATACTGACACTTGAGATCCGTGACCTAACCATGGACGGGATTCAAAGCACCTTCGAAGCAATCCACGCTCGATCCGCTGATATCTCAGAGGCGAGCGGGGTGACATTTTCTTTCAGACAGTTCTACATCAGCCGCGCCGCTCCAACTGATCTTCGTCTGCGAGACATGATCGAACAAAGCGCGCAGGACCGTAATCTCTCATCTATACGGATGCCCTCAGGAGCTGGGCACGACGCGCAGAGCATCGCCCTGCTGTGCCCCGTTGGAATGATCTTCGTACCTTCAATACGCGGGATCAGTCACGCTCCTGAAGAACGCACGGAAGCCACGGATATCGTCAATGGCACGAATATCCTGCTCGACACCTTGCTGGCGATCGACGAAGGTGCATGAAAATTCCGAACGCCAATGAGATGAAAATAATGACTACGAGTAAGACCCGGGTGTAGAAACCAGAATCGAAGAATCACATCAGATCTTCACCAGAGCCGCCTTCGGGTCGTTCACACGCTGAAGTAGACAGGCACCCACTACGAAGAGAACGCTGATCGACATAACCGAAAACTTCTGATTCCCACCGGTCATAAGTGCAACCTGACCGAAAATCAGAGGTCCGATGACCGACGACGACTTACCGCACAACGCATAGAAACCAAACATCTCAGACTCCCGTCCATCCGGGATGAGGCTCGCCATAAATGCACGACTGGCGGCCTGAATCGAACCGAGTCCGAAGCCTGCCAGTAGTCCGAGCACGGCGAACGCCTCTTTCGACTCGACGAAGAAGATCCCGATTGCTATCGCGATCCAAAGCCCAAGCACGCCAGTCACGACTTTCTTGGGACCAAGATAGTCCGTTGGTTTTGCTAAAAGGAAGGCGCCGATGAGCGCCGCAACTTGGATGGCTAAATACAGATAGATCAACTCTTCCTGTTCATACCCGAACGTATTCGAAGCGAGAGTACTCGACATGTAGATCGCCGTGAGCACTCCGTCAATGTAGAAGAAGTATGCGAGCAGATAACGCCTCATCTCAGTATGAGCCATCACCTCACCCCATAGCTCTCTGAAGCCAGTCAGGCCCCATACCGCAGCCTGAGGTACCGTCATCGAGCCATTTCCATCCTTCGGCAGGTACAGGAAGCTCGGGATTGAGAAAACGAGAAACATGCCCGCGACCATGATCCACACGATCTGGATGTTGGACGTGGCATACTGAAGCGCCATCACCAGTCCTAGCGCGGAGCCGGCGTATCCGACACCGAAACCCAACCCCGAGACCCACCCTTGTTTTTCCTGCGGGACTATCTCCGGTAAATAAGCGTTATAGAAGACCAAGCAGGCTTCGAAGCCGACGTTGGCGATCAAAAACAGAATGAAACCGTAGAGTATCATCCCCGGCTCAAGCGTCGTGAACAGTGCAACGCCTGTGATGCACATGGCGACGAAGACCGCCATGAAGCGCTTTCTGACACCCGCTCGGTCAGCAATGGCTCCGAGAACCGGTGCACTCAGAGCCACGATTAAAGCCGAGAGCGAAACGGCCCGTCCCCACAATGCGTCACCCTCGCCCGCCTCGTTCCCAACAATCGTTTCGATGAAGAAAATCTGGAAGACAACGGAGACAATCACCGCCGGGTAAACCGAGTTAGCGAAGTCGAACAACGCCCATGCACCTACCTGCTTCTTGTTCATGCACTACTCCCCTGATGAATCCAACGCCACGGTAGCACAGAGAGCCCCCCGTTGCATCCCCGCCGCGGCGAGGCGAATCTCAGCCGACTCTTGAACCCCCGACACCATATCGGCATGAACAGACTCGCTGGGAAACGCGTCCTGATCACAGGCGCGTCAGCAGGAATAGGTGAATCCTGCTCACGATACTTCGCAAGGCAGGGTTCGAACCTACTACTGTCGGCACGCCGGCTCGATAGGATCGACAGCCTCGCCTCATCCCTGACGGAAGACCACGGAGTCGATGTGCACACGGCAAAGCTGGACGTGACCGATCGCGACGCCGTGGGAGCCTACGTCGACACACTCGTCCAAGAAGGTCTCATCCCGGACGTACTGGTCAACAACGCAGGAAAAGCCAAAGGCTTAGACAAGCTCCAAGATGGAGACCTCGACCATTGGGATGAGATGATCGATACCAATGTCAAAGGTCTACTTTACGTTACCCGAGCGATTCTGCCGCATATGATCGAACGTGACCACGGGCACGTGATCAACATCGGATCAATCGCTGGCCGCTGGGTCTATCCGAAAGGCGCAGTCTACAACGCCACGAAGTTTGCTGTTAGGGCGCTAAGCGAAGCTATGAATATCGACCTGCTCGGGACCAGCATACGGGTTTCTAGCGTTGATCCGGGCTTGGCCGAAACGGAGTTCAGCGAAGTTCGGTTCGATGGAGACTCAGACCGTGCCACGTCAGTGTACTCGGATACAGTCCCACTAAAAGCTGACGACGTCGCGGATGCAGTGATATACGTAGCCAACGCTCCACCCCATGTAGACATCTTCAATCTTGTGATGATGCCGACCGTTCAACGATACCCCGGCTATATGGAGCGAAAGAGCGGTTGAGGCGCTCCGGAGAAACAAATCGTCTCGAGGCCTACATTATCGTCTTCACCCTTTGGCTATTGGTCTTTTCTTCAGCTAGCCAGACGATGATCCTGTCACCGATCCTTCCGCGGATCGGTGACGAGCTAGCTATCCCAGATGCCCTGTTGGGCACACTCGTCTCAGTATACTCAATCATGGTCGGGATATTTGCGATCCTTGCTGGCCCGGTCTCGGACAAAGTCGGGCGGCGGCAGATTCTTATATTGGGCTGCACGTCGATGGCGGCCGCACTCTTCATGCACGGTTTTGTGACCGGATACTACTCATTCATAACGGTCCGGATTTTCGCGGGGTGCGCGGGAGGCATGCTCAGTGGAGCAGCGGTTTCGTACATAGGAGACTACTTCCCCTACGAGCGCCGTGGATGGGCCACTGGGTGGGTTATGAGTGGGTCAGCATTCGGTCAAATTTTCGGGATACCCATGGGTATTTTGATGGCAGATCGCTGGGGATTCCGCTCGCCGTTCTATCTGTTCGCAATAACCATGGGGCTGACGGTCATCCTGCTTTTTCTCCGTGTCCCGCAACCGAACGTTCTACGAAGTAAACACCGGCTATCCGTGAGCAAAGCAGCGACTGATTACATGGCCATGCTTCGGCGTCCCGACATCGCGTGGGCTGCTGGCGCTTACTTTATGATGTTCCTAGGAGTCTCGATCTTTGTGATCTACCTACCCACCTGGCTTGAGCGCTCGGTCGGACTCACGGGCGACCAAATCGCACTGATGTTCGTGGTAGGCGGCGTAGCAAACGTGCTCACGGGACCAAACGCCGGGAAACTCTCCGACAAGATCGGCCGAAAAGGGATTATTCTGATGTCGTGCGTCGGCCTCTCGATCCTCATGTTCCTGACGACTCAGTTTATTACGGGTCCCGTTGCCGCATATGTGTTTTTCTTCTTTACAATGGTCCTGGTCGCAATGCGCATCAGTCCATTTTCAGCCCTGTTGACCGCGCTAGTATCAGACGAGCGTAGAGGTTCCCTGATGAGCCTAACAGTTGCCCTCGGCCAGGTCGGTTTCGCGCTTGGCGGAGCTGTTGCAGGGCCGCTCTACGCTGACATCGGGTATGGATCGAATACCGTACTCAGTGCAGCATTCGTCTTGATTATGGGTCTAATCGTCTGGTTCTTTGTACCGGAGCCGCCACATGAGTCCGACTAATCGCCTATCTAGAAAACCCGAAAAGGTCCGGTAGTTCTTAAACGAAAAGGAACAAATCAGCTTAAGGCGTAGTGCTTGCCGGTTAGCTTAAGCAGCTATGACTCGCTTGCGTCGGACTGCTAAAACCCGCGAGTTTACCTGCCTTCAGGAACGTTCTGAGGCCTTATTCGTGGAGCCCTGAGAAAAGCCGTGCATTTAGATTTTGAGCGCGACATCGTTGAGATCCAGGCACAGATCGATAAGCTCCTGGACCTCGCCGAAAGGCGAGACATAGACGTGTCTAATGAAGTGTCGGTCCTTAGAGGCAAGCTCCAAGAGCTCAAGGTGCGCACCTACGCCAACCTGACGCCTATGGAGCAGGTGCAGGTAGCGCGACACCCGCAACGTCCATACACCCTCGACTATATCAGCCGGATCTTTAGCGACTGGGTAGAGCTACACGGTGATCGAGGGTACCGAGATGACGAAGCGATAGTCGGCGGATGGGCTAGACTCGGCGACCGATCAGTCATGATCATCGGCCAGCAAAAAGGCCGGGATATGAAAGAGAATCTGCGACGAAACTTTGGAATGCCCCACCCCGAAGGCTACCGAAAGGCGCTGCGGCTTTTAAAGCAGGCGGAAAAATTCGGCCGTCCGGTCATAAGTTTCATTGACACCCCTGGAGCCTATCCGGGACTCGGTTCAGAAGAACGCGGAATCGGAGAAGCGATTGCCTTCAATCTCCGTGAGATGTCTCGCTTGAAGGTACCAATAGTCTCAATAGTAATTGGTGAAGGCATGTCAGGTGGTGCCCTCGGGATCGGTGTAACCGATCGAATTCTTATGCTCGAGCATGCAATCTACTCAGTCATTTCACCAGAAGGCTGTGCAGCAATCCTTTGGCGTTCGGCAGAGCATAAGGAGAAGGCTGCTAACGCCCTAAAGCTGACCGCCAAAGATCTGCACGAGATGGGTATCTGCGAAGAAATCGTTCCAGAACCACTCGGTGGCGCTCACGAGGACTGGGACATGACATCTAAGGCTTTAGAAGAGGCTCTCGCGAGAACTCTATCAGCGCTTGAAAAACTCTCTATAAGCAAACTGCACGCGCAGCGCTGGGCCAAGTACGGGGCCATAGGCGCGTGGCGCGAAGACTGAGCGAGGACTTGAGGTTGGGCACGAGCGAACGCCGGTTCCTGACCACCCCGATCTACTACGCGTCGGGGGAACCGCACATTGGCCATGCATACACCACGATCCTGACGGACGTACTCGCTCGTTTTCACCGTCAGGATGGCAAGGACGTCTTCTTCCTTACCGGCACTGACGAGCACGGACAGAAGATTCAGGATGAAGCTGAAAAGCGAGGTGTCGAGCCGATTGAACTCTGTAACGTAATGGCGGAGCGCTTCAAACAAGCGTGGGACAGGCTTGGCATCTCATATGACCGATTCATTCGTACGACAGAAGACCAGCATAAAGCGACCGTTACAGCATTCCTGCAACGACTCTGGGATCGCGATCAGATCTACGAAGGAACGTATTCAGGCTGGTATTGTGTCTCTGACGAGCGTTACTGGACTGAGAAAGACCTTGGAGAAGGTCGCACCTGTCCGATTTGCGGCCGGGAAGTCACCTACGTTGAAGAGAAAAACTATTTCTTCAAAATGAGCGAGTGGCAGGATGCGCTCGTAAAACAAATTCAAGACAACCCAGACTGGATTGTCCCAGAGATCCGCAAAAACGAAATCCTGAGCTTTCTGAAACAACCTCTCGGCGACCTATCCATATCGCGTCCAAAATCGCGGCTATCGTGGGGGATCGATCTACCCTTCGACCGAGACCATGTAGCATATGTGTGGGTCGACGCGTTAATCAATTACCTCACCGCTTCAGGTGCGATCGACCCCAGCAGGGCAGAAGGCGAACAGGGTTTTGAAGATATAACTCTCTCGTGGTGGCCCGCAGACATGCACCTAGTCGGTAAAGACATCCTTACCACACATTCCGTGTATTGGCCGACGCTGCTCATGGGTGTCGGGCTTCCCGTACCCCGACAAATCCTCGCTCATGGGTGGTGGGTTGTAGGAGAGACGAAAATGTCAAAATCTCTCGGCAATGTCGTGGACCCACTCATGCTACGAGATACATTCGGCACGGATGCGGTTCGTTGGTACCTCATGCGGGAGATGCCCACAGGTGCCGACGCTTCGTATACGCCGGAACGGTTCTTAGCACGTTATGATGAACTCGCCAACGTACTGGGCAACCTGGTGAGCCGCTCCACGTCGATGATCAACAAATATCGCGCTGGCCTCGTGCCAGAAGCAGATTCTAACGGACTCGACCCTGAAGTTGATCACGCACTCAAATCAGCACGCGCAGCGATAGAGCAACTTAAGGTGCATGACGCATTTGCTGCCGCGATGGATTTGGCTCGAGCCGCTAATGTTTACATCGAAGAGCGTAAGCCTTGGGCACAAGCAAAAGATCCTGAGCTTGCTGGCGAGCTTGATGAAACGCTCGCGGCGCTAGCGCGAGTCTTGGTCGTGCTCTGCGCATTATTCCAGCCAGTGGCAACCGAGAAGATGCATGAACTCGCGCTCCGTTTGGGACTAGATAGCGTTCCAACCTTAGAAAAGGCAGTAGCTGAGGACATGACCGGTAAAAAGGTGGCAACAGGAGACCCTCTCTTCCCGAGAGTGGATCCAGAGTGGATGGATAAGACGACGTGAGCCCAACATCGGCCGCATCCAAACAACGCAGTGTCAGCTCGCTTGACCACGCTTTCCAGTGACAAATAACTTTTTCGTCGGAGTCTGTCGGTCTCGGGTCCACATCTGTCCCGTTGAGCCTAGGACTGAATCACGCGCTCAAGGAATGTGAAGGAGAACTGTGGCTCAAGACAAATGGACCCTTCTCGTTATGAGAGGACTGGACCAACCAGCCAAACAATACTCGTTTTCTCCGCTCCTGAGGAAACTGATAGTGGCGGCAGGTGTGACCTCGGCCGCAGTAGTCGTTCTGAGTGCTAGTGTCATTGGTGTTGGCTTACTCAATAAGTCGCAGTTAGTAGAAACAGAGGCACGCAATAGCACACTCGAAGCCGGGCTGGCTCACCTCCAGGCGCAGATTGCGAATCTCGAAGCTACACTAGACCGAGTCGCTGAAGACGATGCCCACTTCCGCAATCTGGCTGGACTAGAGGCCATCAGCCCTGAGGTCATGGAGGTTGGTGTGGGCGGGCCAGGCATAGGGATGTCTGAATTCTTGCCCTTCTCGGAAAATGACTCTGAGACTGCGGTACGGATCTACTCCGCTGTCAACGATCTCAGTGAACTAGAGAGACGCGCCAAGCTGCTCTCCGAGAGCCTGACCGAAGCCACAGACTCGGTTCGCAACCACAGAGAGCTACTGGAGTCGACGCCATCAATTCTCCCAACAGAGGGGTGGATCAGCAGTGGGTTCTCTGAGTCGCGAGTGCATCCGCTTCATCATTTGCCGATGCCTCATTTAGGCATTGATATTTCTGCACCAGCTGGCACTCCGATATTGGCTGCCGCGAAGGGGCGCGTGACTAGATCAAGTTGGGTCGTAGGATACGGACTCACCATAGAGATCGACCACGGTTTCGGGTTCACAACGCTGTACAGCCATGCTTCGGAGCTGGTCGTTCAGGCCGGTGATAGAGTAACGCGAGGGCAAGTTATCGCTAAGGTCGGCAGCACTGGGACCGCTACTGCACCGAACCTACACTACGAGGTGAAGGTTGATGGAATCGCACAGGACCCGTACCGCTTTATCCTGCCAAACATCAGTCGGAACTGATTGCGGATAAAGTGTTACTGAGGGGTCGAGAATCATCGCGATGATTTTCTTAGCGCCGTTGAGAGGTTGAT
>DEBI01000028.1:10433-27301 GCA_002348465.1 Gemmatimonadales bacterium UBA2960 | reverse complement strand
GCAATTTCCCGAGAGACTGAACGGATAACATTAGCGTTCGTCTTCAGCAGGTCATCACGACTCATCCCCGGCTTACGTGCGATACCAGCCGTAACGATGAAAATGTCCGAGTCCACCGAGGATTCATAGTCGCTGGCCCCAAAGACCCGAGAATCAAAACCCTCAATGGGGGCACTCTCCCACTGATCGAGTCCCTTGCCTTGTGGAATACCGTCTGCGATGTCAACGAGGACGACATCCTTGGCAAGTTCTTTTTGGGAGAGAAGCTGCGAACACGTCGCACCGACGTGTCCGGCTCCAACAACGGTGATCTTCTTTGCGCTCATGAGAAAAAGTCCGCTCCGCGGCAGAGTGTTTCGAGTTGAGGGTAGGGTACTTTCAGCGCGCACGACCTCTTGGATCGATAGTGTTCCGGAAGGAAGGCACGCAGGATTATAACTAGGCTCTGATACAGGTCTACCCAGTAACCCCCTGCACTGGCTTTATGATCCAAAAACACCCAGATCTATAAGCCCAAACCGTTCATCCACCCGTCTGAGAAAGAGCGATCAGTCCTCCGGAACCCAAGTCACTTCCTTGGATTAGCTGATGACGCTGCGGCTTGATCTCGAGTGTTTCTTGGATGTACGGCACTAAATCTTCTCCAGCACGGAGAGGGGCTCTCAGGTTTGTCTGAATAGCGCCAAAGAGACACGGGCGCAGTTGGCCGTCCGCTGTCAGTCTCATCCGATTACACCGATCACAATAATTGTGACTCATGGGAGTAATCACACCGATGGTACCAGGTGCACCCTTGAACTGGTAATACCGGGCTGGACCATTTCCGAACGGCCCCTGCACCGGCTCAATAGCTTCGATACTCTCAATACGACGCAAAGCCTCTGTACACGAAATGAACTGGTTCGCGCTTAAATCAAGATTCGCTCCAGTAGGCATCATCTCTATGAATCGAACATGCCACGGACGTTCTCGAGTAATCTCTGCGAAATCCTCTATTTCATCGTCATTTTGACCTCTGACCAGAACTACATTGATCTTAATCGGAGCAAAGCCTGCAGCTTCTGCTGCATCTAGGCCCTCCATAATCTTGGGATAAGATCCTGGTCGCCGTGATATCGAATCCACTCTGTCTGGGCGGAGAGAATCCAGCGATACATTCAGACGCTGGACCCCCGCGTTACGGAGAGCGTCGGCCTGCTCGGCTAAAAGAACTGCGTTCGTCGAAAGAGAAAGGTCCTCGATTTCAGGGACTTCTGAGATCATACGAACAAGATCGGGAAGGTCTCTTCGGACCAAAGGTTCACCCCCGGTAATCCTCACCCGACGCAGCCCCATACCAGTCATCGTGCGAACTATTTGCGCGATCTCCTCATAGGTGAGCAGTTCTTCACGTTTCAGCCAAGGCAAGCCCTCCATCGGCATGCAGTAAACACAACGGAGGTTGCACTTGTCTGTGACTGATATGCGCAAGTATTCCACACGTCGTCCGAACTGATCGATCATGGCATTATCAGTCATGGACTTCCCTTGAATCGTGCGCCCGTCCCCGGTGGCAACGTCCCTTCCACCCAAGAATCTGTCCCGTCCTCGTAATATTCTTTCTTCCACACGGGGAGTCTCTTTTTGATCTCTTCAATGATGTAACGGGTCGCATCAAACGACTCAGCTCGGTGTGGACTTGAGACAGCAATCGCAACGGAGATCTCACCGATCTGCAATTCACCTGTTCGGTGTTCCACCGCCAATCTATCAGTCCCAAGCCTCTCGGCCGCCTCGGCAGCGATCGACTTAAGCTCGTGTTGTGACATCTCAACATAGGAGTCATAACGCATTCCGGAGACTGGACGTCCATCAGCGTGATTGCGGACAACTCCAATGAAGAGAATGGCCGCTCCGTCCTCGTCCGACCCAACCCGAGATAAAAGCTTGGTAGAGTCGATTTCTTCCGGTCCTACGTGACAGTGGATAATACTAGATCGGTCCGCCACGGCTCAGCCCCCAGCCACCGGTGGGATAAATGCAACCTCGTCACCTGACCCCAGCGTCTCATCGAGCATTGCATAGGTCTGATTGACTGCCACAGCAGGCTCGGTGGGAAGAGAATCGAACGGTGCGCCACGTCCTCGGAGCTCCTCAACCAGATCTGCAACAGTGGCACCCGAAGGGAGCTCTACCGCGAGTGTGGATGCACCTACCAAGTCACGGTATAAGGCGAAGAAAACTGTGTTGACGGAGATTGACACGTTTCGCTGAAATCTTGTTATAGTCGGCGTAGGGTCCGCTGAACCCGGAGTATAAAGCAGCTTCGGGCTAATACAGATAGACCGACCCCCAAGAGCACGTCAACGTTCCGCTGCGTTGAATATCCGGACTGAGAGCTAATGCTGTCCTTAAATATACCCGTTTCCTCGGGGAGACCGCGGCCCTGACCCATCTCTTCCCCGGAGCCTTTGAATTCTCCTCCCCATGTCATCCCGAATTGATTGAAGCTTAAGAACCTGCACTGCCGTAAGGAACTCGAGCAGCTCCTCCTGCTCCTGAGCAAAAAGACGGGCCTCCTCCGTTCGTAATCTCCTCATCCGTACAAGGAGCTGCTCGGCTTCGGCTTCGTCAGTAGCACCTTCGAGCATCAGCGCCTCCACCCGACGCCGAACCGCCATATCAGCTTGCCCGAGTCGCCTGCGATCTTCCTGATGGCTACGAATAACTCCGAGTAAAGACTCAACCTGAACATCGTCGAGTTCCAGACGCTGCTGAATCGTACGCGCCATCTGGCGACGGAAACGCTGCTCCATCTGTTCTCTATCTTGATTTCTATCGCCCCGGATCTGGGCATCTGCATACATCGGAAAGGCTAAAAGCAGCATAACAAAGCCGGTTATGAAGCCCTGACTCCTTACTGTAATCGTCATCACTCTGCTCCTTCACCTTCGAGCTCCTCCAGGAGCTTCATTAAAGTTTCGTTAGACAGACCCTCAATCCACAGATCCCCAGCCAAAAAGCTGTCTTCAGTCAGCCACAGTTCACCCTGTTCAGGGTCAACACCGAAATCATAAACAACATCTTGGATAACTTCAGGGCGATCACGAGACAGACCTACCCCGACCGCCAGAGCCAGCAGAGCAGCGGCAGAAAGCCCCCAAGGTGACCTATTCCAGGGCCGTCTAGAAGAGAAAACTGCATTCTCGATCTGATCCGCTAATAGGACCGGCACAACCGGGGAGGCCGCCCGTAATATCTGGATCAGCTCAAGCTCACTCTGGCAATCCTCACAGGATAGCAAGTGGGATTCAATCGTAACCGATCGATGGTTCTCAATTCGTCCCGACGCAAAGTCAGGAAGACAGTCCCTTACCTTAGCACAATCTATCTCGTTCATTCCATCAATTCCCTAAGCCGACGGATACCGTGAAAGTAGTTCACCCTTGCCGCCCCCTCACTCGATCCAATCAGAGAAGCGATTTCACGAAAGCTCAGTCCTTCATCTATTCGTGCTGAAATCGCTAAGCGCTGCTTTTCAGGTAAAGTGTCTAGCATCGCGCGAGCTCTCGCCGATTCTTGCCCTACAACCGCCTGTTCGGCTGGATCCGGTGCGCTTGTCTCTAGAGGTCCAACGACTTCGATAGACGACTCGTTCCACCGTCCTCTCTTTCGCAGCGTTGCCCTAGCCTCATTAGCGGTAACAGTCATCATCCATGTGCGAAATGAAGAATCTCCTCGAAAGCCACCCAAAGCTCGAAACGCTTTTATAAAGGCATCCTGAACCACATCCTGGGCGATGTCGTCCCGTCGCGTGATGGACAGTGCTACCCGGTAAGCAGAAGCGTGATGCCTCCTGACCAGTGTACCGAACGCTCTATCATCTCCAGAGCAAGCCTGCTCGACTAGCTCGGCGTCGGAGATCTTCCTGGCACCTCGTAAACTATCCCTCACAGAAACATAGACGCCCTAGGAGCGGAAACGTTAAACGCCGGCGCAAAACTGCCGTGCGAGTCGTCAGTTAAACCCCTATTTCGTCTACCTTTTCGACCCGAGCCCTAAGGTGCTTTGACGGCTTAAAAACAGGGACTGATCGCGACGGCACTTCTACGGCTTCTCCAGTCCTTGGATTACGTGCCATCCGAGTCTTTCTCTTCCTTACCTTGAACGTCCCAAATCCACGGATCTCGATATTCTCTCCGTCGGACAGAGCTAGCTTTACTGCGTTGAGAAAGCCGTCAACGACGAGCGCACAATCCTTCTTCGTGATCCCCGGGCCGATAGCTTCTGCCACCTGCTCGACCAGATCTGCCTTCGTCATTATCCCTCCGAGAGAGCCCTGTTTTGCGTCCATGAGGCGAACCGGCTGAGACTGTAGCGAGGGTAGAGTTCGACCGCAAGGCAGGTCAGAGTCGTTGCAGCATAGCTACTTGAACCCCCAACCTAGAACATCTCAAACCCCGGATCAGGAGTCTTGGCGTTCTTCCATCAGCGACAGAAACTCGTCGAACAGGTAGCGGCTATCATGCGGACCCGGTGCAGCTTCAGGGTGGTACTGAACCGAGATTACCGGGAGGTCGCGATGCTTTACACCTTCGGCCGTGCCATCGTAGAGGTTCACGTGTGTCAAACGTAACCCAGGCGCGCCCGGAATTTGGTCACCTTCACCAGACTCGACCGCAAAACCATGGTTCTGAGAAGTGATCTCTACCGCCTCACTGTCGAGATTTCTCACCGGATGGTTCCCCCCATGGTGGCCAAAAGGAAGTTTATAAGTCCGAGCCCCAAACGCGCGACAGATCAACTGGTGACCCAAGCAGATCCCAAAGACAGGGACGTCGGCTTCAGCCAGTGCGAGAATAGCCTTCCCCGCTGCCTGCACAGCGGCAGGATCTCCCGGACCATTAGAAACGAAGAGCCCATCGGGTTTCGCCGCCAGGATCTCTTCGGCTGTGGTATCGGCTGGGATCACTGTCACCCTACAACCCCTTTGAGCAAGAAGCTTAGGTGAGTGTGCCTTAACACCAAAATCATAGGCCAAGACATGAAATCTTTCTTCACCGACCGCGGACACTACATAACGTTCGTCTGTGGAAACTCCACAGGCCAGATCGAGACCCTCCATCTTTGGCTGAGCCAGAATCCTTGACCGCAGATCGTCTTCTTCAGTCCCCGCTGGCGCTATCGCCCCTCTCATGGCTCCTTCTGAGCGAAGGTGGCGTGTCAGCGCCCTAGTATCAATCTCAGAGATTCCTGTAATAGCATGAGCCCTGAGATACTCATCAAGACCGCCTGTCGACCGCCAATTCGATCTCATCCGCGACGCTTCACGAACAACGAATCCCGCCACTTGTGGAACCGGAGATTCGCAGTCTTCTTCGTTCACCCCATAGTTGCCAATCAAAGGGTAGGTCATGGTAACAAGCTGGCCAGTGTAGGAAGGATCCGTCAGGACCTCCTGATAACCCGTCATCGAAGTGTTAAAAACGACCTCGCCGAAAGCGACGTCTTCTGCCCCGAGGAGGTCTCCATCGAATCTTCGTCCATCTTCGAGAAGGAGGTACGCTGTGCGGTTCAGTTCAGGCTCCTAGGATCCAAGTTCTTCTTCGGGCGTTTGGTTCAGCATCCTACTGACGCAAAAGCTATCCGTGCCGGTGAAGGGGTCAACCGAAACCGACCATCCGAGTTAGTTTTCACATTATGGATACAGTCTACATACACGCCGATGAGTCTTGTCTGGGAAACCAGAAACAAACGCAATCTAGTCCGGGAGGGGCTGGAGGACTCATAGAGATATGGAAGAATGACGACTGGGAACGCCGTGACTTCTGGCTCTCAGAGCCGGATACAACAAACAACCGTATGGCTCTATGCAGTGCTATAGAACCACTGTCATCCCTTAGCCGAAGGTGTAGGATCATCCTGACTTCTGATAGTCAGTACCTCGTTAAAGGCATCAACGAGTGGAGGCATAGCTGGAAACGCTCTGGATGGAAGCGAAAGGCCGGGGAAATCCTGAACCTAGACTTGTGGAAACAGCTTGACATCCTAGTCGAACGGCACGAAGTCTTCGCCCGGTGGGTTCGAGGTCACGACGGACACCCCGAAAACGAATACGTGGACTTTTTAGCAACCACGGCGGCGGCCGATCAGTCGACTTCAGGGGGCCTTACAAACTCAGGGTTCATTGAGTGGCTGTGTGAGCAGAGAGAAATGGGGAAATTTCTCGACTACATGGAGTTCCAAAGACCGGAAACCCGCTTCGGAGCTTGACTCGCAAGAAGTTCAAGCTGAATTCGCCAATCGGGAGCTTAGAACTCACTGAGGACCTGTTAATTCGCCAGTAACAGACCTGTGTCCAAAGACTCTGCAAAAATTTCGGATTAGCGTCTCACTCACCTCAGAGAGCGCCGGAGCAAATCCTAGCTCCCGCTCAAGGGATGTAACGGCCCGGCCAGGAATTCCACACGGCACGATTGTATCGAAATACCGAAGTTCGGTATCAACATTCAGGGCAATGCCATGGGAGGTAATCCAGCCAGAAGAAACCCGGATTCCGATCGCCGCGAGCTTACCAGCCTTGGTCCATACTCCCGTGCCAGCCTCATCTCTCTCTGCCTCAACCCCATAATCGGCTGCAGTGCCGATCAAAACAGTCTCGAGATCACGCATGTATCGGTGTAAATCTCTACGGTGGGGCTTCAGATCTAGAATGGGATAGACAACCAACTGACCCGGCCCGTGATAAGTCACATCCCCACCCCTCCCAACCTTGTGCAGGTCTATACCCTTTCGGACCCGTTCTTCGTCGTCCACCAAGATATGCGCGATATCCGAGCTTGATCCCAAGGTGATCACGTGAGGATGCTCTAGCACCACTAAGGTGTCATCGATGTCACCAGCTCTGCGTTTTTTGACGAGATCTTCCTGAAGCTTTAACCCTTCCGCATAATGAATTCGCCCGGGACTTACGACACTGAGGTCACGCGTGTGTGTCATAAACGCCGCGGAACCTCCGGATGCCCGAAGGGCCCCCTCGCCAAGAAGACCTGAGAGCCGATGAGTTACTCATCACGCGTCGTTAGGGAAGGTCTCCAGGGTCTCCTTGAGTCGCGCAAGAAAACGGGCCGCGTCTGCTCCGTCCACGATTCGATGATCGTATCCCAGTGAGAAGAGAGATTTCTTTCGGATTGCCATGGAATCAGTTCCTGTGTCGGGATCCGTGACGACAACAACACGCTTTTCGATCGCCCCCGTCCCAAGGATGGCAGCTGTGCCTTTAGGAATCACAGGTAACCCAACCAATGTCCCCAAAACACCCGGGTTAGTAATCGTGAACGTCGCGCCCTGAATCTCGTCAGGCACGAGTTTCCGGTCGCGAGCACGCGTAGCGAGATCTACAATTTTGTTGCCGATCCCAACCAGCCCAAGATGGTCGGCGTCATGCACTACCGGCACAATGAGACCTGGATTCAAGTCCACAGCCATCCCGAGATTCACATTTCCCCGGTAAATAACATTATTACCCGAAATCGTCGAGTTCACCGTTGGGAATTCACGTAACACTCGGGAAACCGCCCACGCTACGAACGCCGTGTAGCTTACTCGTGCTCCCTGAGATGCCCATCGCTCTTTGCTCTCAGCACGAATGAAGTCTATGGCCGAGAAGTCTATCTCTATAAAGGAGTGGACATGTGGCGCCACCCTCTTCGCTATGACCATATGCTCCGCAGTCAGTCGACGGATCTTGTCCATTGGTTCGACTGTGTCCGCGGAGCGGACTGGGAACTCTGGATGCTGCACCTCCCGGTAGAAAGTTGTCCAAAGATCCGACGAATCCGCGCTCGGTGCTTTGGCCGCAGATGGCGCCGAGGACGAATCAGATGAGGTCGGCACTGGCACCGGAACTGGCTGAGCAGGCCCGGAACTAGCCAACCCATGTTCAATGAAGTCCAAGATATCCTGCTTGGTTACGCGTCCAGCGTGGCCTGTCCCGGAGACATCCTGGATATTGACCCCGTGCTCTTCTGCGATCTTCCTGACTACCGGCGTGGACCGAGTCCTAAGACGCTCCTCAGCGCTTGCATGGCCATCCCTGACTTCAAGCGCCACTTCTACTGATTCGGATCCTGGTTCCTGAGGAACCTCTGGAGCAGCGTCAACCTCGGACTTCACAGTGGGAGCTGCTACTCCAGCGGGGCCACCTTCGGTGTCAATGTACGCGACAATAGTTCCGACTTCGACCGTCTCGCCTTCCTGAACCGCAATTTCGACGAGAGTCCCGTCCGAAGGTGATGGGATCTCCGCATCCACTTTGTCAGTCGAAATCTCTAGGATCGGTTCATCGCGCTCGACCTTGTCGCCAAGCTGTTTGAGCCACTGCGAGACGGTCCCTTCAGCGATGGATTCACCCATCTGGGGCATGGGAACTTCAATTCGAGCCACGCTCGATCACTCCGTGTTGTCAGTATGCCGCTAAATACCTCGCCGCCTTTAGGACGTCGTCGGTCTGCGGTAAAAAATAATCTTCTAACGAACCTGAGTAAGGCACCGGCGCATCAATCGCGGTTACTCTCAGTATAGGTCCATCCAGCCACTCAAATGCCTTCTCGCTTACGCGGATCGCGATTTCACCCGCTATACCGCCGGTCCGAGTGTCTTCGTGCACAACCAGTAACTTGTTGGTCTTTTTCACGCTCTCTACAATCGCATCTTCATCAAGTGGCAAAAGGGTTCGGAGATCGACGATCTCCACTGATACACCATCTTCAGTTTCCATCGTCTCAGCGGCCTCAACACTCTTATGAACCATAGAGCCGTATGTCACGATAGTTATGTCGGTACCCTCTCTGACGATGCGAGCTTCGCCTAGCGGCACAACGTA
Source organism: Gemmatimonadales bacterium UBA2960 (assembly GCA_002348465.1). Lineage (GTDB taxonomy): Bacteria > Gemmatimonadota > Gemmatimonadetes > Longimicrobiales > Gaopeijiaceae > UBA2589. Next base: position 18,438 of record DEBI01000028.1, on the reverse strand, counting down.
ATCGTCGTCCGGAAGGACTTCTCGCAGCGATGGTGCTCTATACAGGCCTTTGTGCTCCTCAAAGATAACGGGGTTATCGTCACGTATGGACGCCTTCAACAATCCTTTTGCATCTCGAGCGGTACTCGGGTAAACAATTTTCAACCCCGGGGTATGAAAGAACGCCATTTCTACGTTCTGAGAGTGGAATGGTCCCCCGCGATTCCCGCCACCGACTGGGCCGCGGATCACAAGTGGTTGTGGCCCGGCACCTCGGTAGTTCGAGGTTGCGATGTAATTTGTGATTACATCATAAGCAGGAGATATGAAGTCCATGAATTGGATCTCGACCACCGGCCTCAATCCCATATGAGCTGCACCTGCCGCGGCTCCCGTGAATCCACCCTCGGCGATCGGTGTGTCAATGACACGATTCTCGCCGAAGAAGGATAGGAAATCACGGGTTACCTTGAATGCTCCTCCATAGACTCCGATATCTTCACCCATGAGGAAAACTGACTCATCACGAATCATCTCCTCGAAGAGGGCCTCAGAAATCGCCTCTAGCATCGTGACCGGCTCGCCACGCTTGGTCTTTAGGAGGTGCTCCGGAGTCTCGGGGTCCATGGTTCCTCGGTCGTTCAGGCCAGAGTCGGGTCGGGACTGTTCGACCTAGTCCACGGATGCGGCATAGCAACGTCGGTGTAGACACCCAAGACTGCTTCAGATCCCTCCGGGTACGGTTCCGCAATCGCAGCCTCAGCAGCCACACGACATTCCTCAAAAGTCTGTTCTTCAATGACCATGAGTTCTTCTTCCGAGGCCCATTCGTTGTGAAGGAGCCTTGACCGGTACAGATCAAGTGGATCCTTCTTTTCCCAAGCGCGAATCACGACAGGATCCACATAGTCTTGGGGGTCATGCTGCGCGTGCCCCTTTCTCCTGAAATAGTTCAATTCAATCATATGAGTGCCTCCTCCTGAGCGCACCTGCAACGCAGCACGCCGCACCGCGTCAAAAACCGCTAGCACATCTGTCCCGTCGACCGCCTCCGTGTCAATCCCATAACCTGGGCCCTTCTCAGTGAAGCTGGAGACACGCGTATTCTTACTTGTAGGAGTAGAGAAAGCCCACTGATTATTCTCGACAATCAAAATCATCGGACAACGCTGGACGGCGGCGAAGTTCAGGCCTTCGTGCCATGCACCGGTCGAAGAAGCGCCGTCCCCATAAAAGACAATACCAATCCGGTCCTCACCACGGACACGAAACGAAAGAGTCATCCCCGCCATGATCTCGATCATTGTGCCAAGAGGTGAGACCGGCCCGACAAAGCCTTTTTGGAAGTCGAACCAATGCACATTCGCTTCACGACCTCTAGTCGGACTAGTTCCCTTTGCCATGTACTGGCGAAAATAGTCGATCAACTCGCCACCGAAGAGAAAGAGTGCGCCCGCTGCCCGGATCGTGTGGCAAAGCATGTCACCGGTCCCATCTGTCCTACGCCTAAGGGCGTACGCAGCACCAACAGCTCCGGCCTCCTGCCCAAGCGATCGATACAACCCACCCGTTACGTGGCCCTGCTTCTGCAAAAGTTCGAGCCGTTCCTCCGCCGCACGTGTTAGGCAAAGGGAGCGATAAAGATCCTGGAGCCCCGCACGTTCCAAGCCGAGGGTTGGCTCAGACACCAAGCTCTCCCGGGAAAAACGAGAGGAAGACTGAGTGAAGTCCGCGGTTTCGCAGTTCCGTGGGACACACTCCGCTTTCGCGGTTCAAGGGGTCAGTTTCCCTCGTTGCCCGAGTTGCCATCCGGCTGCACTGCAGTTGGCTCCTGAAGCCCCGGAAGCACAGGTGCTGGAGCCGATTGGGTAGCAGGAGCATCGACCTGAATCACTGATTCGGGTACTGCGGTACGAGACGACATTATCGAGAGAATCAAGGCTAGGATCATAAAGGCTGCCCCAGCACCCCAAGTTGCACGAGTCAGCACCGTCGTAGCCTGTCGGCCACCAAGCACACCGTCGGCCATCGTGCCGCCACTTCCTCCTACAGCAGCAAGTCCACCGCCCTTCCCAGCCTGCATCAAAATCACAACAGAGAGGAAGAGACCGTCAAGCACTAGGGCAGCTAGGAGAATACTGTACATCGAACTATTTCCTTTGGGTTAAGATACTAAACGTCGGAGAGGCTCGAATGGGTGTCAACGGGCCTTTTCAGCCCGCCGCCGTGACTATCTGCCTGAACGAGGTAGCATCTAGACTTGCGCCCCCCACCAGCAGGCCATCTACGTCTCTAGCTTGCATAAGCTCTTCAGCATTCCCAGGCTTCACCGATCCCCCGTAAAGGATCGGAACCCGTGAAGCATGAGTGGCGCTCAAGGCCCGTTCGAGCCGCCGCCTCAGCGTGCCGTGCGCAAACGTCGCATCCTCCGGTGTCGCGGTTTCTCCTGTCCCAATTGCCCATACTGGCTCGTACGCGACGAGAAAGCGCGGAGCGGAACACAAACTGTCTAGAGCTACCTCTAGCTGGCGCAGTATTACTTCTTCTACACGACCGGCTCTGCGCTCTTCAATCGTTTCTCCAACACAAAGTACTGGTACTAGACCTGAACGGACTACAATATCGACCTTCCACTGGGTCTGCAGGTCCGTTTCACCAAACACATGACGACGCTCAGAATGTCCAACGAGAGCGAAAGTCGCACCCGCATCTTTCGCCATAGGAGCCGATATCTCCCCGGTGAATGCACCAGAATCTTCCCAATACACGTTCTGGACGCCAACCTGTACCCTTGAATCACGTTGCTCCGCGTTCGCTACTGCATGCAGCGATAAATTAGACGGAAATAAGATAAGCTCATGGCTCGATGGTATAGCATCTACGTCGAAGTCGGAGAGAAAGTCTAAAGCTTCACTCGGGCCATGATGCATCTTCCAGTTCCCAGCAATCACCGCCATCAGTAGCTCCGGTCTGAAAGTTCATCGACACTAGGAAGATCCCCGCCAGCGAGCAGTTCAAGTGAAGCTCCACCGCCGGTCGATACATGCGTCAGCCGATCGACGACGCCAGCCCGCTCCGCAGCTGCTGCGGAGTCGCCTCCACCAAGAATTCCCATGGCTCCCCGGTCACACGCCTCCGCCACCGCGTGAGCTATTCCGACTGTACCCTCGGCAAAAGCATCAACCTCGAAGACCCCCATCGGACCATTCCAAACGATCGTATTCGCCTCTGCAACAAAATCAGTAAACAACTGGTGAGTGCGAGGTCCGATATCGAGGATTTTATCAGACGGCTGGACCTCTGTTCGCCCCACAACCCGTCTTTCAGCATCCTCAGAAACATTTGCAGCGACGATACAGTCCAAAGGAAGAACTAGGCGTTCGCCACCCACTCCGAGCAGACCCTTCGCCAACTCGACCGCATCCATTTCGACAAGGCTGTCTCCAGTATCAAGCCCCAGAGCTGCGAAGAAGGTGTTCGCCATCCCTCCACCAATCAGTAGGTGATCCACTCGTGGAAGCAACCTAGAGAGCATACCTATCTTCGAAGAGATCTTCGCTCCGCCCACTATAGCTAGGAAAGGGTTCTGAGGGACATGGAGTGCTTCATCTAGGAATTGGATCTCTTTCTCCATCAAGAACCCCGCGACGGCATCTCCACCTTTTGCTCGCATAGCGGTGGCGAGCCCAGCTGTAGACGCGTGAGCGCGATGCGCGCTACCAAAAGCGTCATTTACATACAAGTCACCGAGTGACGCCCAAAATTCAGCTAGATCCGGATCGTTGATCGCCTCACCCAACTCAAATCTCGTATTCTCTAGAAGTGCAATCTCTCCAGCTTCGAGCACCTCAAGCCCATCAACGGCAGCGACTCCGCTTGTGTGAGCGATAAAGTGCACAGTGGGATCGAGGAGCTCATCCAAACGGTCGGCTACGGGTTTCATGGAGAATTCAGGGTCAATCTCACCTTTCGGTCTACCTAGGTGAGAAAGCAGCACAACGCGCCAGCGAGCCTCAGTGAGTATTCTAAGCGTTGGGAGCGAAGCTCTGATCCTCTTGTCATCTGTGATGTCCCCATCGTCGAGCGGGACATTGAGATCCGCACGAACGATTGCGGTACGTCCCGGTATCCCTCCAAGATCGACGTCCGAGATACTTCTCTTATTCAATTTGCCACTCAGAGTTGTTCACCAACGAAGCCGACTAGATCTACCACCCGAGATGAATATCCCCATTCATTGTCGTACCAAGACAGAACCTTGACCATTCTGCCATCCATAACGGAAGTGGAAAGTGCATCGACCGTAGAGCTTCGAGGGTCACTTGTGTAATCGATCGAGACCAAGGGTTCATTCGAGACACCCAAAACCCCAGCCATTGGGCCATCTGCTGCTGCTTGAAACGCGTTGTTCACTTCCTCTTCTGTAACATCTCTTTCCAACTCCGCTACCAAATCAACCAGAGAAACGTCAGCAGTCGGCACTCTTATTGCCATGCCATCAATCCGTCCCTCCACTTCCGGTAAGACAAGCCCCGTTGCTTTCGCGGCTCCAGTTGTTGTCGGGATCATCGACATCCCCGCTGCTCGCGAGCGGCGAAGATCTGAGTGAGGAAGATCGAGAATTCTCTGATCGGTGGTGTAGGCATGTATGGTCGTCATCAGCCCATGTCGAAAACCGAACTCATCGCTGAGAACCTTCACCACCGGCGCAAGACAGTTAGTCGTGCAGCTTGCGTTCGAAATAATGTGGTGGCTATCCGGATTGTAGCGTTCCTGGTTCACCCCGAGGACGATCGTCACATCCTCATTCTTACCGGGCGCCGAAATAATTACCTTCCGCGCGCCGGCCTCTATGTGTTTCGACGCTGACGCGTGATCACGGAACACCCCGGTCGACTCAATGACGATATCAACACCTAAATCCGCCCACGGAAGCGCAGCCGGGTCCCGCTCGCTTAACACCTTTATCTCTTCCCCGTCTATTACTAACCCATCCCCCGAAACCTCAATCGAGCCTGGATAGCGGCCGTGGACCGAATCGTATTTAAGAAGGTGAGCCAGCGTATGCGGACTCGTTAGGTCGTTGACGGCAACAAAGTCTATGTCGCTGTTACCTTCCTGCTTGGCGCTTCGCAGGACATTTCGTCCGATGCGCCCGAATCCGTTGATCGCTGCTCGGATCGCCATTCTGTGAAATCTCTCGGATGGGGAATTAGGATGCAGAATCAATTCTGCACTATCTCAAGATAACCCCTAAAGCGCCTAGGGAAGCGTCCAAGCAAGGCTAAAGAAGTTAACGAAATCGAGTTCTTGCCACGCCAGTCCGATTAACCTGAAAGTAGCTGGAAAGATCAGCAGCAGGAACGAACTTAGGCCCGTTAAAAAACGACTGCCTCTGCACGATCATTCTATCGTTTGAGAAACACCATTTATCGAGTCCGATACCTCTTACCCATCGCTTTACGCATAGCTTCTAGAGGTGCCTCTCGTCCCCACCAACGTTCAAATGAGACAGCGGCCTGTTGCACCAACACTTCGGCGCCATCCGATGCACGGATACCTGCTTCCTCCGCGGCCTGAACAAAAGCTGGCGCGTGTTTTCCATACACGAGATCCATCGCTTGGCCTACGCGGCCAAGTGAGTTGAGATCAATCGGTGATGGGTCATCGGGCTCGAGGCCAAGCCGAGTCGCATTGATTACGAGGTCGAATTTTTGTCCCTCTAATTCCTTAGCAAGTCGGATCACACGCACTTTGTTACCGCCGATCCTGAGTGACACTGCACGAGCACGTTCTAGGGTCCGGTTGAAAAGCAGGATATCTCCAGCGTCCTCCTCAACCAATGCTGCGAGAGACGCTCGAGCGGCGCCACCCGCTCCGAGTAACAACACTCGCATCCCTTTTGTGGGCCCGTGCATAAAACTAGCAAGTGCTCGACGCACCCCCTCTACATCTGTGTTGTCACCGTGGAGTCGTCCAGCATCGTCACCCCAGAACGTGTTACAAGCCCCCGTCCTGCGGACAGCGTCGCTTCGAATATCAAGGATCCTTGAGGCCGCTTCTTTGTGAGGTAACGTCACGTTTCCACCGCCCCCAGCTCGAGCCAACCCTCTCATCAACCCCCTGAGGTCTTCCGCCGCACAACGAACTGCAACGTACACTCCCTTAAGTCTCGCTTTTCGGAACGCCGCATTCTGGATTTCCGGCGAAGCCGAGTGAGAAATCGGATCACCGAGAAGAGCCAAGACACGCGTTGCAGCGTTGACTGTCATGGCTTCAGCAGGGGTTGAATTCTCATCAAAGCCAGTTCGATTAGTCCGTCTAGAACTTCGAAGGTCCCAGCATACTCCTCGTCGCAACCACCTATGGGATCAGGTATCCCACCTACTTTACCCATATCGACCTGACGAGCGGTAAAAGCCGGCAGCAGTGCGACTTTCTCACCGGCTCCTAGCTCTCGCGCTCGAACAACATGACTAGCTGACATAGTGAGAATCAGGTCGGCATCCTCGACCAACTCCTGCGATAGGTAGGTCGATGAATGCTCCGATAGATCCAATCCATTAGCCGCTGCAACCCGGACCGCACCCCCGGAAGGGGGACTGCCCTCCCATGCACCGACACCAGCTGAGCCTACCTCAACTTCACTCCAACCTAGCTTCGTGATTTGGTGCCTAGCGATCACCTCCGCCATCGGGGAACGACAAGTGTTGCCAGTGCACACAAAAAGCAGTCGGAACACACCCGTATCATTCAACGGATCCATCTGCCTCCTCTATGAGGCGACGAAGTCGCTCTGCGGGAATGGCTCCATCCCGGAGCACCGAGGGAGGTACGGTGGTGCAGTCTACGATAGTCGATGCCGGCGACGGTGGCAGTGAACCTCCGTCAATCAGCCAAATATCCTTCGCATCTAGCCTTACAAGAAAATCCCGCGCCTCAGCCCCGGTTGTAATTGCAGGCTCACCAGAACGATTAAGACTCGTAGACGTCAAAGGCTCTCCTAACTTTTGAACCAGATGGGATACCAGGATGTGAGGGCTCTCACGCACCGCCACAGTCCTCCTGTCCGAATCCCGCACACTGTCAGGAAAGAGGCCATCGGGGTCTCGAAGAATGAGAGTCAACGAACCAGGCCAAAAGGTCTCAGCAAGCTCTACTGCTTCTGGAGTCCACTCCAGCTCACCCACTGACTCACGGTTGGGTACCAAAGCGATCAAGGGCTTCGCTTCTTCGCGACCCTTAAGCTCCCGAACGCGCATTGACGCCTCGATTGAGCAGACGCCCCCTATACCGTATACAGTTTCTGTCGGATAGGCCACCAAGCCACCAGAACGGAGGTGGGCGACTATTGGAACCAGATCCACATCTGGCTCTTCGCAGAGGTCTAGCACGCGCACCACTCAGTCGCTATCACGCGTCGAGAGTATAGCCTCCGCAAGCACGAGATCCGCGGGTCGGGTAATCTTTATATTCATTCCACCATCATCCAGCATCTGGATTCGTCCCCCGGTAGCTTCTACTAGAGAAGCGTCATCTGTAGCCACTGGATAACCTTTTGAGTATGCGGCACGCAGCATCATAGCCGGGAACACTTGGGGAGTATGTGCTGACCACAAGGTCGAACGGTCCGGAGTTCCAGTAACAAAATCCTCTTTATCAACTCGCTTGACCGTATCGATCATAGGCTCTCCCGCCACCGCGCCAACACCTGTACAGGCCAAATCGATACATCTACTGATCAGCTCGGGCGCTACCAGTGGACGGGCACCATCATGCACCGCGATCTCGGTAACGTCATCCGGAAGTGCACCAATCGCGCAGGCCACAGACTCACCCCGTGTTGCTCCACCCTCCACTACAACGATTCTCTTGTCTAAGTCCGTTAGCCATTCCGGCTGATTATCCAATTCTTCCCGCATCACGGCGATCGCTATCGCCGTGACCCGATTCTCGGCTAAGAACGGGATCAGCGATCGCAGCAACACAGGTTTTCCAGCAAGCTCAAGGAATGGCTTACGGGCAC
>DEBI01000028.1:0-10039 GCA_002348465.1 Gemmatimonadales bacterium UBA2960 | reverse complement strand
CCCTCTTGGTCACGGGCCAAAGCCGTCTCTAGTTCCACCTGCACTCCCGGAAGCCTCTGCAACAACAGAATCAAAACGCGTATAAGCCTTATGGAAGAAAAGCGGCACGACACCGGTTGGCCCATTCCTCTGCTTCGAGATAATTAACTCCGCCTTGCCTTCCACCTCATGGCGATTTTCGGCTGCAGCGTAGTACTCGGGCCTAAACAGAAACATGACAACATCTGCATCCTGCTCAATCGAACCGGACTCCCGCAGGTCCGACAACATGGGTCGCTTATCGGTCCGCTGTTCAGGACCACGGCTAAGCTGGGAGAGTGCGACAAGGGGAACATCCAACTCACGCGCTAGAGCCTTTAAGCTTCTTGAAATCTGACTGACCTCCTGCACTCGACTCTCAGACCTTCCAGTCCCTGACATCAACTGCATATAGTCGATCACAATCATACCAAGTTCCTGACCATCGGCGCGAAGATCAGACTGCATACGGCGAGCCTTTGCTCGGACCTCCAAGACATTCGATCCGGCCTGATCATCGATCCATATGGGAGCAGTGTTTAGATGTCCCGCTGCCTTGGCCAAACGAGAATTTTCTTCCGGAGAGAGACGCCCACGCCTTAGGTTCTGGGCATCAACGCGTCCCTCGGCGCACAGGATCCGCTGTACAAGCTGTTCTCGTGACATCTCAAGCGAAAAAATTCCCACTGCCGTCTTCTGATTTATCGCGGCAGACGATGCGACGTTCAGTGCAAGGGCTGTCTTACCCATCGACGGGCGAGCGGCAATGATACAAAGATCGCCCTTCTGCAGCCCCGTCGTCATCCGATCAAGATCGTTGAACCCGGTTGCAACACCCGTGATGCCCGAGCCCGAAGTCTGACGCCGTTCGATTTCCTCGAACGTCTTCCAAAGAATGTCCTTGATCCAGACGAAGCCCTCCCTCTTATGACTATCAGCGACCTCGAATATCTTGGCCTCTGCATTGTCGAGGATCTGCTCCACATCACGCTCACCCTGATCATAAACGTCTCGTATGATAGAGGATGCCCGTTCAACCAGTCGGCGAAGCAATGCCTTTTCTCGAACGATGTTGGCGTGATACTCAATGTTCGCAGCCGTTGGAACGGCATCAACGAGCATCGCTAGATAATCTAGTCCGCCCGCAGCATCGAGTTCTCCCGTTTTCTTGAGTTCTTCGGAAACCGTGATCGGATCAATGGAATCCCCACGCTCGAACAGGCGAGCCATCGCCGAGAAAACCCGTCGATTACCCTCGCGGTAAAAAGCAGCCGAGTTGACCTTTTCTACGGCGCGGACGACGGCCTCTCGGTCGATCATCATCCCTCCAAGAACAGCCGTCTCCGCCTCTAGTGAGGCAGGCATGGGGCGATCCCAGGTCACGGTTTGGAGGGCAGAGTCAGGCAAAGGCTTAAAGAATGACGAGCGGCGATTCAAACGGGTCCCGATCTTACCGAGTCTTGAGCCCTACGCCAAGTCATACCCGCACACCGACCCCACAAAAAGTTCAGGGGCTCAATCTACGTCGATGATGGACCGAAGGAGTTGTAAGTCCTCCCAAAAAGAGCGGATCCAACGTCGATTCCTGAGAAGCGCGGCAGGATGATAGGTAACCACTAGTGGAACACCGTGATACTTATGCACTTGACCACGTAGTTTCCCCAGGGCCACACCCTCTAGACCCGTCAAAAGACGCGCTGAAAATGATCCTACCGCAAGAATCGCACTGGGCTTTACAAAATCAATCTGCTTCAGCAAGAAAGGTGAGCACTCAGCTATCTCGCCCGGATCAGGATCTCGGTTCCCCGGCGGACGACATTTCAGGACATTTGCGATATATACCGAGTCCTTTCGATTCCTCCCAATCGTCGCAAGCAAGAGATCTAAAAACTGCCCAGCCACACCTACGAACGGCACACCCGTCGCGTCCTCGTTAGCTCCTGGAGCTTCACCAACCACCATCAGGTCGGCAGTGCGCGAGCCATCTGAAAAGACCACCTGCGTTCGCCCTTCTGAGAGCGGGCACTTCGAGCACCCTAAAGCAACCTCACGAAGCCGCTCGTAGTCGTCAGGGAGCTCGACTGGAAGTGGAGGACCACCGGATCCTTGCTCAGAAATCTCTCTCGTCGCTCTCTGCATTGCAGCGACTCCTTTGACAGGCTCAGAAACATTGTCAGACAGTGCGCTCTCTAGAACGGCCTGATTTCTACCTGCAACAGAAGACCTCACCGAATGCGAGAGTATCGAGAGCACCTCTTCCCGAGTCATCCTATCAAGGAAGACCTCATCACCACCCATCTCCATCCTCTGTCGAAAAAGACGCGCTACCTCGTCAGAAATCGCTCCACTTTCATCTCCGCTCATCACTGAGACTCAATTACGAGAGTCCGCGCACGATCAAGGATCTCCTCAGCTACTTCGTCCTTGGACATGAGTGGAAGCCGCTCACTTTGGGCGTCTTTTTGCACGAATGTCACCCTGTTAGTGCGAACACTGAATCCAGCCTCCTCCTCATTAGCGTCGTTCGCTACCACCAAGTCAAAGGCTTTGCTTTCGAGCTTGGCGAAAGCGTTGTTCACCAAATGCTCTGTTTCAAGAGCAAAGCCAACATTGACGCTACCCTTCTTTCTGTTGGCTATCGTATCTCTCGCCACATCAGGATTCTCAGTTAAGTCCACGAGCATTCGGTCTTCGCTCTCATTGCGCTTCAACTTGACATCCCTAGAGTCCGTAGGACGAAAGTCGGCAACGGCAGCAGAAAAAATGTTCAGGTCCGAATCACCAATGCGTTCAGCCACGGCGACGTGCATATCCTGGGCGGTCTCGACAGCCACCGTATCAACACCAAACGGAGTATCGAGTGCGGATGGGCCACTAACGAGCGTCACCTTAGCACCACGCCTCCATGCCGCCTGAGCAATAGCATACCCCATCCGGCCCGACGAATGGTTTCCAATATATCTAACAGGATCAATTGGCTCCCGAGTCGGGCCAGCCGTGACAAGAACCGATTTACCCATAAAAGCATCGTCCATCGCCAAACCTCGACCGATAGCCTCCTCAATCTGCCACGGTTCAATGAGGCGCCCTCTACCCACACCCTCGCTCACCGCGAGCGCACCCCTAACGGGACCAGCGATCTGATAACCCAAACGATTCTGCAGATGGTCAAGATTATCCTGCACTTGTGGGTGCGCATACATCTTGTCGTTCATGGCAGGACAGATCACCACAGGAGCGCTCGTGGCGAGCAGCGTAGTACAAATCAGGTCATCGGCTCGTCCCTGCGAGGCTCGAGCTAGAAAATCTGCAGTGGCAGGCGCAACCGCCACGACATCCGCGTCACGTCCGAGCCTTACGTGCAGTGCTGCACCTTTAGCCGAGAACAGATCAGTTAGGACAGGTCGCCCTGTCACCCCTTCAAACGTGAGCGAAGCCACGAACCTCTCTGCCGACCTCGTTAGGACAACGTCGACCTCACCACCTAGGCGGGTTAAGTCGCGAGCTACTTGTATCGCCTTGTAAGCTGCAATCCCCCCAGTGACGCCAAGAACGATACGCTTGCCCTTCCATGGACGGCGCGGCTCTAGCGAGGTGACGGGCATCGTTAAGGCCCGCCGTCAGATCTCTTCGCGGCGCCGACGCTTGACGAGACGAAACTCAATCTGACCAGAGGTCAATGCCTCCAGCGATCGGGTTGTCAGTTTTTTGTCCTCACCGAGAGGCATAGCTTCCCTCGGCAGCGAGTTGAGTTCACGAGTGTATTTGGCCGCGACAAGTACGCCCAGATACTTGCTATCGGTGCCGGTAGCTACCTCGTCTGGAGTAAAAACACGCATAAATTCCGTCCTATTCTGAATCCTGCCGATACACATTGTAATAGCCTTCCAATAGCTCCACGATCTCTCGGCGCATCTGTTCAGCGTCCTGCTCATGAAAAACTGGTGGCTCTTGCCCTTCTACGATGTTCCGGATCTTCGAAACACACTCGTCCAAATCATCGTTGACGACAACGTAGTCGAAGTCGGGAACCGCTTGAAGCTCCACAACGGCGGACTCGAGTCTTCTAGCAATACTCTCGGGCTCCTCCGTCCCCCGCTCAATGAGACGGGCTAACATTATATCGACAGATGGCGGCAGCACGAAGATCAGCTTTGCCTGAGGGACTGAAGCCCGAATCTGACTCGCCCCCTGAACATCAATGTCCATCACGACATGTTCTCCTCGGGCCGAGGCCGCATCCAGTTCTGAACGTGGCGTACCGTACATGTGATCGTGCACAAGTGCCCACTCGGCAAACCAGCCCTCGTGAACCCGATCGCCAAACTCTTGAGGCTGAAGGAAGTGATAATCAATACCGTCTCGCTCACCTTCTCGCGGCTCTCTCGTGGTCGCAGACACAGAGAAGACGTATGGTCCTGATCCATCAATCAACCGGCTGGCCAGCGTCGTCTTTCCAGTTCCGGAAGGAGCGACCAGCACTACCGGCGCTGCACGATCGCTCACTCTACATTCTCCACCTGCTCACGGATCCGCTCAATCTCTTCCTTAATCGCAACGGACGCCTGGGCAAGCTTCGAATCGTTCGCCTTAGAGGCAACGGTATTTGCCTCGCGAAGCATTTCCTGAACCAAGAAACCAAGCCGTTTGCCCACCGGCTCCAAACCATCGCCGCTGAGTGCCGAACGAAACAGGTCAATGTGAGAACGAAAGCGAACGATTTCCTCGTTTATATCCCACTTCTCTGCCAAGTAGGCGATCTCCCGAGCCAGTCGATCTTCGTCGACCTCCACCTGAGCACTTAGCTCTTGGACGGCCCGACGAAGCTTATTACGCTGCTCACTGAGTCTTTCAGGCGCTCGTTGCTCGACGTCGTCAAGCCAAGATTCAATCGCGCGCAGTCGGTCATCAAGGTCACTGGCAAGCCTCAGACCTTCTGCCTCACGCATAGCTCGCACTTCCGAGCCAGCCTTCTTGACCAATCGTAACAGGTCATCCTCTTCGACACTGACAGCCTGGTTTCTATCGGGCGCCCGGAAGATGTCACTGAAGCGAGAGAGCATCTCAAGGTCCGGTTCCCCTGGCACATCAAGCTCACGCTTTAAAGTCTCAAGTGCGGTTTGATAACCTTTGGCTTTTTCTATATCAATCCCCGGTTCAACCTGACCAGCGAAGGCAGATCGGTCGAGAGACAGATAAGCGCTGACATGCCCTCGGGAGACCCACGGCTTCAAGGCATCGATCATAGCTTTCTCAAACCGATCGAACCCACTCGGAGTCTTGATATTAGCGTTCAGAAAACGGTGGTTAACCGTCTTCACTTCTAGGCGCAGCCTCCCCGCCTCGATCTCAAGTTCGGCTTCGCCAAACCCAGTCATACTTCTGATCATCGGATGGTCTCCAGAGACGGGTACGCTAATCGACCCTGAGTCAGATGCATCGTGCTAATACTAGTTCCACAAGTCCCATCGCAGAGCAAAAAAGGACCTCCCATACGGTAGCAGACGATCCGGATACATCTGGAGATTTCGACGCAGAGTCATGTTATCCATCCCGAACCATAGACGGACCGTTACTATGCGAACCTGAGCCTGCATGTACCAACTCTGATAAAACGGCACTCGAGCCAAACTACCTTCCCCAATCTCATTGTCCTTTACGAACGTCAACATTGGGTCATGCCCCCTAACACCGAGGGATGCCCAAAGCTCAAGGTTCCCAGAATCAAGAAATACTCGGTGAAACTGGAAAGAGCCACGGTAGATCTGACGTGGCTGGTAGGGAGCCTCTTCGTCCCAGAACTGATAGGATCCCTCCAAGTTCAGTCCCTGCACGAATATCGGCAGCACCACCATCCCTTCGTATCCGTTTCGCTCCAACCCAGTTCCCTCTATCGCTCCATCATCGAGCTCTAGCCCAAGTGGAAGAACCCGGTCGGCGGATCCATATAGGGCAGCGCCTCCTAGGACTGCACCGCCTAAGCCAATAACCACACCCGCTCGCCCTCCGGTGCGATCCGCAATCGAAGCGGTTGCTTCCGTAACTAGGCCATTTTGATCTAAAGAAGGAATTCCTCCTGACAAGACGCCCACCCTACTCCCGTATCTTCCGTCCTCGTAGGACGCGAACATTGTCGTGAAGGTGGTCGGTTTCAGCCAAGCCCTAGCTCCGAAACTAGATACTTCTATGTCATTCCACTTACTCGATGACCAACTGCCAGACAGGCCACCCCAACGATGATGCGATAACCCTGACCGGGCTTCGATCCGTCCAGATGGAAGTAACCCTTCGAAGCTTCGGTATGAGCTTCGAAGCCAAAACATACCTCGCTCGACTCCGAGTGAGCCGCCGAGCTGAGAGCGTGAACCGTCTAAAATCAGCAACGAATCGGCGGCGGCGTCTATACCATACGTGCTCCGGCCGGCGAAGGCCGATAGGGTCAGCCCTTCCACCGGCTGATAGGCCGCCCGAGCCGAGAAATCACTACGCTTCGTGACCGGCGTGTACTCTGGCACTTTGGTCTGGGTCGAGAAGCCTCGGTAGTCGAGTGCGACCCCAAACCTATCTCCCACATGAACCTGATATCGGGCCCAGCTACCCGTGCGATTTCCAGCCTCTGTTCCTTCTCCGCCTCGACCTCGGGTATCCATGCGCTCAAGACCAACCGCCACGCTCCCGCCCAAAGCGACCGGATCCACGTAAGTCCCACGGAAAAGGTTTGTGTCTAGATCTCCTGTCCCCGCCTCAATGATTGAAAAAGGTCTACCGTCCTCATATTCGTGGGACCACATCTCAATCAGCATCTGACCCATCGATCGATCGAGGCGCACTCTTGAAATACCGGCCAAACCAATAAGCTGTAGGTTCGGAACACTGCCTTCGGTTGCGTAGACCTCTAGACCGTCGCGTAAGATTCGGTATCCTCCACCACCTAACCCAAAGGCAGTCACTGACGAAGGGGTCCCGTAATCTCCTCCTAGCAGAGCGATGACTCCAGGCAGCGCGTGAAAAAGTTCTGCTAGGTTGTTCGCTCCGTTGGCCATAATATCGGCCCTGTCCCATTCCCAGACACCTGTTGCGAACGAGGCCGGTTCAGAATTCTTCGGTCTCGGAAGATTGTAAAATATCGTGTCGGCCGAAACAGAATCTTCGACAATCAGCGTATCCGCCACCCTGGACGAGTCGATCACTCCCAAAACACTCGTAGCGAGCGAGTCACCCACCAGAACCGTATCCGGAGGTTCCTGAGCACCCAACGGGATCGCCGAAACGACCACTGCAAGTGCGCTCAGCGCCTCGGCCCTAAAAGACCGGACGCGGATACATCTCACCCCGCTCTCCTCCTTACCCACTCAATCAGAAGCCTAGTTGGGAAGCCTGTCCCTCCCTTTCGTTGATACGATAGCTTCCCGTCACCCCATGCAGTTCCCGCTATATCGAGATGCGCCCAAGGAACATCACCAACAAACTCCTTAAGGAAGGATCCTGCGGTAATTGAACCAGCCGGGCGGCCGCCGATATTCTGAAGATCTGCATAGTTCGAGTCTAACTGCTTTCGATACTCGTCCCATAATGGGAGTGGCCAACAGCGCTCACCTGAGGCATCACCCGCGTCCCTAAGCTCAGAGACTAACCCATTATCATTGCCCATTACCGCGGCTGCGTGATGCCCGAGCGCAATGATCACCGAGCCTGTCAGCGTCGCACAGTCAACCATCGCTGCCGGTCTTAAGCGCGCACCCCAAGCCAGCGCGTCTGCAAGGATAAGACGCCCTTCGGCATCAGTGTTGATCACCTCAATAGTCTTTCCAGAGAGACTAGAAATGACATCACCGGGTTTTGTCGCAGTGCCTGATGGCATGTTGTCAGAGGCGGGAATTAGACCCACGACATTTTCCTTTACCTCCAGTTCCGCGATAGCCTGCATAGCAGCGATTACCGAGGCCCCACCGGACATGTCGTACTTCATTTCCTCCATTCCCTGGGAGGGCTTTATGGAGATACCTCCTGAGTCAAATGTTAATCCCTTCCCTACTAGAACAAGCGGGGCAGCACCATCTTTACCACCTCGGTGTTCCATCACGATGAAGCGGGCTTCTTCTTTTGAGCCCCTAGTGACAGAAAGTAGAGCATGCATCCCCTCTTCTCGGATTCCCGCCTCATCGAAGATTCTGACATCCAGTTCCACCTCTCTGCCCACCCGAAGGGCCTCGTCCGCAAGGTGTGACGGAGTCGCAACGTTCCCGGGTCGGTCTTGAAGAGATCGACAGAGATTTACTGCTCTTGCTATGACCGCGCCCTCCATGCCTCCAGCCGAAGACTCCACGGGAGCGCCGCCAACGAGACTCACAGCTCCAACGAGCGACGTAGGAGAATCTTCATCCTCGGCCTGCAGTTCTGTGAATTTCCACGCTGCTATTCCTGCTCCCTCAGCAACCGACTGCGCTGCAACGCGGGCCCCTATTGAGCCAAAACCCTTTAGAGAAATAAAAAGCTCTTCCATACGTAAGCGCTCAGCCACTCGCACAGCACGGCCGGCAAAACGACGTAACTTCTCTGGTGTCAACTCGTCCGCCTTCCCAACTCCAAGCAAAACTGCACGCTTCGGCTCTTCACCTTTCCCGTAGACCACGATCTCATCGGATAGCTTGCCCCTGAGATCTCCGGAAGCTACTACGGCACGCACCGCACTGATCAGGGCTGGATCAAGGACGTCGGACATCTCTTCAATGACATCGGCCCCTTCAGTCACGGCGACCGCTAGCAGATTGGCACCGCGTGCTTCAAGCGGGTCTTCGATGTAGCCGAACTCCATCAGACCTCCCCCTTTATTCTTGGGCGATCAACACCCTTAGTTACCGAGCAGCACATCGAGGTTCCAAAGATCAGCTGAATCGGTTCGGATGCAGTGTAACGAGAGTCACTCACCGATCCCTTTCTGGGTTTCGAAATCGACTCTCTGATAATCTTTCTCTATGCCCAGTGTAAGCGACAGGCCCTTCAAAATCAGATCCCAGAGATGATGTTATTGAGCGCCTCACTCGGGCACATGGCCGCTGTGGTCTGACTTTCACTAGGTCTGTAATACCCTCCGACATCCTGGGGACTACCCTGCGCTCTATCAAGTTCGTCGAGAATCTGCGTCTCATGCTCAGTCAGTGCTGCGGCCACCGAGGAGAATCGTTCCGCCAGATCAGTGTCTAGATCCTGAGCAGCTAGTGCCCGAGCCCAGTACAACGTCAGATAGAATGTGCTACCTCTATTATCAAGCTCATTTACCTTCCGGGAAGGAGACCTCGCGCTACTTAGGTAGTCAGAGGTCGCAGTTTCAAGAGTATCGCCAAGCACACTTGCACCAGGATTGTCAAAGTTCTCACCCAAGTGTTGCAGTGACGCAGCCAAGGCCATGTATTCACCAAGTGAATCCCATCGCAGATGCCCTTCCTTTTCGAACTGCTGTACGTGTTTCGGAGCAGACCCACCAGCACCGGTCTCAAAAAGTCCGCCACCATTGAGAAGTGGCACGATTGAAAGCATCCGAGCACTCGTGCCGAGTTCAAGAATCGGAAATAGATCGGTCAGATAATCGCGAAGAACATTTCCAGTGACTGAAATCGTATCCTCACCACGACGAATACGCTCGAGCGAGAACACCATGGCGTCGACTGGTGCCAAGATCTCGATGTGTAGGCCCTCTGTGTCATGATCCTCCAGATAGACCTCAACCTTTCGGATTAACTCAGCATCGTGAGCTCGCTCGCGATTCAGCCAGAATACTGCCGGAACCCCGCTCGCTCGAGCACGACGAACCGCCAAGCCGACCCAATCGCGGATCGGTATATCCTTGGTCTGACACGCTCGCCAAATATCACCCTGACCGACCTCATGCTCTAACAGAACTGTTCCCGTCCCATCAACCACTCTCATGGTGCCGGGTGACGTCACCTCAAATGGCTTATCATGTGATCCGTACTCTTCAGCTTTTTGCGCCATCAGGCCGACGTTAGGCACACTACCCATC
>DEBI01000070.1:1793-3411 GCA_002348465.1 Gemmatimonadales bacterium UBA2960 | reverse complement strand
ACCTAATCTAAGCTGGACACCATACTCTTGATAATTGACACGTGAGACCCGTGACGGAACAAGTGACCGCATGCTATAAGCCTGGGGATCGCTTACAGTCAGGGCATGAGCAGTTAGTTTTCCGCCCTCGCCTCAAACTGTAACTCATTCCATGCACAGCGATGTCAGGTCCGAAGTTCATCTACCACATGCACCGACTCTCGAAGGTGGTCCCACCCAAACGAGAGATACTCAAGAACATCAATCTTTCATTCTATCCGGGTGCTAAGATCGGCGTCGTCGGATCAAATGGTTCCGGAAAAAGCTCGCTACTCAAGATCATGGCCGGACTAGATACCGATTTCCTGGGTGAGGCGTGGGCCGCTAAAGGAACTCGGGTAGGATACTTAGCGCAGGAACCCGACTTGGATTCATCCCTGAATGTCCGGAGCAACGTGGAGTTAGCTGTCAAAGAAACCCGGGACCTTCTTCAGCGCTTTGAAGACGTAAGCATGGCATTTGGCGAAGCTACGACTGACGAAGAAATGAACGCGCTCATTGAGGAGCAAGCAAAACTTCAAGACCGCATCGATGCATCAAACGCTTGGGAGCTTGACCGGAAAATTGAGATCGCGATGGATGCCCTGCGCCTTCCTTCAGGTGAAGCTGATGTCAGCACTCTTTCAGGCGGCGAACGCCGCCGTGTAGCTCTATGCCGGATACTCCTTGAACAACCCGACATGCTCCTCCTTGACGAGCCTACGAACCACTTGGATGCAGAATCTGTGGCTTGGCTGGAGCATCACCTGCACAACTTTCCTGGCACAATCGTGGCTATCACCCACGACCGATATTTTCTGGACAACGTAGCTGAGTGGATTCTTGAGCTTGATCGCGGTCAGGGCATCCCGTGGGAAGGAAACTACTCGTCTTGGCTCGAGCAGAAGCAAGAACGCCTCCGTCAGGAAGAGAAGTCGGAATCCGCCCGCCAAAAGACCCTCGAACGTGAATTGGATTGGATACGAATGTCGCCCCGAGCCCGTCAGGCGAAAGGCAAGGCAAGAATCAACGCTTACGAGGAATTACTGAACGCAGACGAGCGCAAGCAGATCCATACTGCTGAAATCTTGATCCCTAAAGGGCCACGACTAGGCAATACAGTCATCAAGGCGACCTCGTTAACAAAAGGGTTTGGCGACCAGCTTCTAATGGACAATCTGAGTTTCGACGTCCCACCCGGAGCAGTCGTCGGGATCATTGGCGGGAACGGTGCCGGAAAAACTACGCTCTTTAGAATGATTGTGGGTGAAGAGAAGCCGGATCATGGAGCCCTAGAAACAGGCCAGACCGTGCAGTTAGCCTATGTCGACCAATCACGAGAAGAACTTGACGGGGAGAAAACGGTCTTCGAAGAGGTCAGCGAAGGGAGCGATATTCTTCAGTTTGGACGTGTTGAAGTAAATCCAAGGGCCTATCTGTCCTGGTTCAACTTTCGTGGCTCTGATCAACAAAAAAAGGTCAGCGTGCTCTCTGGCGGAGAGAGGAATCGTCTCCACCTAGCAAAACTGCTGAAATCAGGGGGCAACGTTATGCTACTTGATGAACCCACCAATGACCTTGATGTAGACACACTCCGTGC
>DEBI01000070.1:0-1399 GCA_002348465.1 Gemmatimonadales bacterium UBA2960 | reverse complement strand
GATCGGATATGCACCCACATCCTAGCCTTTGAAGGTGACTCTCAAGTGGTCTGGTTCGAGGGTAACTACCAAGAATACGAAGAAGACCGGAAGAGGAGACTAGGCGACGATGCGATACAACCCCGGCGACTCAAATACCGGAAGCTGGTGCGTGACTGATCACGGCAAAAGTGATCAATCTCCCGTCACGTCCTAACGAATGACCCCACCTCTCCCGTTTATGCAGAATAGACCGATCTTTCTTTGTCTGGCCCGCTATGCTGGACTCAAATACGGTCTATCACTAATCACCGCATGATCAACATCCTCAGGCGTCCCAGCCTCGGGCCCGACGCGGTCCTCGCTGCTCTCCGTGAGCACTACGGAATTGAGGGTACACTGTCGCCCCTGCCGGGAGAGCGTGACCTGAACTTCCTTTTCACAGCAACAAACGGTGAACGAAGGGTCGCGAAAGTGTCCACCCCGGATGAGACCGATGAGATCCTGGAAATCGAAGCAGATCTCATGCGACACATGGCTCGAACAACGGACGGCTTCACAGCTGATGTGATCCCGTCAGCGGATGGGGATTGGGTCGTGAAGCACACCGCCGAGGACGGGGAGGTCCACCGAATTCGACTAGTCGAATATTTGGAAGGGGGCCTGTTTGCTGAGGTTCGGCCACGATCCCTCTCCCTACTTTACGATCTGGGAAGTCGGATCGCCGACCTTGATAGTGCCCTGGGAGCCTATCCCGATCATCCACCGGCACGAATTGACTTCGAGTGGGCACTTGGTCGCTCTGGACTGGTCATGGAACGATGCCTTGACCTCTTTCAGGGCGAACAACTCGAACTGATTCAGGCAGTCCACCAAGATTGGTTAAGAAGAGAACCCGATTTCCTAGGACTAGGCTCACAAGTAATTCACGGCGACCTGAACGACTACAACGTCCTCGTAAGCCACCCCGGGGAAGGTCCCAGGCGCATTAGCGGTATCATCGACCTCGGTGACGCCCACTCCGCACCACGGGTCTTTGATCTCGGCGTAGCAATCGCTTACGCCATCCTAGATACAGATGACCCACTCATGTCTATAGCATCGATAGTTCGTGGGTTTCATGATCGGACGCCCTTGAGTGAAGAGGAGGCAAATGTGGTCTTCACTCTCGCAAAAGCGCGTCTCGGTGCGAGTGTAAGCATTTCGGCTTGGAGGCGACACCAAGCTGGTGAGACAGATGAGTATGCACTGATCTCGGAACGGCCTGCTTGGGCGATGATTCAAACACTCGACGAAGTTCCTGTTCGACTAGCTGAGGGAATCGTGCGAGAAGCCGCTGGGCTGCCGGCTTCACCCAAGACTCCTGTTCTCGTCGCCTGGCTCAAGAAGCAAACCTTCTCACCAGTGATGGAAATACCAG
>DEBI01000100.1:2095-7411 GCA_002348465.1 Gemmatimonadales bacterium UBA2960 | reverse complement strand
CGCCTACGCATCATGTACGGCTCGTTACCAAAGCCGTGCCCTCGATTCGGCAACATGAGAAGATCGAAATCTTTGTTCGCCGCAATCAAGGCATCAACGACAAGCATCGTATTCGATGGAGGGACGTTGGTGTCAAGTGTGCCATGTGCGATGAGTAGCTTGCCCTCAAGGTTCTCTGCAAGGAGTTGATTAGCCTGGTTATCATAATTCGTCGTGCCATCCGGATAGACCTCAAGCAAACCCTGCCACTTCTCGCCCCAGTCGTCCTCATAGTTGCGATTGTCATGATTTCCAGCTTGAGATACCGCAACAGAATAGAAATCGGGATAACGCATAATGGCATCAGCGGCGGCGAACCCGCCACCTGAATGGCCATAGATTCCTACCTTCGTGGCATCAATCCATGGATAACGCGCCGCAAGCTGCTTAATCCCCCCGATCTGATCGGGCAGCCCGTTATCCCCCATATTCCCGTAATAAGCCTCATGAAATGCCTTTGATCTCATCGGCGTACCCATCGCGTCAAGCTCAATCACCACAAACCCAAGTTCTGCGATCGCCTGGAGATCCCGATGTGCAGCTCTAAAGCTCCTGGAACCTACCGAACCGCTCTGTGGGCCTGGATAGAGGTAGTTTACGACTGGATAAGTCTGCGTCGAATCGAATTCAAGCGGCCGGAAAAGCAATCCATGAAGAGGAGTCTCGCCATCTCTGGCCTTCACTGAAAACGGCTTCGGTGGTTTCCAGCCAGACGCCTCAAGACGAGTGATATCCGCTGTCTCTAAGTGCAGGACCTCACGCCCATCCCAACTCCGTAGTACATGAATCGGAGGAACGACTGGGGTCGAATACGAGTCGACGAAGAACTCACGATCCGGACTAAGAGAGACCGAATGATTCGCACTGTCGGGGGTGAGCAGGTGTACATCACCGCCGTCCAGGTTGACCCGATAAAGGTACTGGAAATACGGATCGCCGGGCTCACGCTCATTCCCCATGAAGGTGACCGTTCGCCTCTCGCGATCAACATCACGAATGTTAAGGACATTCCAGTCCCCCTCGGTGATCTTGCGTTTTAGCGCCCCAGTTTCGGCGTCGTAAAGAAAGAGGTTTCCCCAGTTATCCCTCTGTGAAAACCACAGGATCTCTTCCGTTTCTGACAAGTACCTCCACCCGCTCTGGGATTCGTAAAACGTTTCCTCAACCTCTTGGAAAATGTCCCGAACCTCGCCGGTCTTAGCATCCGCCATCCTAACCTGAGCTACCTTGTGGTCTCTGGAGCTTGAAACAAAGACAAAACGATCAGAGTCAGTGCTCCACTCGAGATCGCCGAGTTCTCCTCCGCACTCGATATGGTCCGAGCACGTAGAACGGTGTTGGTCGGGCTCCATATCCAGGCGAACCATGTAGTCTCCGGCTGGACGATCTAAATCGAGTACGATCCGATGAACACGGAAGATGACGGTGTCCTCTGGAAGTGGATAAGGCCAAATATCAGCCTCAGGGTGGCCTACTTTAGTGCTAGCTAAAACCATCAGTCCCACCCCGCGAGCATCGTGCCTGAAGGTCGCGATCTTTCGGGAGTCGGGTGACCACTTCACGACGGGACGGTCTCGTCGCACCCAGCCGGCATTGTTTGTGCCATAACCGAAGTCTTCTATTCCGTCTGTTGTGAGTTGAGTCTCTTCGCCCGAATCCCGATCTCGCACCCACAGATTGTGCTCACGAATAAACACTGCGTGTTGTCCGTCGGGGGATACAGACTCATTTCTCTGCACAGTTGATCTACTGTTTTGCGTGGCGACACAGCTGTATCGCTCTAAATCACAACGCGCCCCACCCAGGCCCCGGATTTCCAACAACACCTCGTGTCCTGCAAAGGACATCGACGTGACTGGGATGCCTAGTGGGCCAAAGGATTGACCAACCGCATCTCTAAGTGCTTCTCCAAGCCTATTGTGGTCAAACGCGCGCGCCTGAATAGCAGAAGACGGATCCACCACGATGTACTCTGTTCCGCCCGGGACCGTATTGGCATACCAGAAGCTTCCGTCGTCCATCCAGCGGGGCTGCACTGAATTACCATAGACAAGGGGCGTAGTACTCGCGCCCAGAAACCTCTCTGCACGAGCGTAGTCTTCGGTGGTAAGATGCCTTTCCTGGGCGCTGACTGACCCAGTGGCCACAGCACAAACCAAAACAAGCCTAATCGGGATAGAGTTACACAAGACACCGAACCGCATGTACTGTCTCCTGAAGATTCGAGCTAACGACCTAACAACTTAGCGCTGACACGCAGCTAAGAGATTCAGAACGACTAGTATCCCCATCAGCCCTAAACCGAAACTAGAATCACTAACAAAGAGCTAGCAACGAGATCCAAAGGCTCTCGATGAGTACAGGTTCTCAAGCGTGACGACTCATCAGCTTCTGCTCATCCGACCCTCTTCCCAGTAAAGGCACGTTGGCCCCTTGCCCCAGAGATCGCTCCCGACATCTCGTCACCATCTACAGTTCCAGAAAATTCCTGCTCGAACGATCTGCCCCGCATTGACAACGTCACTGAGAAGCTGAATTCCATGCCGTCGACAGACACATCCTTCAGTGTGTGTTCCCCCATTCTCTGCAGAGTCAATGTGCCAGTCCATTCTCCTTCATTTATTTCTAGAACTAGGGTCATGGTCTGATCTCCGCCGCGTGGTCCCTGGGAAGACAGGTCCCAATTACCAGCTATCTGTGCTTGTGCCTCCGACGGAACTGGGACAAAGCTGGACACTAGTACCAGACCAACCACTGCCAACATCTGTCTCAACTGCATCTCTTCCTCCTTTGAAAGACATTGCGTCGAACAATAATTACTAGGCCTCCCCACCCCGCATTAAACCGAAAGTGAAACGCAAAGACGTTGACGACACCATGTCCATCCTCTCAAGGCGTCCTATTTTTTCAACTCAGAGTTGGGAGGACGAACATGGCGCCATCAACCCACTCTGACGCACCAGCGGGAGCGGTCGTTAAGTTCCCTCTCGCACTCCCAAAGAGAGATTCATGATGACTCGCGTCCTTCTTTTAAGATTTCGGCTCCTCACTGTCGTGGCTGCTTTACCTCTCACCATAGGAGTAGCCACCGCTCACGTTGAAGCTCAGTCCATTGAAAAACGTCCTCTAGAGATCGCCGACTATCACATCTGGCGCCAGATCGACGGCGAACAGATTTCCGATGACGGACGCTGGGTCGCGTGGTCGTATACGAAGGTCAGAATGGACGATACGCTAGTTGTAGCGAACGTCGATAACGGTGTCCGACATGAAATCGCGCGAGCCTCCGATGCGATCCTCTCTTCAGACGGCATGTGGGTCGGGTACACGCTTTCTCCTCCATTCCAAGAAATGGAGGAGATGGAGCGAAATGGTGACGATGTTTCCTATCAGGCGGGACTGACACACCTAGAATCCGGAAGATCCTGGGTTTGGGAGGACGCATACGACTTTGGATTCTCGGCTACGTCGAGCCATTTCTGGGTGGAAAAGACACAGACACAGGACGAAGTAACCTTCGACGGAACTGGACTGATTCTCCGGAACCTCTCAGAGGGGTACGAAGAGCTGATCGGGAGCGTATGGCAGCTCGCCATGAATAAGACAGGGACCCACCTCGCCTACACTGTCGACGCAGACGGGGGAGACGGGAATGGCCTGTATCTAATAAACCTTTCTAATGGAGCGCGTCGCGGGCTCGACAACAGCAAAGCACGCTACTCGAACCTAGTCTGGTCGGGCGATGGAACATCCATTGCCGTTCTCCGTGGTGAAGTCCCGGAAGGATCAACAGAACGAGAGAACTCACTGCTGGTCTTCTCTGACATTGGCGACAGCCTTGTCCGAAGATACGAATTTGGGCCTACCGTGGACGGACTGCGAGAAGGCTGGGTCCTCAGCGAAAACGGAGATCTGAACTTCAACGAAGACGCCTCCACAGTCTTCGTCGCGACAAAAGCTCAAGAGGCGGAACTCGAGGACTGGGGTGAAGGAGGATTGCCTCTCGCAAATGTGAACATCTGGCACTGGGAAGACGCCCGAATACAGTCTCAACAGCAAAGCCAATTGTCCCAGGATCAAAGTCGGACGTACTTAGCCGCAATCCACCTTCAGGAAAGAACCCTGGTTCACCTCGCAGACGAGCAGATGCGTGAAGTCCAGATCACAAGAAACGGACGGTGGGGCATAGGAAAGGATGACCGCTCCTACGTTTCGGACTGGAGACCCAACTATGCTGACTACTACCGTATCAACACAGCTACGGGTGATCGCACGCCTATCCTGACCAAGCATCTGCGCACCCTCGGTCTTTCGCCTGACAGTAAACACTTCTTGTACTGGAGAGATGGAAACGTCTGGGACTACAGCATAGAAGATGACGCTCACTTGAACCTAACAGCGAGCGCTCCAGTCGACTTTACTGACAAACAATTCGATCGCTTCGGAGAGAAGCCACCACACGGGGTAGCAGGTTTCACATCGGATTCCAGCGGAATTGTGCTCTACGATAGGTACGACGTTTGGTATCAGTCGTACGACGCCGATCCGGCGGTAAACCTTACAGGGAACTTCGGCACCGAAAGGGAAATCCGCCTGCGGACCGTCCAGGCAGACACCGAAGAAGAGACAATCAACCTCGACCAGCCTATGCTGCTCAAGGCCTACGGAGAATGGAGCAAGGATGAGGGATTTTTCCGGCTAGACGGAAGAGATCTCGAAGACCTCACCTGGGAAGCCCGCCGATTTTCATATCCATTGAAGGCCAAGGATTCTGACCGCTACCTGTTCACGGTCCAAACTTGGCAGGACTTTCCGGACCTATGGGTCAGCAACGGGAACTTCTCTGAGCGTCAACGTCTTTCGAAGGCGAATCCTCAGCAGGCCCAATTCCTTTGGGGGAGCCGAATCCTCTTCGACTACACCCTGTCCGACGGCACCCCACTTCAAGGCACACTAGCGATTCCCGAAACTTTCGCTGACGGCCAACGACTCCCAATGGTTGTGCGCTTTTACGAAAAATACTCACAGGATCTACATCTGTACCCAACTCCGATATACAGGCACCAACCAAACTTCGCAGGCCTAGTCAGCAACGGCTATCTGTTGATGCAGCCAGATGTGCACTTCCGGATCGGGAGTTCGCACTCAGACATGCTGGAAGCAGTTGAAGCCGCAACACAGAGAGTCATCGATATGGGATACGCCGACCCCGACGCGGTAGGCCTAAGCGGACACTCATACTCCGGAGGTGGCAGCGCCTACATCGCCACACGCTCC
>DEBI01000100.1:0-1719 GCA_002348465.1 Gemmatimonadales bacterium UBA2960 | reverse complement strand
GAATTCAATCAACTTTTTGTAGGCAGCGGACAGAACAACCACGGGTACGACATATACGGACAGGGCCGATATGCTACTAACCCCTACGACGACTTCGATCTGTATTGGCGCGAATCACCCATCTCGGGTGTGGAGACTATGGACACACCCGTGTTGTATCTGCACGGGGAATCCGACCCCACTGTGAACTGGGAGCAGGGTCTAGAGTGGTATAATGCACTCCGCTTTTTGGAGAAACCGGTCATATGGCTCTCATACCCGGATGAAGGTCACGGGCTAAGAAAACTCCAAAACCGGATCGATTTTCAGTACAGACTCCAAGATTTCTTCGGCCATCATTTGCTAGGGCAACCCGCACCCGGATGGATGACCGACGGCGTTTCTCAGCTCGAGAAAGAGAGACACCTGCGCGATTACGCTCCACAGTTTTTTAGACCTCGTCTCGTCGGATAATCACCCTCTACCGAGCTTAGATCCCCCCAAGAACGCTCATCCCTCCCGAGCCCGATCACTCAAAGAAGAATTAATCAAGGAGCTCGCTGGGGAATCCCAATCAGTGGGTGGTGGCTCATCCCTGATGATGACCTCCACTAGAGGTAGAGGGGTCTAAGGGCCCTCTAGGCCTTCTTCTTGAGCCTCTCCAAACATCGTCCAAATGGCCAAAAACATGGCAGCGACAATAGGTCCTACGACGAAACCTGATATCCCAAACGTGGTCAGGCCACCTAGGGTTGAGACCAGGATCAGCCAGTCCGGCATCTTAGTATCTCGACCTACCAGAAGTGGCCGCAGAATATTATCCGCGAGACCGATGACGAAGACGCCATAGAACAAAAGAATTACGCCCTTCACCACAGCTCCTCCAACCAACAAAAAGAGCGCTGCAGGTAGCCAGACGAGTGTCGCACCGACCGCAGGCAACATGGACAGAAAGATCATGACGACACCCCAAAAAACTGCTCCCTGGAGTCCAAGGATCGCGAAGATGATCCCTCCCAGAATCCCCTGAACCCCCCCGACCACCAAGGTGCCCTTAATCGTGGCTCGGCCGACCTCTGCAAACTTCCCAAAAAGAGCCCGTTCACGCTCATCACCCAGCGGAAGAGCCCACTTCGCCCGCTGTAGCAGCTCACCCCCGTCACGAAGAGTAAAGAAGAGCAGATACAGCATGACGAAAAACATGGCCGCGAAGCGACCAACGTTTTGCCCCACGCTGACTGCGAGGGTCGCTATAAAGCCTGCAGCCTCCATGGCAGCCTGAGATATCCGATCCTGAATCGTTTCGGGAACAATCCCTGCTCGCTCTAGAAGTGCTAGCGCTCCTTCGGGAAGTGATTCCTCGACGCGCTCGAGCATCGCACTCGGATTGACTCTTCCCTCTTGCAGACCCTGGTACAGCTGCAGTCCCTGATCCGCGACGGCACTGGCGACCAGCAGAGTCGGGACTAGGACAGTGACCAAAATGACAAGCACTGTGACAAGCGCCGAGAGAGATGTTCGCCCACCTAATCTCTGCTCGAACCAACGCTGCATTGGCTGGAAAAGCACTCCGATTAGGACTGCCCAGAAGATCGGCTGGAAGAAACCAGACACTACAAAGAGAAAAAGAAGGCTGAGCACAACGAGAAGGCCGAGAAAGAATCCCATCTCAATACGTGAAGCTGTTCCGTCACTCGGCCTCGATACGTCGTCAGTCACTGAGACCTCCTTTTCTAGATC
>DEBI01000133.1:1070-4323 GCA_002348465.1 Gemmatimonadales bacterium UBA2960 | reverse complement strand
TTCACCCAAGACTCCTGTTCTCGTCGACTGGCTCAAGAAGCAAACCTTCTCACCAGTGATGGAAATACCAGGGACAGAAGAAAAAATCTCCGTCCTTGATCTAAGCGTCTCTAGTCCGCTGCTTAGGGGAAAGGACACCGAAGACACGGAGGATTTCACACGTCAGGTCTTCAGGTACATGGAAGACAGGAAGGCCAGCCTAGGAATTGGGCGTTATTTAGAGCCTCGCACACTCTACCTAGAGGACATATTCAAGGGTCGATCCGGTGACCCACGTGAACGTCGAACAGTTCATACGGGGATAGACATCTTTTGTCAGGCTGGGGGAGAAGTATACGCACCTCTAGCAGGACGGATACGATCCGTTGTTAACAACGCGCAGAACCTAGATTACGGGCCGACGGTGATACTTGAGCATGAAGGTCCGGCCGGAGCGTTCTGGACACTTTACGGGCATCTGGAGTTATCTACCGTCGAAAACCTCAAAACGGGAAACGAAGTAGCAGCGGGCGAGTTGTTCGCGCGGATCGGCTCTACCGAGGAAAACGGAGGATGGCCCCCGCACTTACACTTTCAGATCATTACGGACCTCCTAGGCTTCGAAGGACAATTCCCCGGGGTAGCTCTCCCACGCGAGAAAACAGTCTGGGCATCTTTCTCTCCAGACCCCAACCTGATACTTCAGCTCCCTGGTCAGACCACATTTATCCCGCCCGGAGACATATCCAAGCGTCGAGCTGAACTACTCGGCCAAAATCTCAGTGTCGCATATGATACGCCTCTTCACATCGTTCGAGGTTCTGGCACCTACTTGATAGATGTTGTGGGTCGTTCATATCTGGACTGCGTAAACAACGTTGCACACGTGGGTCACGAAAGGCGCTCTGTAGTAGAAGCCGGACAACTCCAGATGAGTGTTCTCAACACGAATACGCGTTACCTGCACGAGAACGTGCTTCACTATGGGGAGCGCCTGACGGAACTGTTTCCGAATCCACTTTCAGTCTGCTTCTTCGTAAACTCAGGGTCGGAGGCGAACGACCTAGCGCTGCGTATGGCTAGAGCTCACACAAAGGGAAAGGGCGTAGTCGCCATCGAAAATGGTTACCATGGACATTCACAAAGCCTTATAGACGTTAGTCACTACAAGCATGCCGGAGAGGGCGGAGACGGAGCGCCGAGTTGGGTAAGGATAGTTCCTGTTCCCGACGACTATAGAGGTTTGTACGGGCGGCACATAGCGGACCGTGCAGTCCGCTATGCCATGCACGTAGGGGAGGCATTCGGATCTCTTAGCTCCACCGGGCACGAGCCCGCTGCTTTCATAGCTGAAAGCATTCTGTCTTGTGGCGGACAAATTGAACCGCCAGCCGGATACCTAGAAGAGGCATATAGGATCGCTCGTTCGAGAGGGGCTATCTGTATTGCGGACGAGGTTCAAATCGGGTTCGGTCGGGTCGGCAGCCACATGTGGGGCTTCCAGACAGGAAATGTGGTTCCCGACATCGTCACCCTAGGCAAGCCCATCGGAAACGGGCACCCCATCGGAGCGGTGGTCACCACACCCGAAGTCGCTGAGTCATTCGCGAACGGCATGGAGTTCTTCAGCACCTTCGGTGGCAATCCCGTATCTGCAGCGATCGGGCTTGCCGTCCTCGACATCATAGAGAGGGAGCGCCTTCAGGAGCACGCGGCGGT
This sequence comes from Gemmatimonadales bacterium UBA2960, assembly GCA_002348465.1. Lineage (GTDB taxonomy): Bacteria > Gemmatimonadota > Gemmatimonadetes > Longimicrobiales > Gaopeijiaceae > UBA2589. The sequence continues at coordinate 2,625 of DEBI01000133.1, read as the reverse complement.
GGTGGGTGGGACCTTAAAGGCCAACCTAGCCTCTCTCGCAATGCGGCATGAAAGTGTCGGAGATGTGCGCGGACGCGGACTATTCCTTGGGATCGAATTCGTCGAAGATCGAAATACCCGAACGCCGAGCGCTCAAGCTGCACGGTACATCGCCAATCGGGGCGCAGAACTCGGGATTCTGCTGAGCACAGATGGGCCAGATCACAACATCATCAAGATCAAACCTCCAATGACATTCAATCAAAATGACTCAGAGAGATTAGTCGCGACGCTTGACAAAATTCTGTCAGAGGACGAGGCACGGCCCAGAGCGTAAAACGAGGCGGATAGAACACTATTGAGAATACCGGCTTTTGCTATCCATTCTCTGGTCCCGCAACGTATACTGCGATTTCCGAATCCAGAGACTATCAGCTCAAAGAGGCATCATGCTTACTCGGGATCAACTTCGAAACCTGACCCTGCTTTTCACCCTCACACTAGTCTTAGGCTGCAACCCCTCGGCAGAACCAACCTCTAGAGCGGGGGGAGAGGTGATAAAAGGGGGGGATGATCGCACCGGCGAATACGACGCGGTCGATAACTGGTGGAAGCCGGCCCCGGATCATGACGATGTATGGGGTTGGGGCCAGGTATCCGGTATAGCCGTGGACCATCCTGATCGCATCATTGTCGGTGTGTGGGGCGACCGAGACGCCCTGAATCGTGAGCGAGAGGGCAGTTCAAACTATCTAGTTGCGGTAGACCGCGACGGCAATATCACAGAAAACTGGAGCCAATGGGATTCACTCTTTAACAAGCCCCACCAGATCTACATTAGTCCGTATGACCCAGAGCGACACATCTGGGTTGTTGAGCGCGGCCTCGGTATACGCGATGTGAACATGCAAATACTTAAGTTCACGAACGACGGCAGCGAGCTGGTCATGCAACTAGTAGATCCCGAACATCCCAGAACACGTGAGGAGGCCAGAGCCAATACCAACCCAGGCCCCTACACCTATGGTGACCCATCTGTAATGGCGTTCTTTCCAAACGGGGACTTTCTTCTCGGTGACGGATACTGGAACTCCCGAATTATCCGATACAACGCTAGGGGTGAATTCTTACAAGAGTTCGGGGAACTCGGAGATGGTCCTGGTCAGTTCGATCTCATTCATGGATTAGCAATAGACCGTGACCACAGGATCTATGTCGGCGATCGCTCAAACAACCGGATTCAAGTCTTTACGGAAAATGGAGAATTCATTGAAGAATGGCCCGATATATCTGATCCGGTTGGTGTGTTCATCGATGAAAACGAATCCATATGGGTTGTTTCAGCGCGCCTGAATCGAATCATCAAGTTCAATAAAGCCGGAGAACTGCAATACCACCTTGGCGCTTTCGGGGGGACGCGCGGTGGATTCTCGGGTGGGTTATCACGACCCCACCAAATGGATGTCGACCAGGAAGGCAATCTCTATATCGTCAGTTGGGATGGAGGCTGGATGGATAAATTCGTGCCAAAGACAGACGCCAACCCTGATAGGCTAGTCGGTCGACCACTGGTCCT
>DEBI01000133.1:0-664 GCA_002348465.1 Gemmatimonadales bacterium UBA2960 | reverse complement strand
CCTAGAACTAGACTCTATAGCTACCCTACCCGTCCGTAACCATGCGGATAAGCCGTTGCAGCCTTTCCTTATGCTGCTCAAGCTCGGAAACCAGAACCTCAAGCCTCTCATACATATCGGCAGCCGGTCGCTGATCCGCTCTCTGGGAATTGCTATTTAGGTAGTTTAACTGGTCGCGAAGCATCGGCTGTGGATAACTCGTGATCGTCCGATTCGTCAGCAACGCTCCCTCAATCTCCTTGAGTTCTGTTTCCACGTCACTGCCTTCCGCGACACGCGTCTGGGCCCCCTGAAGGCGCTCAATGGTCGCGTCTGCGTCTTCGATCGCGTCACGGACCTGAATCCCGAGGTCAAACTGCGCCTGTAAATCAGCAATCGTTACTCCATCTGCCGCGACACGTGGGTCCATCATGACCTCGAAGTCGCGCTCCAGAACCTCTGACTGCCCAGCAGCGGCCACTGTTATGCGGGCCGTGAAGGTTCCCGGAACGACCATAGGTCCACCACGCGCGGCACCATTAGGACCAGGAACTGTGAAGTCCCACACGAAACGGTTCAGGCCCTCATGTGCAGTCGGTGTTGGTGACCCCACTCTGCGCTGGAAAGGCGCACGCATCTCCTGGGCGATCTCGGTGCTCTCACCCGGACCAGCACTCTCGAACTC
>DEBI01000019.1:546-6590 GCA_002348465.1 Gemmatimonadales bacterium UBA2960 | reverse complement strand
CCCCAGCGTTGCGAGTGCTCCAAGTAGATCAATCACAACGGATCTTCTCTAAGTGAATGTCAGCCAACCATTGCTCTTAGTTCGTTGACATGTTCGGTATAGGCACTACGACCCGCAGAGGTTAACGAAAGCCATGTGCGTCGGTGTCCAAAATCCCTTCTTTTTGCGACGGCAACATAGCCAGCCTCTTCAAGTGATTTAATGTGCTTGGAGAGCACCGAATCACTGACATCAAGCTGTTCGCGAAGGAGTTTGAATTCTAGTTCACCCGAAGCGGATAACATCGCGCATATATGCAAACGATTAGGTGCGTGAATCAGGGCATTGAAGCGTGAGTTTGTCATTTTGAAGCATCCTGCTGTACCCATTCATTCGTTGGGTACTTATACGTCAGATATGCGACGGATAAACTGACGATCACTGCCGCGATATAGGGTGCCAAAGGAAGATCGGCGATCGGAAAGTCACCCTCCAGGCGGGTCTCAGGTCTACCCCATAACGTGGCCCCTCTTCCCACGAACAGCACTACAGCATAGAAGAGTGCCTGTAAGGCAAGAAAAATTTTTCCTGAACCTGACGGTGGTAATACTGGTGCTCTTACACCCAGTAATCGCGCGCTGTACATCCAAAATAGAACCAACAAGACAACTGCGATGCCTGATAACCACGCCCCTAAGGCCCAGTGGTTCTCTCCCTCTGTTGCTGCAAATGAGAACGTGAAGATACCACACAACAAAGAGATCATGGTGATCAACCAGAGTGGTGGTCTTAGGGATGCTATCGTCTCACTTTCTGCTTTCTCAATGGTCGCAAGTGCCGCTTGTGCTTCCGCACTCGACATCTGATCGCTGTACATATTCTCCCTCACCCGTCCTATATAGTTTCCAATATGGAAAGTAGTGTAATACATACTTTCCGCAACGGAAAGTATGTGCAGGTTTGCTCAGGAGATTTCTTTTGTTAAAAAGCCTGAGGAGTCCCCGCTTGGAAAGAAGTCTGCCAAGAAATGAACAGGGTGACGGGGGGTGCCTTGATTGGCGTGCGAAAGCCGATTCGGGTAGTTAGCCTAGGGCCCGAAGGTATTCCTGATCCCAAGCAGCGATCATGCTCTCCAGTTCCGCGTAGGGACCGGGTCTGTAGGCGTGTGAGGCAATGCCTTTCTGGGAAAGGCGGCTCACCGACCAGTCTTGCTCATTGGTCATATTCCAGAACTCGATTGCTGATGAAGGGTCGAAGTCCGGAGCGGCAATGGCGTCAGGGTGGAAGAGCCAGTCACATATTATTCGCGTCTGATTTGTGGCTAACCGATCAATTCTGTGAATAAGCACATAGTCCGGATGCAGGCTGAGCAGGAGGTTGGGGAAAATCGTGTAGTACTGAACGAAATTAAGGTCGTCCCCCTCAAGAGTTCCAAGTGGAGCCGCACATCTTTGTCCTGTCATTGTCATGCTTCCCCCTTCAATTTCCATCTTCATCGGTCCCCCTAAAAAGGGGCCTTCCTCAAGGTCGTTTGAGGCGTTTCGGAATGGGGTAAGACGATTGAGTACCGGGTGCAGAGCAGGACAGTGGTAGCATTCAGAGTAGTTCTGGAAGACCAGCTTCCAGTTCGCTGGTATTTCGTAAACGATCCGGTGGGCGATCTCCAGATTGGCTAGGTCCCAGCTGGTGAACTTGTCGACGAGTGGCGCGAAGATTTTTTCGAATGGTTCTGGCTCCTCTGAGAGGTTGACGAAGACACAGCCCTCCCACTCTGCCACTGCTACTGAGACCAGGGGGTAGTCCTCTTTGCAGAAAGACTCCACCTCGTCCATGAATGGTGCTCCTGTCAGTTCTCCGCTTAAAGCGTAGGTCCACGCATGGTACCCGCACTGAATTGATTTTGGGAAAATCCCGGTTGGCTCATTCACGAGCCGTGTACCGCGATGTCGGCACACGTTGTGATGAGCCTGGAGGTCTCCCTCGTAATCTCGAAGGACGATGATACTCTCTGACTCCAACTCGAAGAGCATATAGGACCCGGGCTCTGCGATTTCGGATACTCGTCCCACGAAGAGCCACTGGCGAAAGAAGATCCGGTCAGTCTCTCGGTCGTATATATCTTCGTTGATGTAGTATCGGCGCTCGAGTGTCTTTGTGTCGAAAGCGGTGCGTTCAGGCATGGTCGTCTTGTCAGTCTGCTGTGTTGCGAGCTTGTGCGAAGGTAGGCTGCTTAAGCCGAGGCGCGAGTGCGTGTTTGATAGAGTTCAATACGAGAACGTCCTAGTAATCTGTTCACTCGACAAGCATCAGGTGGTTTGGGGTACCGCTCCCGACTGACTGCTTCCTTGTGGGGGTACTGCAAGGGTACACGCATTGGCGCCTTGGCTGTTCACAACCGATCTTGTTCGAACTCCACAGTTTGGGGCTCTTAGAGGGAGCCCCGACCCTCATCAAGGAGATTATGATGCGGACGCAGTATTCGTACCTAACAATTATGGTTGTAGCCATCATAGGGATGGCGGGATGTGCTCAATCAGGTAGCCCAGGTTCTGCCGACTCAAGTGGCAACCTCATCACGGGCGACGGTCTTCCGAACCCAACGCCGTCCGTCGTCACTAACTGGGGTGATCTTCCTGAAGGTAGGGAGTGGGGGTCCACGGCTGGGATCGATATCGATCCGAATGACGGGCACATATGGGCTTACGAACGCTGCGGAGCGGGTAGCTTCGGTGGTGGAGAACCTGTGAACTGCGAGTCGAACCCGGTTCCCCCAGTCTTCAAGTTTGATCGCAACACCGGTGAGGTTCTCGCAAACTTCGGAGCCGATCTCATGGTCACTCCGCACGGCATCCATGTTGATGCCGAAGGTAACGTTTGGATCACTGACTTTGCGGGCAACCGTGAGGGTACGCGAGGTCATCAGGTGTGGAAGTTCAGTCCCGAGGGGGAAGTACTTCTGACACTCGGTGTGGCAGGTCAGCCAGGGAATGCGCCCGGACAATTCAATCAGCCCAATGATGTGGTGACGGGGCCGGACGGATCCATTTACGTCTCCGATGGCCACAATGGCCAAGGCATGACGTCGAATCAGGCGATGAATTTAGGTCGTGAGGCTGGTCAGACGGCACGCATCCAGAAGTTCACGCCACAGGGTGAGTTCGTAATGGAATGGGGAGAGATAGGTGTCGAGCACGGACAGTTCCGAACACCTCACGCGCTCGCCTTCGACTCACAGGGACGGTTGTGGATCGCTGATCGCGGTAATCATCGTCTGGAAATCTATGACGAGGACGGTAATTACTTGGAATCGCGCTACAGCTATGGTCGTATCAGTGGGATCTTCATCAAGGACGAGATGGTCTACGCCATCGATTCTGAGTCTAGTCCAACGAACCATCCGAACTGGCGAAACGGGGTCCGTATAGGCCCGGTTGATGAGGACCGAATCGTAGCCTTCGTGCCGCCGTTCGAGCGCGAGAGTCGTGTGTACCAGGGGACGGCAGGTGAAGGTGTCGCCGTAGACGACGACGGCAATATCTATGCGGCAGAAGGTCCGAATTCACTCAGTTGGGCCGGCGGTGCCTTCACGAAGTACGTAGCGGGCAACTAAACGCCAATAATGCAGATTGTGCCGGTGGGGGCGCTCAGCCCCACCGGCCAGTCAAGCATAGACCTGCTTAATTAACTGAAAGGACGTGATCGTTTGCGTCCGTTCAGGTTAGAGCCGGATCGGTAACGTCCTGATTCGTCTTCCGGTGAGCGCAAAAATCGCATTTGCAATAGCCGGTGCGATCGGGGGTGTTCCGGGTTCACCGACGCCACCTGGGGCATCGCCGCTAGGGACGAGAAGCACTTCTACTTCAGGCATCTGACCGATCCGCAGCATCTGGTAGTCGGTGAAGTTCCCTTGTACCGCTCTACCGTCACGGATGTTGATCTCACCGTAGAGAGCTGCGGTTATGCCGTATGCGATACCACTTTCCATTTGAGCCTGGACAATCCGAGGATTTAGGACCGTCCCACAGTCGATCGCGCACCAAACTTTGTGGACTCTGGGAACCCCGTTCTGGATTGAGACTTCAGCAACTTGGGCGACGTAAGAACCGAATGACTCAACCACGGCGATGCCCCGCCCTCGCCCTTCTGGTGGGCGTGATTTCCAATCTGCTGCTTCAGCGGCGGCCTCGAGGACACCTAAGTGGCGCGGGTGCTCACGAAGAAGCGCACGCCGGTATTCGTAAGGGTCGTGATCGCTCGTGTGAGCGAGTTCGTCTATGAAAGATTCGACAACGAAGCCGGTGTGCGTGTGGCCCACAGACCTCCAGAACCCTACCGGGATAGGAAGGTCCACCCGTTTGTACGTCATGAGCACATGCGGTATGGCGTACGGTTGGTTGGATGCTCCTTCTGTTGAGGTCGGGTCGTATTTGCCTGCGAAGCGAGCAGCAGGCCGTGGTATCCAATCTGGCACTAGCCGTTGGAGAATGGACTGAGATGCCATACGGTGCTCCCAGGCTTCCGGTCTGCCGTCGGCGTCGAGAGTAGCGCGGAGTTCGTGCCATGAGGCGGGACGGTAGAAATCGTGGCGCATATCGTCTTCGCGAGACCACACTACCTTAACAGGACCATTGACTTTGCCGGCAAGTTCAGCGGCCTCCTGAACGAAGTCACGCTCTGCTCTGCGCCCGAACCCTCCTCCTAGGAAGGTCACGTTGAGGTCAGTGTTCTCGACTGAAACTCCGGCGGCGTCAGCGGCAACTTGTCTGGCACCTCCCCCTATGATAGCGGGCCCATTGGCGAACTGTGTTGGTGCCCAGACCGTGCATCGACCTTCTCGTACCCAGGCGGTGCAGTTCATTGGCTCCATCGTCGCGTGCGCGAGATAGGGAAACCGGAACGTGGCGCTGATAGCATTTGATGATTCGTTCAGAATCTGGGACGCTTGACCATCGTCGCGAACCGTTTGACCGGATGCCTGCGCTCCATCCCGGAGCGCTTCGTAAACCTGTTCGTCGCTCAATAAAGCAGTATCTCCCTCGTCCCAGTCGAGGACCAGCGCGTCTCGCCCAGCATTGGCTTCTACGTAGCCTTTTGCGACGACAGCCACTCCGCTTTGGACCTCTAAGACCTCGTCTACACCAGGGACCGCGAGAGCAGCAGAAGGATCGAAGGAGCGCAGGCGGCCACCAAATACCGGAGACCTCGCTATGACTGCAACCCTAGCATCGGGAGGCCCTGCATCGATTCCGAAGACGGCTTGCCCCGTGCTCTTTGCCTCGACATCTAGTCGCGGCAGCGATTGCCCAATCAGGCGGAATTCCGAGGCCTTTTTGACGTCGACCTTGTTCGGTGCCTGGAGTTTGGCGGCGTCACTGGCGAGTGACGCGTATGTCAGCTCAGATCCGTCCGGCGCGAAGACACGAGCCTCTCGTGTTGCAAGTAACTCCGAGGAAATTCCCCATTGTTGAGCTGCTGCTTCGCGCAGCATCCACCGTGCCGTAGCTCCTGCTTGCCGTAATGGTTCCCAGGATTCCATCACCGCGGTGCTGCCTCCGGTGACCATCATCCCGTATGCGTCATGCGCTGATGCGAACTCGAATGCCACGTCCGCCCAGGGGACGTCGAGTTCTTCGGCGATCATTTGTGGAAGTGCGGTTGATACACCTTGGCCCATCTCTGCCTTGTCCACCAGGATGGTGATCGACCCATCAGTGTCGATTCGGAGATAGGCATTTGGCACGAAAGCCGCGTCACTGAAGGGTGGGCTAGGTGTCTTTGTGGCGCGCCACGCTACTCCGAGGGTAAGTCCGACTCCGGCTACGACGCTGATTTTAACGAAGGCACCACGGGATAAGCACTGATGGTCATTCAGGGAGACTTCCTTGGTTGGCCCGGTCATACCTCATCCCCGGAGATGCGGTCTTCTTCGAGTTCGGCTGCGCGATGGATTGCCTTTCGGATCGCGATGTAGGCGCCGCAACGGCAGATATTACCTGCCATGAATTGATCGATCTCTTCGTCGGTTGGCTTGGGCCTTGCGGTTAGAAGAGCCGTGGCGGAGACAA
>DEBI01000019.1:0-177 GCA_002348465.1 Gemmatimonadales bacterium UBA2960 | reverse complement strand
GGTACCTGCTCCTCAATCCACGCCAACTGGACGGAGCTTAGTCCGTTTGCAGACAAGCCCTCGATAGTTGTGACTTCTGAACCTTCGACGCTGCCCACGGGTGTTTGGCACGACCGTGTGGGCGCGCCATTGACCAATACTGTGCATGCTCCGCACTGACCGATCCCACAGCCGAAC
>DEBI01000046.1:1788-3390 GCA_002348465.1 Gemmatimonadales bacterium UBA2960 | reverse complement strand
AACAAGGTGGACAGTGCCTCAGGCGAGGCGGTTGAGGCTTGGGCTGACTGGATAGCAGAGAACTTAGGCGTAGAGTCCTATCGTATAGCGGCGATCAACGGTGATGGTACGACCGAGCTTCTTACCGCTATGAGACAAGCACTACCCGTGGGTCCGTTACTGTATCCTGAGGATCAGTTGGCAACCGATACGGTTCGCTTCTTCGTAGCCGAACTCATCCGTGAGACGATTTTCGAGCAATTCCATCAGGAGATCCCGTATTCTGTATTCTGCCAAGTGGGAGAATACCGAGAAGCTCAGGAGCCTCTCTATATCCAAGTTGACGTGTATGTTGAAAGGAAGTCCCAGAAAGGGATGCTGATCGGCAAGAAGGGTGCGGCGATTCGTACTGTGGGTGAGGCAGCTCGCAAAAAGATTGAGACCTTTCTTGAGCGCCGTGTGTATCTAGAACTCTGGGTGAAGCCGCTTCGTTCCTGGAGAAAAAATCGGGCCCACCTGCGTGATCTCGGATTTAGGCTGCCTCCCAATGATGAAGCGTAAACATTCCTACTCGCAGATGCTTGTCATCGCATCAGCGTTGCTGGCTCTGGCAATTGGGCCTGATGTTACCAGGGCCCAAGATGGGCAGGCTGAAGGGGCGATCTTTCTTCTACTCCCCGTGGGGGCGCAAGCAGTTTCGCTTGGTCGTGCGATGACATGGGTGGAGGGAGCAGAGAGTTCCTTCTGGAATCCGGCGGGCTTGGTCGGTGTAACGGAATCCCAAGTCGCCCTGTTTCGCGGAGATCATCCGGCGGCGGGTACCGCAACGGCTACTTCAGTGCTCTGGGCCGAGGAGGGTACTGGGACCCTTGGCGCTTCATACTATCTCCTTGATGCGGGTGAGATTGATCAAACGGACGAATTTGGGAATTACACGGGTTCGATAACAATCCGAAATCATGTGGGCGTGATATCCGCCGCCACCCGCTTAGACGATGCGATAGCAGTCGGAGTGAATTTTAAGATTGTTCGGTTCCAGTTAGGATGCCGTGGTATCTGCGCAGATGAGGGGACCACGGCGACGACGTATGCGGTAGATGCTGGTTTTCAAGGGATGGTCGATAAATTCCGTGTCGGTGCGATGTTGGCTCATATGGGCCCCGGACTCCAGGTGCTCAATGCGGAACAAGCTGATCCGCTCCCGTCTCGCATTCGGCTAGCCGCTGCTTACGACATTATGCCCGAAATAACTGACAATGAGGCGCTCAGTGCTTGGGTGGCGTTCGAGGTCGAAGATCGAGTCCGTTCGTTGGGTACACTCTCATATCATCTTGGTACGGAATTAGCCGCGGGGAACGTGGATCAACTATCGCTGAGAGCTGGCTACGTTTGGTCCGATCTTGAGCAGGAGGATGGAGGGCGTGTCGGTTTAGGAATTCGTTTCGAGCGCTTCGATCTCTCAATCGCAAAGTCCTTAGCTGTTTCGAGCCTGACAGGGGAAACAGAGCCTGTCCATGTAACCTTTTCCATCCGCTTTTGAAGTCGCTCATCATGAGTCGGGCACTTTTGCCGTTTACTCTTCTCCTCCTGGGCGCGAGCTCCTTGTTCTCGGGCCTGAGCGGA
>DEBI01000046.1:0-1402 GCA_002348465.1 Gemmatimonadales bacterium UBA2960 | reverse complement strand
GAGGAGTCGATCGCGCTAGGCCCGATACTCCTAAGCTATGGAGCCGCTCGCATTTGGGACCGGTTGAGCCGTCGATTCGGCCGGAAAATGCCGGCCTCAGGTCACTACTGGTGCCCGGCTTAGGCCAGTTTGCTCTAGGGAACCGGCGCGGTTGGGCGTACGCAGGGCTAGAGGTCTTGGGTTGGCTATGGTACTTAGATCGTCGAGTGAAGGGCACTGGCCTTCGCGGAGAATACCGCGACTACGCGTGGCAGAAGGCTCGACTTCAGAGTGGGCCTAGGGTCGATGGGGATTTCGACTATTACGAGGTGATGAGCCAGTGGGAACGATCGGGCCACTTCGACCTTGATTTAGGACGCGAAGGAACCCAGCCGGAGTTGAATCCATCCTACTACAACGGGATGATATGGACTCGGGCGCTCGGTATCTTCTCGGTCGGTCAGTCCTCTGGTCCGGGGGATCCTGAGTACGAATCGGCAATTCGCTACTACGAGCAGTATGCTTACGGAACTGGGTTTTTATGGAATTGGACAGGGACCCCCGGCGGCCGATCTACCTACGCCGACATTATACGGAAAAGTGATGACCGATTCCGTCAGGCGCGTAACGCTGTCGGATTCGTGATCGCAAATCATTTGGTATCCGCCGCCGACGCATTTGTATCCGGAAGAACAGGTTTGGATATAGAAGCTCATGTTGGTCCTGGAATGGGTGGATCGGGCGTTACGCTAGCCGCTAGGCTAGGGACCTCCTGGCATTGAAGGGTCGCAAGAGGCGCAGGCCTGCGTCGGGTCGGTCACGACGAGGAAGGGCTGGCTCGGTGCGATCTCAAAAGTGGAGCAATCTAGAAACTTCTGTAGTCTGCACACTGATTGATTCTTCGAGGCGGTCGTTGAAGGCAAAAGAGCTGGCGAAGATTCTGGAGATCTCTGAGAAGGAGTACCCCGCTTTCAAGAAAGTGGTGACAGACATGGAGAAGAGGGGGATCGTCCATAAGGTTCGGGGGCATCGTTATGCGGTTCCCAAGAGTATAGAGCTGGTGAGAGGGGTGATTGAGGTCGCACCCAAGGGACACGGATTCGTGCGAAGTGATGAAGGACAGGCCGACGTCTATGTCCCTAGGTATCGTCTAAGTTCGGCGATGAATGGAGATACGGTTTGCGTCCGGATCCAGGGTCGTCCGCAAGGGCGCAATCCCGAAGGGGCAGTTGTGCGCGTCCTGAAGCGCGGACGCAACAAGATTGTGGGGGTCTATCAAACAAGTCGCGGAACTGGATCTGTCACCCCGCTGGATAACCGTCTTCGCCTAAATGTGCACATCAATGGTGGCGGCGGGCCTGGCTTGAGAGACGGGCAGGTCGTGGTTGTGCGGATACTATCCTACGAAGAGGGTGGCAGGGCT
>DEBI01000029.1:27342-35460 GCA_002348465.1 Gemmatimonadales bacterium UBA2960 | reverse complement strand
GGTCATTGCTCGAAAGGCGGACGAACCTTCTTCCTAGTGGGCGCTTCAGGACTCGACCCAGCGACCCCTTGAATGTAAAGAATAGCTTACATTATGTAAGAGATGTCATACATTACGGCTCACTCCTCAGATATGGGCACACAAACATGTCAACCAAGGAAAAGAGCCTTCTGGCATCACTGGTTATTACCCTACTGGTCTTCGGTAATTTCTTTCTCAATACCCTAGAACTTGCACTTGCCGACGAGCCGATAGCTAACATTAGCACAAGCCTCATCAACGTTGTGATCTCGGTCATTATTCTAGAAATCATCGTCCAGAGTTTGCTCGCATCTCTAAGTAGTTCTCAAGGAGACGACGAAAGAGATCTGTTGATCGAACGTATATCCTTTCGCAACGGGTATGTTTGCTTGTCGGTTGGTATATGGATTTGGATTGGTCACACGACCATACCCAGTTGGTGGGTGTGGTTAGATGCAATACAAAGTCCTCTTCCAGAAGCTTTAGTTCCCGTCTTATTGCTCTTGCTCTTCGTTATCGCTGAAGTGACGGTGACGGTTACTCGGCTGTTTTATTACAGACGCGGCTTTTGACATGGCACCGACGTCCATTAAGAACAACATGCGGAGATTACGTTTCGATGCGAACGAAATGACACAGCAGGCTCTGGCCGAGCGCGTTGGAGTCACACGTCAGACGATCATCGCAATTGAAGGTGCCAAATACTCTCCCAGCCTCGAGCTCGCCTTCAAGATCGCTGATGTCTTCAGCGTGCCGTTCGAAAAGGTTTTCCAGTACAAGCCTTAACACGGCGCCCTGCGTCAGGATTCGCTCGTCCACCCACACACCTAATTCCTGCAGAGCTCAGGCTCTACATTGGCGCCAGAATCTTGAGGGCTCCGGGTATTGAGCGCACCTCAACAACCTCCGTTTTCGACGTTCGTAGATCCCCGTCTATTTCAAACCGCGGTCTTTCTCGGAACCGAAGTCGAAAAGCTTTGTCGCCTGTGATGGTCACTCGGTCGGATGAAATGTGACGGCCCTTTTCCGCTAAGCTGAATAGCCTCATGCGGGTGAAGCCGCTCGCGTCGCCGATGCTGCAAGCGTGGAGCCAGCCATCATCTACGCGAGCATCGGGAGCGATAGGGAACCCACCCCCGAAGTACCTGCCGTTAGAGATTGTCAGCATCAGATGATGGAGCTCTCTCGCCTCGTGTCCGGGGGGCTCAACCCGTACATGAATCCCGGGGAACCTAAAAAGCTGCTGGAGAGCTGTGACTTTGTAGAGAGCTTCTCCTCGCAGGAAGCGAGCGCTCTTGGCGGCGTCAATGACGGCTATGTCGAAGCCGAACCCTACGAGGTTTAAAAAGTGTCGGTGCTCCCAGAGGTCGGGTTGATGTTCAGGTGCACTTAGTGTGTCGACGCGCCCAACGTCTATACGTCGTATATGTCCTTCTGCCAACACGCGGACCGCACTTCGGGGGTCCTTTAGGCTGTACCCGAAATTGCGCCCGAAGTCGTTGCCCGTTCCGCTCGGCAGGATCCCCAGGGCCACATCGTCTCGGCCGCTCGCGACTAAGCGGTCAGCCACATTGCTCCACGTGCCATCACCACCGACGGCCACGATGACGTCGTACCCATCCTCCAGGGCTTGCTCGGCTATATATCTCTCTTCGCCGGGACGAGTTGTTGAGGCGTAAGTGACGTCTTCGAGAGCTTCAGCCAGAAGCGAACGATACACGTCAGCCCGCTTCTCACCCCCCCCTCTTCCGGAAGCCGGGTTGAAAATGACGAAGTGACGACGACCGGTCAGAAGTTCACCATCTTGTCGAACGTTTGCAGTCCTTTGCTATACCACTCCTCGCGGAACGGGTAGGTGTTCACCTCATCAATCGTGAGGCCCTCCGTCATAGGGTGTTCGCTTAGAATGAGACTCCCCGTTTCTTCCTCGTGTTCTGCGTGCACAGCCTCCATGAGAATGTTGACCTTATACCGGTCCTCTGGGTCCACAGTAAAACACATGTAATTGTTGGCCGCCGGGCTTCGGTTGTGAGAGGTTACCACCATCTCGAGGACGGTGCTGCCCTCATCTTTCACGGTGACTTTCATCTCGGCTTCTGTCTCGGTAAACCTGATTTCTACGTCCTTCATGTAGTGGGGAAGGTGCCAGCGCTCGATAGCGTGAGCTCGTGATTCGGGGGTGGATGTGCCCACCATAAATGGGAAGAATGCTGCCTTGGGAAGCGGCCTGCCTGGCTCTACTCTCGGCGGAACAACTACGGCAAGCACGATTTCGTCGTACTCACCGACCATACTCTCGCTGAAGTGAAAGGCAGTGATCGCAAGAATGCTGCGCTCATGCTGAACTTCGAGTGGCTCAAGATGCGGCGGCAACAGCTTTCTAGCGTCCTCCGTCGACATCTCGAAATAGCCTCCGATACACATGTCGTAGCCGTAGTAGGTGTTCTCCGAATCGCTCATGTCTGAGATCTTTTAGTTGTAGGTTCAGCGGGGGCGCTTTCGCTTCGAGATTTACGGTTAATTCTCTTTACTGTGGCAAAAAGGAACGTGTCTAAGCTCCGGGGATATCTTGCACTGCTGCTTGTGTGCTTCCTGTACGCTGTATGCGATGTCGTGCAGCGGGTTGTCATCTCGCCGTTGGTTAAACTTTATCCTAAGGCTCGTATCCCTGTGCTGGGCCGATGGATCAGAGCAATGGCGTATATTGGTACTGCTCCGCTGCGCTCGGTAGGGGGCGCCTCTCTTCAGTTTCCGCCTCAAGTTGTTCCCTGCGCTCCCGGCAAGTTAATCCTAATGAACCACCAATCTGTCATAGACATCCTGTTGGTGGTGAAATCGGTTGCTTACGGCTACCCCCGCATTGTCACTCGGGCCCGCTACGGCCGCTTTATCCCGCTAATCTCGCACTTGGTCAGGCTCTATCAATACCCGACAGTGGACCCAACAGCAAACCCTAGGGAAGTCCTAAAAATGGCAAGGGCCATGTCACAAGAGGCTCGGGACTCGGATGTGCCTATAGCGATCTTCCCGGAAGGCACTAGAACTAAAGATGGAGAGATAGGCTCCTTCAGGAAGCGCGGCTTAGCGAAGGTTCTAAAGGGGCGCCCCTGGACAGTGTACGTTTTTGTCGTTGACGGGTACTGGGAGAAGTCCCACGTGAAAGACTTTCTAGCGGATTTATCCGCGCTGGACGGTCGAGTGGAGCATGCAGCCACTCTAGAGTGGACAGACCCCGACGCAGACCCCGGCCCTTTCATAACAAAAGTAAGAGACATCATGAGTGAGCGTCTGACCGAGATGCGATCCAACAGTACGCCTGCGCCGTGACGGGGGTAGCTGACGGGGGCTGGCCCGAGGCAGAGGGCCTCGCCGAAAAACTAGCGTTACAGGGTGACGGTGCTGTCCGGCTTGTTTTGCTATATGGCTCGCGCCTGCTCAAAACTGCGCCCGACCAACACAGTGCCTTCGACTTCGTGGTAATCGTAGATGACTATAAAGGCTTTTATAAGGGGCTCGCAAAATGCCGCCAGCTTGGTCGTCCTTTAGCTTTGATGCAGGGACTAGCACGCATCCTCGCACCAAACGTAATCGCTTACGATGGGGGGAATGGCTCCCTAGCCATGGCCAAGTGTGCTGTCGTCTCTAAGGAAGATTTTGAGCAGGCGCTAGGACCCTCCCCGAAGGATCATTTTCTTCTTGGGCGCATGGTGCAGCGAATAGAGATTGTCTGGTCGCAGTCTTCGCTTGAAGACACATGGGTTAGGGGTGTTATAAACGGAGCCCACCGGGGAGTGCTTGAATGGATGGCCCCCTATCTTTCTGGTGATTTCAGCGCGGAAGACGTGGGGAGACGACTCTTAGAGGTCTGTTACCAGGGAGAGTGGAGGCCAGAATCTCAAGGCCGTGCTAGAATGGTCTTCGATGCTCAAGCCGGCCATTTCGCTCAAGCCCTAGATCCCGTCCTCACCGCAGCCGCCGAGTCAGGAAAAGTGTTGGGCACCACCGAAGGACGTTATGCGCTGGCTGCTCCAGCTTCTGCAGCAGATCGAAGACGCTGGAGACGACACTTCCGCCGGTCGAAGCGGAGGGCGACGATGCGCTGGCTTAAGCATATGATGACCTTTGCCAAGTGGCTCCCGTACGTCGTGAGAAAGGCTGAACGCCATACTGGCCGATCCATCAAGCTCACATCGCTTGAAAAGAGGATACCACTGATCTTCTTATGGCCTCGAGCAATACATTTTATGCTCACGAAAAGTAACCGAGGGGCCAGGCCATGATCTTCTGGAGCAGCATTAGCGAAAGACGAGAGTCTACATGGCTTTAGTGATCGTGGTTCTCGCGGGGATGTTTGCGTCTATGCCTGTCTATGCCTTGCTCGCCAAGAACAGGCACGACCCGCACGAGATAGAGAGCCGTGGGGGTTTCGTTTTTGGGGGGTTTGTCCGGAACTGGTTTTACTGGTTCATTGGTCCTATAGAGCGCGTATCGATCATAGCCGGGTTGCCACCAACCGCTTACAACGTCACAGGGGCTTTGTGTGGCTGCCTAGCTGGATACTGTTTTGGTACTGGGCAGGTCGGTATGGGGGGCTGGCTTGTTTTACTCGGGGGCGCAGCGGACGTTCTCGACGGCAGGGTAGCCCGGGCTCGTGGGCTTGCGAGCCAGAGAGGTGCTTTTCTCGATTCAACCCTAGACCGCTTCGCAGAAGTGGGGGTATTTGTAGGGCTCGCAGTGCTCTATATGGAGTCCGTCCCAGAGCTAGCGGTGGTGGTTGCTGCGCTTGGCGGGTCGCTGCTCGTCAGCTACACGAGGGCCCGTGGTGAAAGCTTGGGAGTAACGGCCAAGGTAGGTGTTATGCAGCGCGCCGAGCGGCTTTTACTCGTTGGGCTAGGGGCGGTGTTGGACCCGGGATTGACGTCTTGGCAGGGATGGCCCACCGGGGCCTTTCTTTTCTGGCTTCTTGCTCTCGTAGCCATCGGGACTCTAGGCACGGCTGTATATAGAACTGTATGGATTGCTCGTCGGCTCGACTAAAGAGTCTCCTGCCGAAGCTTGTCTAGAGTGCACGTTTTTGCCCGGCACGAGTTGTAACACTGGGCCATCACCTGTATCGTGCAGCGTACCGAACTCTTCAGGACCATTAAGAGGTAACCCGCATGCAACGCACCGTCCGTGGCTTTGGCTTACTCTTTTCCGTACTTGCACTGGCTGCGATCCCCGTTTCCGCACAGGACGGAGTGGCCGGCACGTGGACAGTATCAATCTCTTCACCAGACGTTGGAACCATGGAGTCAGAATTCGTCTTTGAGCAAGACGGAACCGAGGTGTCTGGGACGGCTGAGCTTCAAATGCCCGTGGACGGGGTTGAGCTAAGTGACGGAGTATATGAGGACGGCGTCCTCTCGTTTCTTATGCATGTGGGGCTAGAGGGTCAGTGGTTCACTGTGGAGGTCGAAGCTGATGTCGACGGGGACGAGATGTCCGGGGAGTTCTACGTGCCTGACATGGGGATGGCTATGCCATTCACGGCGAAGAGGCAGGGCGGCTGACCTCTTTAAGTTAAGGTGTTCGCGGCGATGGGTCGCGGCACCTTTTTGGGCACGCTCTAACTCAATCGGCTCCTACGAACTCTGCTAGGAACTCGTTCGCAGGCCTCTGCTGGATTAAGGAGAGCGGGCCCTGCTGCACTACGCGACCGTTTTCGAGTGCGACAACCTGAGCCCCGAGTGCGGCCACGTCGCGCACGTCATGTGTTACGGTGATAGAGGGTCCCCGGAAGATGCGGAGCCGCTCCGCTAGAAATTTACGAAGCGTCCGACGAAGTGTTGCATCTAGGGCAGCGAGCGGTTCGTCAAGGAGAAGGAGTCCGGGTTCTAGCACGAGCGAGCGAGCAAGGGCGATGCGTTGTTTCTCCCCACCGGAAAGATGCTCCACGGAGCGTCGTGCAAGCGAGGCACAGTTTAGGTCCGACAGCATCTGCAGAGCGCGGCGGGAGCGCTCTGCTGGAGGCAGGCGGTTTTTCCCGGTGGAGAGACCAAACTCCACGTTTTCTAAGACTGTCAGATGTGGGAACAGAGCGAAGCCTTGAGGTACGTAGCCTATCCGACGCTCCTCTATAGGGACGCGGACGCCCGAACTTGTGTCCTCGAGGATGGTGTCACCGACGGTGATACGAGCATCGCGGAGGGCGAACACTCCCGCGATCGCACGAAGTACGCTGGTCTTTCCGCTACCGTTGGGTCCCACCAGGGCAATCGGCTGTGCATCGCCTTCGAAAGCGACGTCAAGATCAAGCTCCCCTCGACGCGCTCTTACCATGACTTGCCACGAGGTCATGCGTTGCCCCCTCGCATAAAATTACTCAAGGCCGGAAAAAAACGCAGAGTTACCAAAAGAAGGATGCCCACAGCAGCGAGCACGAGAGAAAACACGATTGCTAGGCGGACGTCAGATTCGAGTGCGTAGAAGATGGCGAGGGGCATGGTTTGCGTTCGGCCCGGCATGTTGCCCGCAAAGAGAAGGGTAGCCCCGAACTCTCCCAAGGCACGGGCCCAAGCAAGCGAGGCACCAACCAAAAGGCCGGGTAGTGCGATAGGCAATGCCACCCTCAAAAAGGCAACCGGGGGAGAGCCTCCGAGAGTTCCCGCTACGATCAGCATTTCTGGCCTAACCTCGCGAAAGGCGCTCGCACCAGCTTGAATGAAAAACGGGGCGGATACCACAATTTGCGCGAGTACAACGGAAATCTCCGTGAAGGGCAGAGCGATACCGACCGACCCGAGAGCAGGACCAAGAAGGCCCTCGCGCCCAAATGTTTGTAGCAGGGCTACTCCGACGACGGCGGGTGGTATGACGATAGGGAGGCCCATCAGAGCTTCGGTTACACGCGCTGTTTTTGAGCTAGAGGAGGCCAACCACCAGGCTAGAGGAGTTCCGAGAACAACGGTGAGCGATAGGCTTGTCAGTGTTGTGCGAAGGCTGAGAAACAACGCCGACGCAAAAAGCGGGTGGGTGGCCCCTTCCAGCAGATCGCTCGCCGGGGTCGAGATCGCTAGCGCAAAAAAGGGAAGCAGCAATAGCCCCGCGAGGGTCACCCCAAATAGGACTCCTACGCCCGTTAGTGGCGACTGGCGCCAACTGCCACCCATCACGAAGCGCTCACGAAGCCGTGCCGCGCAAGAAGCTCTTGGGCCACTGGCGAAGAGAGAAACTCAAGAAACTGGGCAGCCTCCGCGCCGTGGGGAGCTTCGCTTGAGACCGCGACAGGGAAATCTGCAAGAACGTTCCAAGCGTCGGGGATCGGAAGAGTCAGGACTCCTTGAGAGGTGATAGCGTCGGGTCGGTAGACTAGTGCCGCGTCAGCTTCTCCGAGCTCTACTTTGGCACGAACCATACGAACATTGTTCTCCAGGGAAGTGATGCGCTCACTGACGACTGAGCCGAAAGAGGATCCTAAGTCAGCTGTTGCCCTCTCTAAGACCTCGAGCGTATAGAGCCCGATTGGAGAAAATTCATTGCCAAATACAATACGCGATGCCTTTGTCAGGTCCTGAAAGGTTTCGATCTCCGCGGGGTTTGCTATCGGGACGATCATAACAAGATCGGTTGACGCGAAGACTTTAGGAGAACGCATATAACCGTCGTCTACTAACTCCTGAAGATGTTTCTGGTTGGCCGAGGCAAAGAGGTCTACTGAAGCTCCTTGCTCAATTTGCAACCGGAGGACTTGGCTTCCCGCAAACGCCAGCTCAACTGCAATTGAAGGGTTCTGGGCCTCGAATTCAGAAGCGAGGGCCTGGAAGGAGTCGGTGAGCGAAGAGGCGGCAAAAATAGACAGCCGAGTTCGGCTGTCGACACTACCGGAACAGCCCAATAGCAGCGTGCTCAAAAGAAGAGCCCTTGTCGCCAAGTGTCGCATGTTCAAACCAAAGCGAACAGAGATATTTTCTTCACGTTAGACCTCGTTAGAGTCTTTTTCGCAGGGCGCCTCTACTGCTTGAAAATATAGGGGTGCAATTAGCCCATATCACTTTTGATATAAACCCCGGGAATTCATTACCGCTTCTATCATCCAGACGTATATCACCCATCGAT
>DEBI01000029.1:15364-26998 GCA_002348465.1 Gemmatimonadales bacterium UBA2960 | reverse complement strand
ATGACGCCTATACCTGCCTTACCCCATCACGACTCTACAGGTCATGATAAGAATCAAGGATCGCCGTTACCAAGCCACCAAAGAGCAGCAACCCAGCCCCAAACATGAACGCGGCAAGTGTGTAGCTGAAAAGCTGAGTTAGGGGATCACGGCTACCAGTTATTAGCCCAATGAATCCAAGTAGACAAAATACAATCGCCACCCATTTCAGCGTTTTTTTCACGGGGCACCACCACCACGCCTATCCCTTATTATCTGGTAAAGCTTGAACGCGCAGTATACGAACAACGGCACCGCCAACCATAGCGGTATGACCATTATGAGACTCCATGCCCAACCAAAGACTTCGCCGGTAGTCATATCTATTCCTCCTAACGCTTATCACCGAAGAGGTGGTCGTGTAATAAGCTGAGAAGCAAAGGGATGCCGATGAGAAGCAGAAAGGTCACCAACGGCATCTCCACGAACCACGTCCATAGACTACTCACAATCTGCATCCTGACCTTTTGATTTTCGCGAACCAAGAGCTGCACCAAGAGCGATACCTACCGCTAGCCAAACTGGTTCATCTGTGGCGACATAAAGTGCTACTCCTATCGCTGTGCCAATACCAACTCCAGCTCCAGTAGTCATATCCATTTCCCTCTTTTCAAAGCTTGGTGGTTGAACAAGCAGAACAGCGCTTATAAGTAGCGACTGCGGTGGCGTGGAAAAGGGGGGTCTGGGGTACTGGGGGTCGGGCTACGGAGAAATCGTGTGTTGCCGCCGATGTGTGCCGACTCGTACCGGTGCGGTTCCGGGGTCCGGCAGTGGCGGCGCGATCGTGATATCCGTCACTTTTCTTGTCCGTGTGAGTCCCAGAGAGAGTCCCAGTACTGCGTAGTAGCCGGGCAACACAAAGCCCCCCAACCCAGAAAGGGTTGCAGGGCTTAGGTTTTCTCTCACTCCGGCGACTGGACTCGAACCAGTGACCCGCTGATTAACAGTCAGCTGCTCTACCAACTGAGCTACGCCGGATC
Organism: Gemmatimonadales bacterium UBA2960; assembly: GCA_002348465.1. Lineage (GTDB taxonomy): Bacteria > Gemmatimonadota > Gemmatimonadetes > Longimicrobiales > Gaopeijiaceae > UBA2589. Next base: position 25,979 of record DEBI01000029.1, on the reverse strand, counting down.
ATGTGTGCGTCGACGTTACGTGACGCGGGGCATAAATAAGGTTCTGAGCCGTGACAGTGTCAACCAGCTTTGTTGGAGTGACCCGCCCTGTTCGCTGCTCTTTCGCCACAATGATGACGTGCCATTGCCACAGGCTGACGCAACAAAGAGGCTTCTAGGCCCGGATCTAATTGCGCAACCGATCAAGTCGTTGGCCAGAACCAGGCCATCCCGCATGCATCAGCCTTAGGTTAGCACTTGCCTCGGACCCGCGCTCTAGCACCTTTCGACATCCGTCGGTGTTCAGTGTTTCTGAGATCCGCGGTATAGCAAGAGACCACAGCAAGAGGCGCGCATGATCGAGGACCTTCTCAGTCGCACTATCGAAAAGCGTCCGACAACCATGCGGTTCGAGGGCCGCACACTGTATCTCGTCGATGACACTGCGTTGTTGGAGGCTCAGTTATACGAAGGACGGGATCTCGAACTGACCGACGACCTGAAGTCCGCCCTACGTGACCAGATCTCCACTGATGAGATCACACCGGCCTACATCTGCTTTTTCTACGACGAAACGTTGGGCGACTTTCCTTATCTTGGGCTGCGCACTACAAACCAAGCCACGGGAGAAACGGACTACCCAGTGGAGCGTAATGCTGTGCGCGATGGGGGGTTCGTATGTTCTGTTGCAGGAAAGCGTCGCGGGAAGGGAAGCAGCCGAGAGGCGAGCCCGTACGCCGAGCTGCATGCCGGCATCAAGGTAGTCGTAGCCGAGAGTATAGAGCGTATCTATAACGAGAACTGTCAGAACCTTGGCGTGCTTACGACGAATGACTTCGGCATCATCAAAAGGATTGCGAACGGAGAAGAGATTTCCCTTTCTGAGTTCACCGAGGGCAAAGATGAGATCGCCCGCCAGATAATTGAGTATGGCGGACTCTTCGAATTCAACGTCGCTCGCCTCCAGGGTAAGGTTTCAGTCCCCCGAACCGCGGCCCAGAGCAACAACCCAGCGGATAGTGCTGAGGCGGTGACGTCACGGCCGATGACTCTCGCAGAAAAGATTTTTGCGAGGCACCTAGTGACAGACGCTGCTGCGGGGGAGGCTGGTGTGAGCTGGGTTCAGCCGGGAGACGCAGGGTTTTTCCGCACCGACATCCGCTTCAGCCACGAGTACGTCACGCCCATGGCTTCAATTTTCTTTGAGGAAAAGGTCGGGCCTGATTCGAAGGTGGTCGATCGGGAGTCCATTCTTTTTTTCAGAGACCACCTGACTTTTCTCGACAAAGTCATGAGCCAAGAGCGTATAGAGCAGGGGTTGCTGGAGGTCGCCAATGAGCTGGAGGTGAAGCAACGAACCTTTGCTGAAAAGCAAGGGGTAAAGCTCTACGGTGAACAGATGGGACAAAAACTTGGATCTCAGGCGATATGCCATTCTAAAATCCTAGAGGAGTATGCCGAGCCGGGCATGTTGATCATCGGAACCGACTCTCATACTCCACATGCTGGCGCCATTGGTGCAGTTGCCTTTGGCGTAGGCACTACCGCCATCTTCAATTCGTGGATCACCAAGGATGTGAGGGTAAAGGTCCCTCAGTCGTTCAAGGTTGTGATCAGTGGTGAGCCAGCTCCGAACGTGACAGCAAAGGATTACATGCTTGAGATTTTGCGCCACCCTTACATCCGTGACGGCGAGGCAATCGGCCAGATCATCGAGTATGCGGGGCCGGCCGTCGAGGCGCTGAGCGTCGACGAGCGAGCGACTATGACAAACATGGCGGCCGAGGTCGGGGCATTCACCGGTATCATCGCTGCCGACCATAAATCGGTCGAATTTATGGTCAACGAACGCGGGATGCCCCGCCCGCGAGCCGAGGCACTGATCGAAGGCATGCAGTCCGATCCGGATGCGGAGTATGTGAAAATCATTGAAATCGATGCTGCTACCATAAGGCCGATGGCGGCGTTGCCGAATGATCCAGGAAATGGCGTTTTTATCGACGAGCTTGGGGGTGAGCCGATCAGGATAGACATAGCCTACGCCGGGTCATGCACCGCCGGAAAAAAGGAAGACATGGATATGTATGCTCGTGTCTTCGCAGAAGCAGATGCATATGGTCTTAGGGTGCATCCAGATGTGCAGGTATTCATCCAGTGCGGGTCGACTGAGGTCCGCGAGTACTGTCGAGAGAAGGGCTACCTGGACCTCTTTCAGCGCATGGGGGCGGAGTTCATCGAGCCCGGGTGTGGAGCCTGCATCGCCGCGGGTCCGGGCGTAACCAGGGCTCCGGACGAAGTTTCGATCTCGTCTCAGAATCGAAATTTTCCTGGACGTTCTGGCCCCGGAAATCTCTACCTCGGATCGCCGTATTCGGTTGCCGCGAGCGCAGTCTGTGGTTACGTCACGAGCTGGAGTCCAGGCCAACCATTTGAGCCGACTCAGGCGAGAAAGCTATCTACGGTATAGGACTAGGATCGGGTTTTTGGGCTAGCAGTAAAGAGCCGAGTTAGGCGGCAGGCTCGGCACTGTTGCCTGTGCCCTCGTCGTCCTCTAACCATTTTTTGGTCTAGGTTGGCGCTCAGTATGAGTGGGGGCGGATCCTTGCCGGTTGGGGTTCCTCGCTCTACGATCGCGCGTTCGACACGGACTTCAGGCAGGATTTCATCATGAGTACGATCAGATGTTTCCTTCAGCTCTCGCTAACGCTCCTGATCGCTGCTTGCGGTCCTGGAGGCGAGGCAAACAAGCCAGCAATCTCCGGTGGTTCGGATGGGGGGGACGCGGCAGAACGACTCAACCCGATGATCACTCTCCATGAGGGTGATCGTTCACTCTTCGGTCTCTATGCGCCGAGCATTCGACCACGAGGGCGGTTGAATGCTTCTTCTCCAGTGAAATCACCATCTGACCGAGCGGAGGAAGTGCTGGGCTTCGGCATGAGCGATTATGTATTCGATGGAAGCATGGAGGGCGGTGTAGAGAGAGGTCTCCCCGCCTTTCTTGAGTTCCGAAATGCGATGCAGGCGGCGGGTGCAGACGCGTCTAGCCACCCTTTTGTTGTGAAGATGGCCAAGCTGGAGAGTGAGGAGCAGGCCGTTGATGAAGTCGGTCTGCAGCTCGATGCTGGGGTCAGCGGAATCATGTTCGTCGAAGTTGAAAGCGCAGAGGAAGTACGTTGGGGCCTCAGGGCGATGCGGTATAGCGATGATGACGGTACGCGTCGGAATGGGGTTGGGTCGGCTCCCGGTTACTGGGGTGTAACAGAGGCTGAGTACCGGGAGAAGGCTGATCTTTGGCCCTTGGATCCAAATGGGGAGCTAGTAAGCTGGGTGATTGTTGAGAGCCATGAGGGTCTCGCTAATGTCCGAGAGATCGCTGCTGTACCGGGTGTCGGTGTGCTTTGGCCGGGGGCCGGAACGCTCCGGGGGCTATTCTCTACTGTCGGTGACGACGGGGAGCGCGTTTTGGATCACGAAGGTTGGGAGAACGCGATACAGTCTGTTTTGTCGGCCTGCAAAGAGTTTGACGTCCCTTGTGGGTATCCGGCTAACTCTAGTGATATTGAGATGCGCCTAGATCAAGGCTTCAGTGTCTTCGTGATGGGCTGGGGAGAGAGCGGATTCGAGACGGTGGAGATTGGCCGCCAGCTAGCGGGTCGTTGATCATTTTCAACGGATTGGTAGACCGCCTTGTTGAGGTTCGTGTTCCATGGGCCTTTTGGCTGCTCGGATCATTGGGTAGAGCAGGCGGTGGAGCCAGAAGCCTGTGACAGTTTTTGTGGTCGGGGTAGGTGGCGCGCTTGGAGCGATCTCGCGCTACTACGTTTCTGCTTGGACAAGCACGGTGGCTGGGGATGCTTTGCCCTGGGGAACCTTCACGGTGAACGTGGTGGGCTCATTCGCCCTAGGATTGCTGCTGGTGTGGCTGCAGACAGTTGCTCCAAATGATGAGGTTCGGCAGTTCGCGGCGGTCGGAGTTCTTGGTTCGTTTACTACCTTCAGCACGTTTAGTCACGAGGCGGTCGCTTTAGCTCGGGCCGGAGAAGCTCTTCGAGCGAGCAGCTATGTGCTGGGCTCCGTGGTTTTCGGGGTTGTCGCCGTCATTCTCGGGGTGAGCCTCGCGACGGCGCTCGTCGAGGGACGTGGCTGATTGATCATGAGCGGAGGAAGGCCTAGGTGACGAGGAAGGGCGCACTGTTAGTGGGGGTGGCAGCATCTATAACTGTGAATGGCTGTGAGGCGCACACGGAAACGAAAGACGTCAATCAGTTGTCCAGAGAGGCTTATTCGGAGCGTATGAGCGAAGAGGAAAACCACCTGACTCAAACGGCGGACCCCTTCGGCTTAGAAGCAGGCGACTGCTTCGATGATACCGCGATGGGCATAAACGAGGTCACTGAGGTCCCAGAAGTGCCATGCTTGTTGCCACACGACAACGAAGTTTATGCGATTTTTGAGCTTCCTTCGGGTGCTTTTCCCGGGGACGAAGAGGTTGAGGCTTCGGCTACCTTAGGCTGCTACGAGCGATTTTCTGAAGCGATTGGCAAAAGCTACGAAGAATCAGAGCTCGATTTCCTAGCGATGCACCCAACAGAGGCCTCGTGGACGCAAATCAGCGACAGAGAGGTGGTTTGCCTCGCGTACCACATGGAGTATCAAAAGCTGACCGGGTCGGTCCTCGGTAGTGGCCGATAGGTTTATTAGTGGTCGCTGCAGGACTCGAACCTGCGACATCTACGATGTGAACGTAGCGCTCTACCAGCTGAGCTAAGCGACCTTAGCTGCGACTGAAGCCCAAGTCCTCGCTTCGGACCTCAACCGCATACCCCTACGGGGACTCGAACCCCGGTCTTCGCCGTGAGAGGGCGATATCCTAGGCCACTAGACGATAGGGGCAAAACAAGCTTTCATTTCTGAAGGGCCAAAATACTATACGAGGCGTTCGGGCGGCTCAACCCCCGTCAACGTTTCTGTAAACGTATGTGTCCCAGGGCGTACAGAAGTGAGTAGGCGTCGTCATAATCATAAAAAGAACCTTGGCGATTGCCCCAGTTGGTTCGAATTCAGGGGGTTGTTGGATGGCAGTGTCGGAGAAAGCCAAGAAGCTCAATAAAGAGTCGGTCCGCGGTTGGCTTGAAAATCGTAAGGGCTGGAAGAGGCAGGCCAACAGATTGACGAAAGATTTTGTCTTTACGCGCTTCCGTGACTCCATCGTTTTCGTAAATCGGGTGGCGACCATAGCAGACAGCTGTAAGCACCATCCGGACATGGATGTTCGTGGCGGGACGGTGACCTTGTCTCTTTCGACGGAAGAGGTGGGAGGTATAACCGAAAAAGACATAGGGTTGGCAGAGCAGATCGACTTTGCCACATCATGGCAGGGCGGCCGCTGAGAACACGGTAAGCAGCCAGAGCTTCTCCCAAGGGCGTTCCCTCTCAGTGTTTACGAAGCGTTAAGATTCAGAATATCGCCCAGAGTATCGATAAAGAAATCTGGGTTTTCTACGCTTAGGGCGCTTCGATCTACCCCTCCCCAGGTCACAGCAGCCGTTCTTGTGCCGGCAGATCGTCCAGCGCGGATATCATGAGGGGAGTCTCCCACAAAGAGAACAGAAGAAGGCTCGTCGGAGAGCCCCAAGGCCTCGAGTGCCTTGAAAACTGCTTCGGGGTGGGGCTTAGGCTGCTCCACTTCATTCCCAAAGACTACGAACTCGATTTCGTTAACCAGGCCACAGACTTCTATTGTTCGACACCCTATGCGGTGCCCTTTACTGGTCACGATTCCAACACGGGAGCCTTGTTTCCGCAGAGCACGGAGGGTCGATGCCGCCCCTGCGAAGGGCTTCACCATCGCGTCGTGGACCTTGTCTTGGTAGGAAACGAACGTGTCCAGCATAGCCAAGCGTTCTTCTTCAGACCGAGCGTAGTCGCTCATTTGGAGGGGAAGTGGGCGGCCCATTGAGGCCATAAAGGCGTCGATGGGTGGCTGCTTTTCTAGGTGCACGCTCATTGCATGTCGGAAGCAACGCAGGGTCAGGTCGAGAGTGTCGGCCAGGGTTCCGTCGAGATCGAAGAGAACTCCTTTCCAGATGGTCATGCTGACCCGAGAAAGCTCAAGATCAGCTCGAAAACTCTGTCGTCCTTCAACAGTCCCGTATGGGTTGTGCAACACAGCCGATAGTCTTCAACCTCTGGGAGCGTAGCGCTCGATCCTGGAATGATGTGCGTGTCTATCAGTGTTCGGATCGTTCTAGACTCAACGCCTAACGGTGTCGCCTGAAGGGTGTTTAGCGAGTCGAGGAAGTTACTTCCGGGTAGCATCTCTGGCCGACTCTTTCCGAAGGCGAGATAAGCCGACAGGGTTCCTCTGTGGGGTGTGGCAAGAAAGACTGCTCGACGTATGGAGTGGTCCGGCTGTGTTAGGATGTACCAGCGAGCAGCAAGACCGCCCATTGAGTGCGCCAGCACGTCGACTTCTTTGGATCCGGTCCGCTCTAACATGGCAGCGACGGCGAGACCGAGCTCGACAGCGTGCTCGCGGTTACTTCCTACGGGGTCTGAAAACGAAATGGCCTCTACGCGATCTTCTGCCCACCCAGCCTGCAGAAGCTGGGTGCGGATAAGCTGGAGATCACTATCGCTGTCAAGCCAGCCTGGCACCAGGATTACCGGCACCTGAGCATCGGAGGGTGCCGCGAGAGCTCCGCCGGCGACGAGCAACAGAAAAACAAGCTTAGGGGCCGATCGAAGAGGCGGACTCATGGTGTTCGGCGGATCACGGACGCTATCGTGTCAACCGCATACTCCGCTTGAGTCTCGGTGAGAGAAGCCGATGGAGTCAGCTCCAGCACGTGGCCGTTGTCTCCGCCGGGCAGTAGGATTAGTCCTTCTGTCAGCGCCTCTTCTGCGATGCGCGCTCCACGGCCCCGAGCAGGTGAGATCCCATCTTCCTCGACGAATTCGATTCCTAACAAGAGTCCTAAGCCTCGAATGTCACCGATACCGGCAACGCCAACGAGTTGCTCACGTAATCCTTCGAGCAAGTTTTTACCCATACGGCTTGCTTGGTTGGGGATTTCTTGGAGCTGGATCGCATCTAGAACCGCGGCCGCCACCGTGCAAGAGAGTGGATGACCCAGAAAGGTGCTGGTGTGGATCGCCTCTCCGGTGCTGGGCGGCCACGCGTCCATAATGTGAGACGGAGCTAAGCAGGCCGAGATAGGAAGGCCTCCGCCCAGCGCTTTTCCCACCACTACGATGTCCGGTTCAAGGCCTAATAGAGACGAGGCGAACGGGGCCCCACACCGGCCCATCCCTGTCATGATTTCGTCAGCGATTAAAAGTACGCCGCTTTCTGCCGCGATTTCGGAAAGCTTCCTCATAAACCCATCGGGCGGGATCCGGACGCCCCCGCGGGCCTGGACGGGCTCGATGATGATCGAGCCGATCGGGTCGCCGTTTGGTGCACCTTCAAGCAGCGCTAGACCGACGGCTTCAAGCGAAGCTTGTCCGTGGGGCGAAGAGTCTCTGAGGGGGTCGGGGAAAGGGGCGAAGGACACTCCCCCGTACAGTTTTTCCTCGAAGAACGAACGGAAATGAGGTCTCGGCGTTGCCGAGAGTGACCCAGCGGTGAGTCCGTGGTAGGCTCCCTGAAAGGCAATTACGCCCGGACGCCCACTCGCCAGGGCGGCCGTCTTCAGAGCTGCTTCCACCGCTTCTGAGCCTCCAGTAGACAAAATAACTTTGGCATCCGGCCAAGGGCTGAAGCGTGCCAGCTTCTCTAGGAGGGTAAGCTTAGGCTCGGGTGGGTGAATATCACCCATACCATGAATGAAAGATGCAGCCTCATTCATGCTGGAGAGCACCGATTCGTGTGCATGCCCAAGCAATGCAACTCCGAATGCGGATGTTAGGTCGATGTAGATGTTTCCGTCTACGTCCAAAACGTTAGAGCCAACCGCTTCCCTCCAAAAGACAGGCCATTCTGGGCCGACGAATGTGACGTTGCGAGATTCGACGTTGTGAAGCCGGGCCCCCATAGTGGCCGAGATCGGTCCCGGAGGTCGGACGCGAAGGAGAGGTAGGTCACTACCGGATATGGGGGTGGCTTTAGTCATGTGCGATGGAGTGCTCTAGAGGACCAGTCCTCTTCTGTCCCGAGTCCGGTTAGTTCTCAGAGAGCGTAGCCTCTGCCTTCATGCCCATAGCGTGATATCCCTTGTCCACGTGCAGCGTTTCTCCGGTTATGCCCGAGGCAAGCGGTGAGCAGAGGAATGTCGCGGCCATACCCACCTCTTCTGCCGTGTTTGCTTCGGGGAGCGCCGCGTTCTCCTCATAGTACTCGACCATCCTCTGAATAGTGCCTATAGCCTTAGCTGCGCGACTGGCGAGGGGTCCTGCACTGATGGTGTTCACGCGCACCCCATAACGTCGGCCAGCTTCAAAGGCGAGCGTTCGCGTGTCGCCTTCGAGGGCCGCTTTCGCTGAGCTCATACCACCTCCGTAGCCAGGAATTACACGCTCGGCTGCGAGGTAAGAGAGTGAAACCACCGCACCGTCAGGGCGCATTAGGGGGCCGAATCTCTGCACCATACTGACCAACGAGTAGGCGCTAGCGCTGAGGGCTGCTAGGTAGCCGGCTCGACTGGTGTCGATGAGCGCGTTCTGAACCTCAGGACCGTTAGCGAGCGAGTGAACCACGATGTCGAGGCAATCCTCGCCGAAGTCTCGACGAAGCGCGTTAGCGACACCTTGGATCGTGTATCCCTCTAGGTCGACGTAACGCTTGTCTCCCCTCACCTCCTCGGGAACGTCATCGGGGGTGTCAAAGACTGCGTCGAGGGGGTAGATGCGCTCAAGCTCAAGCTCACCGCCTCCTGGAAGTGACATATCGAGCTTTCCGCGCTCTAGGCTCTTCGTGAAGATTCTCATAGTAGGAGGCCACGTTCCAACACAAACGGACGCCCCCGCCTGAGCAAGTGAGCGAACAATCGCCCATCCGTAGCCTTTGTCGTCGGCAATCCCGGCAACTAGCGCGCGCTTGCCTGACAGATCGATTGGAAGCATGTAACGACTCCTCAGAGGTGACAACGGGAAAAAGGTAGGAGATCAGGTGGCCTCAGCCGACCCCCTTCGGCCTGCGGCCCAAAAGAGAACTCCAGCGGTTAGGGTCAGGGCCGCTATCCCACCTGTTGCACCCCCGGCTTCAACGGCCCAAGCCCAGATTGGGAGGACGAACGCTATTGCCGCAGCTGCAAGAACCGGAGTGTATCCACTTCGGTCCGCGTACAGGTATGCTGCTATGGCCACGCCTGAAACCATCAGAGTAGCGAGGCCGGGACCTTGATTGAGGGTTTCTCGAGCAGTTGCCATCCCTAGCGGGATCCACCCGAGCACTTCTAGGGCAAGCAGGTACTGGAGACCGCCGCGATCGGCAGGTGTTGTTTCTACTGCTAACCCGCAGACCGTAAGTCCTACCGCGAGAGCCCACCAGGCGTCTAGCGCCAGCATTGGGTCCTCCATCCCTAGGGGACCGGTAGCCGTGAGGGTAACGAGAACAAAGCCTGCCCCCATTGATGTGATGAATGCATTGAGAGCCCAGTCTTTTCCGCCGTATTCTGGGCCTGCAGAAAGAAGGCGACCTAAGATCATAGTCGCCAGAAGAAGTACGCCGTCCAAGACCCAAATGATCGAGTCGCCGGACAGTGGTGTCGAGCGATCTAAGAAGATTGCTAGGAAGCCTAAGCCCGCTGCAAAGTGAATCCCTGGAAGAAGTGCGTTACGACTCTTTATCGACCTCCAAACAAGGGCCGCAGGAGCAACGAGAGCTGAGCCCCCGAATATCGTTGCCTGCAATGACTGGTCAGCCCAAGCCCGCTCCGACCAAACGTATGCGGTCAGGAGAAGCCCGACTCCGGCCAACTGGAGAGCAAAAGAGCTTGGAGCCCAGCGGCCTCGGACCTCAAGTGTGATGCCGCCCGCAGTTACTGCGACTCCAGTTCCAGCCAGCGTGATGGTACGACCCACATCATCTAGAGCTGGCCAGGCCCACTCAAGGAATACACCGCCCGCAATCAGCAGGACGGCGGCGCCAGATGTCGCTAGCACGTATTGGCTTATGCGAGCGGTTGCCGCGAGGTCATGCTTGCTTTCGGCGGAGCGCAGCCGGTCAGCGGTCTCTTGATCTATAATCGACGCAGTCGTCCACCGCTCAATAGCCTCCAAAACTGCGTTCTGTCGGATGCTCACATCTAGGACGCCGCGAGAAATTCAATCACAAGTCCACCAGAGGGTATGCTGGCCTCGCGGTTCTGAATCCGCCAGCCCCGGCGCGAACTGACAAGCACGTGGCTGCGCTGGGAAATGATCAGCACCTTCTCATTCACCAAGAGATCCGCCGTGCTCCTTAAGTCGGGCCAGGTATTGCTCGAAGCTAAGAACCTCGACCCCGAGCTTCTGGGCCTTCACTAGTTTTGACCCTGCTTTTTCACCTGCGACTACAAACCCTGTTTTTTTGGAAACCGAGCCAGAAGTCTTGCCTCCAATAGAACGCCAAGCGGTTTCGGCGATGACTCTCGGTACCGGGATTGCTCCTGTGAAGACAGCAGTGCCGAGATCGGGAAGGTCAATACTGGGT
>DEBI01000029.1:14731-14973 GCA_002348465.1 Gemmatimonadales bacterium UBA2960 | reverse complement strand
TGCTCGTTTGCAAAAAAGCTGGTTATTGCTTCAGACATGCGTGGGCCGATTCCGTCGATTTCGACTAAGGCTTCAGAGCTAGCGGTTCGGACATCGCTGAATGATCCGAAGTGTTCAGCCAAGGCTCTGGCCACAGTAACGCCAACTTCCGGAATTCCTAGTGCGACCAGAAACCGCTCGAGATCGGGCGAGCGTTTTGAGTCGATGGCGTCGACGAGGGCGTCAGCGGATGTTTGGCCAAA
>DEBI01000029.1:1625-14369 GCA_002348465.1 Gemmatimonadales bacterium UBA2960 | reverse complement strand
TGTCAGGTCGAACAGTTCACCGAGTTGGCTCACGAGTCCTTTGTCGACCAAAAGGTTAGCGGTCTCTTCTCCAAGCCCCTCTATGTCGAGACATGATCGGGAGCCAAAGTGAACGATTCTTGCTTTTAGCTGGGCAGGACAGCCAAAGCGGTTGGGGCAGATAGTGCGGGGGCCCTCTTGGTAGACCTCACTTTCACACACGGGGCATCTGCTGGGCATCTCGAAGGGCTCCGCCCGATCACGCTGGTGTTCAACCACCTCTACTACTTGGGGAATGACGTCGCCCGCCCGCTGAATTCGCACGGTGTCCCCTTCCCTCAAATCTTTCCTTCTAAGTTCATCGCGATTGTGGAGTGATGCTCGTGAGACCGTTACTCCACCGACAACCACCGGGCGCAGCCAAGCGACCGGTGTTAGAACCCCGGTTCGCCCGACTTGGATGTCTATCTTCTCGATGACGGTAATTTCCTGTCTCGGAGCGAACTTCATCGCCATCGCCCAACGAGGATGGTGCGAAGTAGCCCCCATGGCGCGGCGGGCAGCGAGGTCGTCGAGCTTGATCACGACTCCGTCGATTTCGAAGTCTAGGTCGTCGCGTCTCTCGTTGTAGTCTGCATGGTAGGCCAGAACCTCATCGACCGTAGTAGCCGTGCGGATTCGCTCTGGGACACGAAAACCCCATTCTCGGATAGCGTCTACTCCGGCTCGGTCCGACTCGAAGGCAGCTCCTTTAACTGCCAGCACATCGTATACAAGAACATCTAGCTTCCGGGATGCCGTCACACGAGAGTCAAGCTGGCGGATCGATCCAGCAGCCGAATTCCGAGGTGATGCGTAGGGCTCGGCACCAGAGGCTGCGAGGCGGGCGTTAAAGTCAGCGAAATCTGATATGTACATCAGGACCTCCCCGCGCAGGGCAAGGAACTCGGGAGCTGGGCGTGTCTCAGTCAGAAGGCGAAGCGGTACTGTCGGGATTGTGCGAATGTTTTTAGTGACGTCCTCCCCTTGTTGTCCATTGCCGCGAGTCACGGCACGAGTGAGCACACCATTTTCGTAAACGAGCTCAATCGATGCGCCGTCCAGCTTTGGCTCAAGGATGTAGCGGCTCTCCACGCCTTCGCCGAGTGCTTTTCGAACACGCTCATCAAAACGGATAAAGTCCTCGGCCTTCTCCGATGAGTCGAGTGAAAGGAGCGGGGCGACGTGGTCTACCGTCTTGAACTTGTCTTGTGGTGGTGCTCCGATGCGCTTTGTTGGTGAGGCTGGGGACTCAAGCGCTGGGTATGTGTCCTCTAGCTTCTGCAATTGCCGGAAGAGTCGGTCGTACTCGACATCTCCGATCTCTGGGCGTGCTTCCTGGTAATAGAGTCGAGAGTGACGCCTCAACTCCGAGCGGAGGGTGCGTGCCTCATCAAGAATTCTTGGCGGAATGTCGTTCTTGGCGTCAGTCACGGGCGTTCGGAATAGTGTTTCTCTGGCGCGCGCAACGTTTCTTGAGCGCTAATAAATATCACCTTTTTGGGGGCTGAGTTACACCGAAAGAAAACCGCGGCAGGTTGAATGGTTTGCGAAGCCGCCGTGGCGCAATGCTGGCCGCTCCGTGATCTTGTCGGCTCTCTCCGCCATTCAAGATGGCGGAAACGAAAGGGGTAAACGGAGGAAAATATGAAGAGGCATCATCCGCTGCGGTTGCTACTGGGCGCGCTTGCCGCAGTTCTGGTCTCAAGCGCCGGGCTCGCTGGGCAACAGCCCGGAATGGAAGAAACAACCCCGCGTGGTGCAGATGAGGGAGACGGTCCCCACGAGCGGCTGATCCTAAGAGGTGGAACTTATATCGACGGTGCGGGCGGGCCGCCTCTCGGTCCTGTCGACATCGTGGTTGAGAACGACCGGATTGTTGAGATCCGAGCGGTAGGCTTTCCAATGGCGCCGATCAATGAGAGCCGACGACCTGATGGCGCGACAAGAGAGATTGATGTGTCCGGCATGTACATTTTGCCGGGACTTGTGGACATGCACGCGCACACTGGGGGTGCCGGAAAGGCTCCTCAGGCGGAGTACGTACACAAGCTTTGGATGGGCAATGGTATCACCACCTCAAGAGGTGTCGGGCACGGCCCGATGATGTGGGCGCTTGAGCAGAAGGCTCTTTCCGAGCGAAACGAGATTGTAGCGCCTCGTATGTTCACATATGCTCGGCCGGGTGAGGCGTGGGACCGCGGAGCGGTTGATTCACCTGAAAAGGCCAGAGAGTGGGTTCGCTGGGCGGCCAATGTGGATGTGGACGGCGCACGCATAGATGGTCTCAAGCTGACCTCGTATCCGCCAGCGATTATGGAGGCTCTAATTGATGAGGCCCATCAGCATGGACTGGGTACGGTAGCCCATTTGGCGCAAACTGGTGTTGCGCGGATGAACGCTCTCGATGCCGCTGAGCTCGGCCTCGATATGATGACCCATTATTACGGGCTTTTCGAGGCTCTTTTCGAGGGTCGTACAATCCAGGACTATCCGGCTGATTACAACTATCAGAACGAGCAGCATCGCTTCGGCCAGGTGGGCCGCTTGTGGAACCAATCAGCCGAACCCGGATCTGAAGCTTGGAATGAGTTGATTGACCGCTTCCTGGAGCTTGATTTCGGTATTGATCCTACTATGACGATTTACGAGGCAAGCAGGGATGTCATGCGCGCCAGAGAAGCAGAGTGGCACGAGGCTTACACCCTTCCCAGCCAATGGGACTTCTATCAGCCGAGCCGTGAAGCGCATGGGTCCTACTGGTTTTATTGGACGACGGAGGATGAGTATCACTGGCAGCAGTTCTATCGGAAATGGATGACGTTTTTGAACGACTACAAGAACGCTGGGGGCGTGGTCACGACGGGGTCGGACTCCGGGTTTATATACAAGATCTATGGCTTTGACTACATCCGAGAGTTGGAGCTTTTGAGAGAGGCTGGCTTCAATCCCCTAGAGGTCATCAGGGCCGCTACCTATCACGGGGCGCTTCAGCTACACAAGCCGAAGGGCATGGAGAACGATCTCCAGTTCGGGGTGCTAGAGGTGGGGGCGAAGGCGGATATGGTGATTGTCGAAGAAAATCCGCTAGAGAATCTGAAAGTGCTCTATGGCACAGGAACGCCGCGGTTGAATGACGCCACGGGCGAAGTAGAAACTGTCGGCGGTATCAAATACACAGTCAAAGACGGCATCATTTATGATGCACAGCAGTTGTTGGCTGATGTGCGTGAGATGGTGCGTCAGGCGCGGGCCAACCCGGTGTCGGAACAGGATCGTCCGTGAGGTAGCATGCCAGCCTAGCCAGAAGATGATATCTAGGATGGTTACTGAGGCGCCCAAATCCCTTACTTGGGGTTTGGGCGTTTCAGTATTTGCCTCTGTGCCTCGGGCCTGAAACTCCTATTGGTTAGTCCGCCAGCAGCGTGTATTGTCGTTGCCTCTGCTCACCCTACCTCTAAAGGCGACGACGTGAACGGTACGGTAAGTGGCGGATCGCACGATCCGTTCTCTGCTGATGAGATAGCGCAGTACCGGTCGGAAACTTCAGGGCTCGAGAACCGGGTGCACCTGAATAGCGCAGGCGCGTCCCTTATGCCAAACGTGGTCTTAGATGCGGTCGTGGGCCACATACAGCTTGAAGCTGACATAGGGGGTTATGAAGCAGCTGATGCGGCGACGGAAACAATCCAGGAAGCCTATGTGGACACGGCAGGCCTAGTTGGGGCACAGGTAGGCCGGCTTGCAATGACAGAGCATGCGACAGCTTCTTTTGTGACCGCTCTATCCTCCGTACCGTTTCAGTCAGGTGACGTCTTGGCTACGACCCGTCAAGATTACGTTTCCAACCAGATACAGTACTTGTCGCTCGCAGAGCGATTCGGCATTGAAATTGTGCGAGTTCCAGATGCCCCAGAGGGTGGAGTCGACCTAGGAGCGATGGAACAGGTAATCCAACGGAGACGTCCGAAGCTTGTAGCGGTAACTCAGATCCCCACCAACTCGGGCCTTGTGCAAGATGTTTACGCGGTGGGTGCTATGTGCAGAGATCATAACGTTCTCTATTTGGTGGACGGCTGTCAGTCTGTCGGCCAGATGCCGATCGACGTTGAGGCAATGGGCTGCGATTTCTTTTCTGCTACATCGAGGAAATACTTGCGTGGGCCGCGGGGGGCCGGTTTCCTCTACGTTTCTGATCGAGTGATTGACCTTGGCCTCCAGCCGCTTTTTCCAGACATGCGAGGAGCCGATTGGGTTGATAGTGACCACTATCAGCCAGCTGCGGACGCGCGACGCTTCGAAACCTGGGAGTACGCTTGGGCGTTGGTGCTTGGGACTGGAGCCGCCTCCAGGTATGCTCAAAAGGTCGGACTTGGGAGGATCCATGCTCGTGCGTGTGCGCTGGCCGCTCAGATGCGTCGGCGTCTCTCCACACTGGACAGAGTCAAGGTTCTGGACCATGGTCGGGAGCTAGGGGCCATCGTCACAGCTTCCTTTGAAGGTCACGACCCAGCCAGCTTGGTTTATGAGCTTCGGCGTCGTGGAATCAATACGTCTTCGCAAACCCGCATAGATGCTGTAATCGACTACGACGAGAAGGGTGTGGATGGCTCGCTTCGGATCTCACCCCACTACTTCAATACTGAGGATGATCTAGATGCGCTCGAGGGTGCCCTGATGGAGATCGTTCGAGCGTGAGGGCACTCTGTATTTGGCTGATCGTGGCGCTCAACGGCTGCGCGTTACCTCTAGGTAGTGGGACAGACGCTTCAGCGATCCGGGGATTTTTTCAAACAGAACCGATCAGCCAGCTACATGTCGGTGTCTACGCAGTAGATCTCTCTTCTGGTCGGGAGCTTTTCTCGCACAATGAGGATAAAAAGTTCATCCCGGCGTCGAACCAAAAGATTCTAGTAACCGCGGCTGCGATGTCTCTTTTCGGTCCAGAGCATCGTTTTGAGACCCGTGTGGGGTTAATGGGTGAATCCCATGGCTCCTTTGTGGATGGGGATGTTGTGGTTTGTGGATCAGGAGACCCGACTTTGTCGGATCGTTATTGGACGTCTGGATCGGAGGCAATGCGCGCTATGGCAGATAGCCTGCATGATCGTGGAATCCGTCATGTTGGCGGGAGCCTGGTGGTCGACGTTGCCGCGTGGGACTCAGCTACAGTTGGCCCAACGTGGGAAGTTGAAGACTTGCGCTATGGTTACGCGTCTACGGGCGGTGCATTTGCCATAGACGAGGGAGAAATTGAGCTGGTCGTTTCCGCAGGCTCCACAGCGGGGGCGCCGGTCGCTGTGACTTGGTCGCCAGTTGGGACAACTGATTTTGTGCGCTCTGAACTCAGGACAGCTCCAGAGGGAAGCGGTGTCGGGGTTCGCGCCGATTATTTACCTGAGTCGCGGGCGGTGGTTCTGAGAGGTGAGGTGGAGACCGGGGTAGTAGACACAGTCTCGATCGCCATGCGGGATCCCGTGCGTCAGTCGGTGGCTGCCCTGTCCAGAGCGATTCATGAGGTCGGAGTCGAGCTGGAGGGTGGGTGGCGCGTCCACTGGCCCTCTGGAGACAGGGCTCAAGCACCCAGTATGGCGGAAGAAGACGGACCCTGTTCGCGCGTGGAGCCAGTGTTCAGCATGAGGTCTCCTCCGATGTCTGAGATCGTGGCTGGTATATTGAAGCCTAGCCAGAACTGGATGACCGAGCAGGTAGTGAGGGCGCTGGGGCAGAGCTATGGAGCTGAAGGTTCTTGGGAAGAAGGCCTCGGGGTTGTCGAGACATTCCTGGTCGAGGAGGTTGGTGTTCGGCCCTCTGACCTCTATGCCCGAGACGGATCTGGCCTCTCTTTCTATAACTTGGTTACACCCCGTGCGATCGTGAGCATCCTCACCGCAATGCACAATTCACAGTCGGGGGATGCGTTTCGTGCCGCTATGCCGGCACCGGGAGAAGAGGGTTCGACGCTGGAGAGCCGGCTTGAGGGCTTGGAGGGCCGGGTCCGCGCGAAGACTGGAACGATTTCTAACGTGAACTCTCTCTCTGGCTACATAGTGCGAGGAACTGGTGAGGAGGTGGCCTTTTCGATTCTTTCAAATGGGTCTGGAATGCCCGCATCGCAGGTCCGGAGGGCAATCGATGAGATTGTGCGTACCTTAGCGCGGTGACTCACCTTCACAGGAGGACGCGGGCAAGATGAGCGACCTGGATCTACCGGAAAGCTTTTCGGACAGGGAAATCGTCCCTGCAGGCCAGGGTAGGGAAGAAGACCTGAGCTCGTCACCAGAAGAAGCAACCGTGACCTCTGGGGAATCAAAAGCGAGCATTGCGGGGACCAGATGGCAAGCCTTTTTGATGCTGACGGCGTTGTTTTTGCTCTCGATCTTTGCAAGTAGTCGCACGGGACTGCCAAGTCCCGTAGCGGCGAATGCCCCAGACTCTGTGTTCTCGTCTGCCCGTGCTATGACCACGCTAACAGGGATGGTGCGCCGTGCTCATCCGCCTGGCTCACCCGAGCATGCGTGGGTGAGGAGCTTTATCGTGGAGGAGATGCTCAAGCTCGGACTGGACCCACAGGTGCAGACAACGACTAGCGTACTTCAGGGTTTCGATGGCGCGCGCGCTGCTACAGTCCGAAACATTATCGCCAGGGTTCCCGGCACCTCGCCGACGGGGGCTGTTCTGATCACTGCGCACTATGACAGTCGCGAGATCGCGGTTGGTGCGGGAGACGATGGGTCTGGAGTGGTAGCTGCCCTAGAGTCCATACGAGCGGTTCGCACGGGGTTGCCTCTGCTAAATGACCTCATCGTGGTATTTACAGACGCCGAGGAAATCGGTCTGATGGGCGCGCGCGCTTTCGTCGCTGAACATGAGTGGATGCCGGATGTCGATATCGTGCTGTCGTTCGAAATGCGGGGTTCTGGTGGGCCTTCGATCATGTTCGAAACGGCGGATCAGAACGGGTGGATCATTCGCACCCTTAAGGAGTGGGACACTCACCCGTTTGCAAACTCAATGTCGTATGAGGTCTACCAGCGGATGCCTAATGGGACTGATTTCACCCCATTCATAGAGGCAGGCACACAGGGGCTGAACTTTGCCTCGATCGACAATGCTCATGTATACCATCAGGTCTTTGATACTCCTGAAAATCTCTCCGAAGCCACCTTGCAACATCATGGGATTCACGCCCTAGGTGCGCTGAAGTACTATGGGAACGCGGACCTCAGCGAAACGCTTGCCGAAAACGTTGTGTATTTCTCGCTGCCGGCGCTTGGGCTTGTGGTGTACGGAAGAGGCTGGGTTCTGCCAATTTCTGGTCTCATCATCGTCCTTTTGGCATTAGTGGTCGCTGTTGCGAGGAGGTGTGGAGCTTCATCCAAAAGATTGTTGGTGGGCTTTCTGGTGTCCTTGGTCGTTCTGGTCACCTCCTTTGGCTTCGGTCACGCTCTTATGCAGGTCTTGCCGGGACTGCATCCCGAATACGGGATGCTGCAAGGTTCGGTCTTCCATCAGGAGGGCTGGTATGTTCTCGCGCTTGGCTTCGCGGTTCTGTCCGTAACGGCCTTATTCGCCGCTTTTGTGGGGCGCTGGATTTCTATTGTGGAGCTCTCTCTGGGTTCCCTGCTGATTCCCGCCAGTCTTGCTATCGGCCTCAGTGTTGCAGCGCCCCTGGCTGCTATGAATTTTCAGTGGCCAGTGATCGCTTCCGCCTTTTCGGTGCTGATCTTGGCTGTGCGTGGAGGCCGTGAGCAGACCTCGATAGGCTGGGTTCTAAGCCTGTTGCTCGCTGCTCCGGTTATCCTAATGCTCGAGCCGGTTATTGAATTGATCTGGCTTGCCCTGAGGCTAGAGATGGCTGGAGTTATAGGTTCGTTGATAGGCGTCATGGTTCTTCTATGCCTTCCAGCCCTGAATGCCTTACGAGAGCCGAACGCTTGGTGGTTCCCTCTCGCTGCTGGAACGCTCTCAGTGGCATCACTCGCCGTCGGGCTGGTCGGCGCTGAGCCGAGCAGGGCTCGGCCAGCACCAAGCACACTAGTTTACGCCTACGAGCATGGAACAGGTCAAGCCGTTTGGGCGACTTCGCCCGGCCCTGAGGATCGGCTGGGTTTCGCCTGGGCTAGATCGGCTGCACGGGCCTCGTTCGACGGCACCAAAGACTTGTCATCATTCGGTTACCGGTCTGGAATGGTTCCGGTCGCTTCGGCGCCGATCTATGAAGCCCTTCCGCCAGCAGCTTATGTGACTACTGACACAGTGGTGGATGCCTCTCGTCTCGTTGAGCTCCAGGTCCGCTCTAGGATAGGAGCTGAGGTGATGCGGTTCCACCTTGAGGAGGGAGTGGTGCTTGAGTCGATCAATGGCGTGCAATTAAGGGACCCTGAAGGGGCTTGGTGGGCGGAACACCGTGGAGAGCCAGAAGGTTTTGTAGTTCTTGGCTTGAAGATGCCTGCAGGCAAGCCAATCGATATGCACGTGATAGAGCACCTGCTCAGGCCTCAGGAAATTATCGGAGAGGAAAGATTTGAACGGCCTCAGCATCTCGCACCTAATGTGAATTGGATGAGCGATCGAGCGATGTTTCGGTTTTCGGTAGCGGCTTTTGCCGATCCGCAATATGCGATTGTCGAACTAGCGAACCCTCCAGAGGAGTTGTCAGAATTGCTTCTAGCCGAGGAAAAAGGGAGCAGGTCTCCATGACTTACCGGAAGGACCTCCTCTGGCTCTCGCTGGTGGCGTTGTTGGTTTCAGGAGGCTCTTGCTCGCCTCCTGTGGAAGAATCAGCGTCGTTTGCTGGTGGAGTTGTCTTTGATATACCGGACTGGTCCGGTCGTTGGTACAAGGGGAACACTCACGCTCACACGACGAACAGCGACGGGGACTCGTCGCCGGAATACGTGGCTCGTTGGTACAAAGAGAATGGATATGATTTTCTAGTTCTTTCCGACCACAACGTTTTCACGGACCCTAAAACATTGTCTTACATAGTTGATGACGAGTTTCTGCTAATTCCGGGCGAAGAGGTGACGTCGAGCTTTGAGTCAGCTGCTGTGCATGTTAACGGACTGAACATTCCTCACGTTATTGAGCCGAGAAGGTCCGAAACCCTTGTCGCTACAATTCAAGCCAATGTTGA
Organism: Gemmatimonadales bacterium UBA2960; assembly: GCA_002348465.1. GTDB lineage: Bacteria > Gemmatimonadota > Gemmatimonadetes > Longimicrobiales > Gaopeijiaceae > UBA2589. The sequence continues at coordinate 5,212 of DEBI01000029.1, read as the reverse complement.
CGCGATTCGTGAAGTTGAGGGGGTACCGCACATAAATCACCCCAACTTCCTGTGGTCTATAGGAGCGCAAGAGTTGGCTCGGGTCGAGGATGACCGGCTTCTAGAGATATGGAATGGCCATCCGACGGTGCACAATGATGGAGGAAGTGGGTCACCTTCCGTGGAGGAGATCTGGGACGTTTTACTAACTGGAGGCAAGACTGTCTTCGGGATTGCGGTGGATGATGCGCATCATTTTCAAGGTGAGTTCAACGCTGACCGAGCTAACCCTGGCCGTGGCTGGATTTCAGTTCGAGCAGACACCCTAGATGCTAGTGAGCTCATGGCCAGCCTAGAGGCGGGACATTTCTACGCCAGCACCGGGGTTGAGCTAACTGAGATTGCGGTTCGGCCTCGAAGCCTAGAAATCCACATCGCTCAAGACCGTGATTTTGGCTACGAGACAACCTTTATCGGTGCATCGGGGGAGACGTTACTGCGGACGGAGGACAATCCGGCAGTCTTTCATTTGACCGAAGACGTCGGGTATGTGCGGGCACGAGTGCAGAATTCACGGTCGGACCTGGCTTGGGTCCAGCCGGTGTTTGTCATGCGACGCTGACCCGGAGGCAGGGTTCGGATTCTTCGCCCTTCGGAAGGCAGGATTCATGAAGTGTATGACGGACGTTAAAACGAGTTTTGAGGACACTTAAAAATCCCGACCTGACCGTTGTTGCTTACCCTCCTGTGATGCCTCTTATTCAGTCCATAGTAATGGAGATATGGAGATTTTCTCCTTCCAGGCTCTGATCCCAGTTTAATCCCTTAAGCTCAGCTATCGCTGCCTGGAAGGCCCCCATCGCAGCCTCATGCTCCTCTAGGCTAGTGCCGTACAGGTCATTCTCGCTGCTTTCAAACAAGGGCACGTAGGGTCTGTTGCATGAAGCCTCTACTTGGTCCTCTTCCGCAGTCGTTACTTCGCAAGCTAGGCCCGGATACATAGACCAGTTTGCATACATCGCGTTGAATAGGCTTATAGCGTTGAATTCGCCGGTCCAACTGCTGCCGACGATCTCGGAGAACGCCTGACCCGCTTCAGCTGGAGTACCTCCCGATTCCATGCGCTCGTCGAGATAGACTGCGAACATTACAGTCCAGTTCATCGCTGCTCTGTTCAGCAACTGAGCTTGGTCAAACTCAGGTAAAGAGTAGCCGTCGGTTCCTGCGGGAGTCTCGACTGCAGTGTCTTGCCCCGTGTCGCCTGGAGCGCAACCAACCATTACGAGTGCGACGACAGTCGCGGAGACAAGCGATCTCATTTCGACCTCCTTGATGGAGCCAGCATTAGCGCTGACAGTTGCTGAAAAGGGTCAAATCAAAAAAACTGACCCTCGTTTTTTTTCGGCTTGGAATTAATGTAGTGGTGCAGAGCGCATTGGTACTGTTACGTTCGAACCCACTAACAAGGCAAGAACAGCTGCTCGGGGTGTGCTCGATTCGGACGCCTCTGAGTCTTCTTGGTTGGATTCAGCTTTTAACGATTGTGGCGGGCACACACTCTGTCTTTCCACAGATGTGTGTGACCGATCTCACCGTGGGGGTAGCAGTATGAAGGAAAGGATTAGGCGGAGTGCGCGATACGCGATGTTGATTTTGGTGGTAGGAGTCGCAGCGTGCGATGAAGCTACGTCGATAGAGAGTTTGAAGGACGTTGTGGTAGTTGACGCGGCAATGTTGGCTGCTGATGCGACGATTGAGGAAGCAAGGATGTTTATTGATCCATTCCTCTTCAACTTCCCTCCTTCCTTGGCTTCGGATTCACCCGCGCGACCTTCGATGGGGGCCGCAGGTCGCACGTGGAGTCGGACAAAGACGGTGACGTTTTTCGACTCGGATGGCGCAGAGCAAGACGCATATGATGCTCTAGCTACCGAAGAGGTGCACGTAGAGACCTCCTCGACCCAACTCATCGAGCGTGAGCGCTTCAGAGCCGAAACTGAGCGGACGCGCAGCATGGTTGCTAGCGGGCTGGCAGGTGAGGAAGTGACGAGGACATGGAATGGCACGTCCACCAGCCATACCAGCAAAAGCGGTGTTCTTGAGGACGGGAGCGAGCGGTCGCACACGATGGATGGGTCCGCAGTTTACAACGATGTCGTCGTACCGATTCGTGGTACCGAGCCCCGGTACCCGTTGTCGGGAACGATAGAGCGCTCCATGGTGGCTGTTCGAACGAACTCGGATGGTGCCACGACGAAAGAGGTCGACATCGTGATCACCTTTGACGGAACACAGTTTGCGCAAGCGGTCGTAAACGGAGAAGAGATCGAGATCGACCTTGCAGCTAGGGACCGACGGAAGCCGTTCCGCAAGAAGAAGGGCGGATGATGTTCTGAAGGGAGCCAGTGATCTCCTTCAAAAGGGGGTGGCGGATCGGTGATCCGTCACCCCCTTTTTTTGACTATGCCGAGATTCTTTGCGGGATAAGCCGGCAGCCACAAAAACTCTCTGGTCACGACGAGGATTGCGTCCACATAGCTGCCTTAATTGCTCTGGGATGTAGTATTGGCGTGAACTTGAGTGTTTTCCTTGGGGTGTGAAGGTGTTTTGGGAGAAAAGGAAATGACTTACTGGCCGTGCGGTGCGAGAGTCTTGGCAATCGTGTTTCTGATGATTTGGGCGGGACCGGTGAGGGCCCAAGTTCTCACAGTCTCGGAGCCGCCTTCTTATCCAGACACAGCGCAGGCGTTGTCCGCCCGTGTGGAGATCATCCGGACCGAGTATGGAGTCCCACACATATACGCTGAAGACTGGAAGGCTTTCGGGTATGCGATGGGGTGGGTTCAGTCCGAGGATTATGGAGACCAAGTTGCCGTTGGTTTCGTCCGCAGCAGAGGGGAGTACGGACGCTATACAGGCCGAGATTCGATTGCGGGAGACTTTGCGGGACGAGAGGCTCATGCGCTCGCGGCGGCTAGGTACGAGTTGCTGGAGCCACGGGCTCGAGCAACGTATGATGGGTTTGCTGAAGGTGTAAACGAGTACGCCCGGCAGAACCCCGGGGAATTTCCAGCGTGGTTAGTTCCTGACTTCACAGGAGTAGATGCGCTCACGAATGATGTGTATACCTGGAGTCGAGCAGATGCAGCTGCATTTGTTAGAGCCCAGGCTGCCCGGGACCAGGAACGGGTAGGCTCGAGAGACCTGCCAGTGCCGGCCTATCCTAGCTCGTGGGGTCATGAAGAGGCTTTATTCTCTTCATTCGATCCCGTCACCGATGGATCGAATGCGTGGGCGCTCGACGGAACACGGACGGAATCGGGTGATGCGATCTTGTTACGAAATCCTCACCTATCGTGGGAAGCGGGGTACTACGAAGCGCACGTACAGATCAGCGACGAGGTGGAGTTCTATGGTGATTTCCGAATCGGCGGAGCATTCGGGATCATAGGGGGCTTTAATCAGCATCTTGGGTGGGCAACCACAAACAATTCACCCCGCTACTCTCAGGTCTACGCCCTAGAGCTGCATTCATCTAGAGACGGACATCTGGTTTTGGATAATGAAGCAGTTGCCCTCCGCGATTCGACGATTACGGTCGAATGGAG
>DEBI01000029.1:0-1224 GCA_002348465.1 Gemmatimonadales bacterium UBA2960 | reverse complement strand
CAGAACGACAAGTACGCTTATGTGTTGACCGATCCTCGAGACGGACAATACCAGAGAGGCGAACAGCTGGTGAAGATGATGATGGCGGGCTCCCTAGAGGAATGGCTTCAGGTGATGCGTATGCGTGCACACGCGAGCTCGAACTTCACTTATGCCGATGACCAGGGAAACATCGCGCTCTATTACAACGCGCGACTCCCACATCTCCCCCACGAGTCTACAGGGGACACCGCCGCGATTGCGCTCTCACGATCCGATATGTGGACCGAGATAGTCCCTTGGGAAAGCTTGCCTCTTTATGTGAATCCTCCGGGCGGTTACGTACAGCAAGCCAATGACACACCGGACTTTATCAACTTAAATGTGACCCTGGATCGCGACACGGTTGCGCAAAATCTACCGAAAGAAAGGCTCCGCTTTCGCAGCCAGCTTTCATTCGATTTGATTCATGGTGACTTCCAGCTAAGCCTAGAGGATGTAGTAGAACTGAAGCACTCCCCGCGCATGCTGGCTGCTGAACGAATGCTCGACGACTTGTTGGCCGCGATTGATGCATCGGAGCCATCGCCTGCTCTTCAAAGCGCCCGGAGGATCCTTGGTTCTTGGGACCGGACGGCCTCCGCAACCAGTCGCGGCGGCGTCCTCTTTAAGGCTTGGTTTAACGCGTACATGCAAATCACCGACACAATGAGATATAGAGTCGAGTGGGACCGGCGAACTCCTGTGAGCACACCTGTTGGGGTGGGTAAACCCGGTAGGGCACTTACTGCGTTGAGGCTGGCTATGGAGGACCTCGAAGCGGAAGGGGTGGCCCCAGATTCCAGGTGGGGTGAGGTGCACCGAGTCGTACAAGGGGATGTTGATGAACCGTTGTCGGGGTGCGAAGGGGCGCTGGGTTGTTTTCGCACGTTGTCTTTCACGCCGCTACCGGGTGGCCGTCGGGCTGTAAACAGAGGAGACGGATGGGTCTTCGCGGTCGAGTTCGGGGAGAAGCCCCGAGGTTACTCAATTCTTGCTTATGGTCAGAGTCGGCTGGAGGATTCGCCATATCACGACGACCAAGCTGCGATGTTTGCCAGAGATGAAATGAAGCGCATCCTATGGAGTGAAGCGGAGATAGTGGCTGCTACGATTCGACGATACCGACCGGGTGCCCGATGAGGGGAGTTCGTTTTTTTAACAACGCTCTTTTAGAAGTCGTGGAAGAGGTTTGTCCATGAAAGT
>DEBI01000149.1 GCA_002348465.1 Gemmatimonadales bacterium UBA2960 | reverse complement strand
TTGTGCTTCCTCGAGACCTCATCGAGCAATTGCAACTCGTCCGGCGTTAGTGCAGACATCCCTTCGGCTGAAATCTTGTCCAAAACCTTATCGACCTTGTCTAACAGCACGTTGTCTGCTTTAGCATTCCTTCTTCCTGAGGCCTCGAACGCATTCTCGCCTGACCTCTTCCGAGGCACCACCGCGAGCCTAGGCGTGCTCGGCCCGGTCCGTTGCGCCCTTCCTCTGAACAACCATGTCCGCCAATCGGCCTTAAGGTAAACCCACCCGGCGATCAGCCCTCCAAGGTGCGCGAGATGTGCTACACCGCTATTTCCCGCACTTCCTGCGGCACTTAAGAATGCGACTGCCGCCATGAAGGCGACTAGAAAACGCGCTTCGACGGGGAAGATTCCGAAGACGTAGATCGGAGCGCGGGGCCAGTTCATAGCGAATGCCAGCATAACCCCGTAAACAGCCGCCGAAGCACCCACGATTGAAGAAGGCAGGAACAAAAAGCTCAGTAACGCCCCCCCCAAGCCGCAGATCAAATAGAACTTCAGAAATTCTCGTTCTCCCCACCTGTCTTCTATTGGACGACCAAAGAAGAAGAGCATGAGCATATTGAAGAACAGGTGATACAGCCCACCGTGCACAAACATGTAGGTGAGCGGGGCCCACGGGCGAAAGATGATCCGAGCAGGTTGAAACGCCAGCCAGTCGATCACGAGTCTCGGTGGCATCAGAAGCGTGATCGCAAACACAACGGAGTTCGCGATGAGAAGACGCTTCACCATAGGCGTTGGACGGAATGCCATGCCAAAAGAACCGTATCCGAAATCGTTCTGGTAACTCATGTGTGCAACGTCTGTAGCGCCATAGCCATCACGCAGAGTCAGCTCCCGAACGAGCCCGCGCGAGCTCGGCAATCCGGTCACAAAGTTCCGGAAACCCGATCCCCGACGCGGCTGCCCCTTTGGGAAACAGACTGGTAGTGGTCATCCCGGGTAGGGTATTCGCCTCTAGGCACCAAGGCCGACCATCTTCGTCCACGATGAAGTCAACACGAGAATAGTCTCTGAGGTGAAGTGCACCGTGCACCTGGAGTGCTAGTGCCCTGAGTTGCTCAGATAGCTCCGACGGTATATCCGCTGGGAAAATTTCCTGCGCCAATCCCTCCTGATACTTGCACTCGTAGTCGAAAATCTCGTGCTGCGGGACAATCTCTCCCACCGGGAAGGTCTCACCACCCAGAACTCCGACTGTAAACTCTCGACCAGCGTGGTAGCGCTCATACAACACCGTGTCTTCCCAAGTGGAGCTTTCATCCATAGTCACCTCGAGTTCTACCTGGTCGTGCGCTAAAACCAGTCTTAGAGATGACCCGCCTCTAGCGGCCTTAACCATCACCGGCAATCCAAGCGCAGACTCGACCTCATTCGCTGATATGGGCCCGACAAGCCAATCCGGCGTTGGAATCGCGGCGTCTCTCAAGACCGTCTTGGTGGCCTCCTTATCCATCGCGAGCGAGCACCCAAAACAGTTACTCCCAGTGTACGTAACCCCGGCACCATCTAGGATATCCTGAATGGTGCCATCTTCCCCACTGCCTCCGTGAAGCGCCATAAAAAACACATCGACCTGGGCCAACTCCGGATCCTGGAGAATCTCAACAAACCTTTCGTGCTCCGATTCCAAAAGCGCAATCGGTTCTGGGGGAAGCTGCCCCACACCAGCTGACACTAGGTTAGCCTCCTCCTCCAGTGTCATGATTCCCCTAGCCGTATCAACGGAAACCACCTGGTGGCCAGCTGCTCTAAGGGCTCCTGACACCTGAGTCCCGGACGCTAGGGACACGTCCCTCTCGTCGGAGGTTCCCCCCATGAGAACGCCTATCCTCACAAGGAGGAGCCCCGACTTATCATGACTGTAGGCCCTCGCCCCGATCTAACCGGCTTCTGATAGCCGTCAGCGAAAAATACGGGCGGCAAGCTCAACTAGCTGTCACACTTCCGAATCGACTCCGATTCAGAAGCGTGCCCTGGCTCTTCCAGAAAGCCGTTTTCAAGCATCCAGTCATCATCATAAACCTTGCTCAGATAGCGCTCACCCCAGTCGCAAGCGAGCGTGACTACATACGCATCAGGGTCGTTGACTCGTCTTGCTACCTCGACCGCTGCGTGCACCAAAAGACCTGCCGATCCCCCAACGAAAAGTCCTTCCTCACGGGCTATCCGCCGGGCCATACGAAACGCTACACCATCGTCGAAGCTCATGTATTCGTCGACAACATCAAGATCGAGCGTCCCAGGGATTTTGTCGTTTCCAATCCCTTCCACCTTATAAGGGTGTCCCTCCACTTTTTCGCCAGTATTGAAGAAGGTGGACAAGATCGACCCCTCAGGGTCAACTCCAACAATTTGCACTGACGGGTTCTTCTCTTTCAGGTAGCGCCCCACCCCCGTCACAGTGCCTCCTGTGCCAGCAGAAGCCACAAAGTGCGTGACACGTCCCTCGCTCTGTTCCCAAATCTCACGTCCGGTGGTCTCGTAATGTGCCTTCGGATTGGCTTGGTTGTAGAACTGGTTCGCCATGACCGCATCCGGTATCGATTCGGCGATGCTACGTGCCCTGACCAAATAGTGGTCGGGGTCATCCGGAGCTACAGCGGTTGGTGTGATCACGACTTCGGCGCCAAACGCCTTTAAGAGCTTGATTTTTTCTTCGCTCATCTTATCAGGCATCGTACAGATACACCGATACCCCTTCAGGGATGCTACCATAGCGAGCGAGAGACCCGTATTACCCCCGGTTGCTTCAACCACGGTCCCGCCCGGTTTCAGAGTCCCATCAGCTTCAGCTGCCTCAATCATCGCCACCCCAATCCGATCCTTGATCGAACCACCCGGCCCGAAGAATTCACACTTTGCATAGACAGGAGTTGGAGTGTCACCGACGACAGAGTTCAGACGAACCATAGGAGTCCAGCCGATGAGTTCTAGGACGCTGTCGTAAGGACGTGGATGGCGATCAGCCATGTAGATTTCCTATCGGGAGTTCGGTCCGGAGTCTAAACTGTCCGGTCGTGAGCTTTTGGAGAACCGAACAGGTACATGCGCCCATACCTCAACCTGCTTATCACCCTGACGAGCGGACGAAAACTGCAGGTGGCGAGCCCCTTCCACCGCAGCAGAGTCAAAAGCCCAGTGGCCCGAAGACTCAAGCACTCTGACGCTGTCAACGGCACCGGTAGCGCTCACGCGGACTGTTAGAACCGTCTCGCCCTCCATGTCCTGATCCCACATTTGGAGCGGGTACTCTATAGGCACCTCACCAGAGAGAAAGCGCGGCCTTTCAATCTCATCACCACCACATGCAGGTACCGATACGCACACTGCCAAGCCTAGAACCTTCCGCACAACCTTCAACCTTTATCTCCGGGTCGCTCGATCCCGCCGAGCTCATAGATAATATCAAGCGCTTCACGCGGTGAGATTGTGTCTGGATCGATTGCTCTTAGTCGAGCCATTATCGGATGCTCCGCATAAAACATGGAAAGTTGATCCGGAGGAGGTTCAGAGCTTGGTCGAAGCACCCCATGGCGACCCAACCCCTCCCCACCTCCAGTATGTGTTCCCTCAAGCTCGAAAAGAAGTTCCCGAGCTCGAGCCACGATACCATCCGGAAGGCCGGCAAGCCTTGCTACTTGAATCCCGTACGAGCGATCCGCACCTCCTGATACGAGACGGCGAAGGAATACAATCTCGTCACCCACCTCTCGAACTGAAACGTTCATATTCTTCACCCCGGCAAGAAGATCACCAAGCTGGGTGAGCTCATGATAGTGAGTAGCAAAAACAGTCTTTGCCCCTATATGCTCATGCACATGCTCCGTGACAGCCCAGGCTATTGATACGCCGTCATACGTTGATGTCCCTCGTCCTATCTCGTCGAGCAGTACAAGACTTCGGTCAGTCGCTCCGTGAACGATCGCAGCAGTCTCGCTCATTTCAACCATGAACGTCGATTGACCTCGAGCTAAATTGTCCGAGGCTCCTACACGGGTGAAGATCCGGTCTGAAACCGCTAGGCGTGCTGCGCTTGCAGGAACAAAAGACCCCACTTGCGCTAGCAATTGGATGAGTCCGATCTGTCGCAAAACGGTGCTCTTGCCCGCCATGTTTGGCCCAGTCAGAACAACGATGTATCCATCATCACCAAGCACGAGATCGTTGGGAATAAACTCCTCGCGGGGCATCATAGTTTCGACAACTGGGTGACGCCCCGAACGGATCTCTAAGTCGAAGCCCGTGTGGACTTCAGGGCAAACGTATTCCCGTCGCACCGCCACTTCAGCGAGCGTGCTCAGCACATCAAGCGATGCCGCTCTAGCGCCGGAGTCCTGAAGCCGGGCTAGAGCTTCCGCTACCTGCTCTCGAACCCCGGCGAACAGCTCAATCTCCAGACTTCCTATACGGTCATCCGCTTCAAAAACTTTTTCCTCCCACTGCTTCAGCTCTGGGGTGAAATAGCGTTCTCCGTTCGTAAGTGTCTGCTTTCTTACATAGTCTTCGGGAACTTTGTCGAGGTTCGCCTTAGTCACCTCGAGGTAGTAACCAAAGACCTTGTTAAATCCAACCTTGAGTGAGCCGATCCCCGTACGCTCACGCTCGCGAACTTGTAGACCGGCAATGAAGTCGCGAGCGCCATCACGAATCTCCCGAATATCGTCGAGTTCAGCGGACCAACCTTCCCGAATGACCCCGCCTTCGTGGAGAGTTGCTGGAGGATCATCTGCGATTGCCCGGCTCAGTAGGTCACCAATGTCCTCTAATAGATCGATCTCAACACCCAACGACCTCAAGAGATCTGATGAAGCTCCGGAGCAAGCCTCCTTAATCAGAGGAAGCCTTTGGAGAGAGATCCGGAGGCTCATGAGATCACGCGGCGCGACGCGTAGGGTACCGAATTTGCCCGCGATTCTCTCAAGGTCACTAACCCCACCCAGCGCGTCACGAAGGCTCTGACGCAGTTCGGGTGCATCGACCAATTCTGAAACGGCATTCTGCCTAGCCCAAATCTCTTCAGTAACCACCAGTGGTTCGAGCACCCACCTCCTAAGTTGGCGGCCACCCATAGCTGTCACAGTATCATCGAGTACGTCTAAGAGTGTCCCGCCTTCTTCTCCCCCCCGCATTGGCTCAATCAACTCAAGATTACGTCGCGTCATCTCGTCTAAAAGCATCACACGTCCGGGTCGGAGAACGCGAACGGGCTTTAAGTGGGTTACTCCCGAGGGGCGAATCTCACCTAAGTATTGGATCAGCGACCCAGTAGCACGAACGAGCTCAGCATCACCAGACTGAAAGCCCAGACCGTCTAGGGCTTGTAGCCCGTATATCCGAAGCAACTCTGAGGTGCAAACATCCACCTCAAACATCCAGTCGTCCCTAATAGTCCGCGGAACATCGCCTGAGACCGACCACCCAAGGCCTTCGTCCTCGGCCAATGCTCGTGGGATGAGAACCTCAGAGGGCTCAAGACAGCCGAGCTCGGCCCGCAATTCGTCTTTTGGAACGGCCTTAACGGCAACTTCTCCAGTTGAAACATCAAGTCGGGCCAACGCGTACCCGGCCTCACCAGCCCCAACTATAGACACTAGAAAGTTGTTCTTGCGGTCATTGAGCAGGCTATCCGCCACTACGGTGCCAGGCGTGACCGTCTCGGTCACCTCGCGCTTCACTATGCCCTTAGCCTGAGCTGGATCTTCGACTTGGTCACAGATTGCCACCCGACGTCCCATCTTCACGAGGCGGGCCAGATAGTCGTCCAAAGCCTTAGCGGGAATACCGGCCAACGGCACTCTCGCGGCTGCCCCATTGTTCCGCGAGGTCAGCGTAAGGCCCAGCAACCTCGCACCCTCCTCAGCATCGCTGTGGAAAAGCTCGTAAAAGTCGCCTACGCGAAAGAATAGCAGAGAATCTCGGTGCCGGGATTTCGCTTCCCGCCACTGCTGCATAAGAGGTGTGTCGCCCGAAGCCATCAGTGAAGTTATTGGGGTATGAAAGGCGCTCAAGACAGGGTGCCGAAACTGTTGCCTGTTTTGCTTAAGAAGCTAAACCTCAACCACACACTGATACGCGTTCGACTCGGCGTCAAAACCCATGCCGCTAGACATCTCTCGCTGTGGTCGCGTCCATAGACCCGATTTCAATTACTGTTACGACAGTTCGACAAGACATGGCCCGCATAGCCAGCGAGCTAACTAGAACGACGATCACACTAGTCATGGAGTTGTCATGAAAAACTTTGGGATCAAAGGACTCGGAATCATCGGCCTAACTCTCGGCCTAACCCTTTCCGGGTGTCAGTCCGATTCAGCCGACACAACTCGGGATACGGGCACGCAAGCAGACATCGAGTCTTTACGAGCAGCGGCTCTAGCGTATCAAGAAGCTGCCTCTAGCAAGGACGCTGCAGCGGTCGTCAGTATGTACGACGAGACGGCCATAATGATTCCACCCAACGCAGCGATCGTAGACGAGGGGCTTGCAGGAGTTGAGGACTACCAATTCGGCTTTATTGTCACACCAGGTGTTTCGCTCGCATTTGAACTCGTTCGGGCAGAGGTTGCCGCGTCCGGTGATATAGGATGGACCTTTGCTATTGGTAACATCACGATCGAGCGTGAAGGTGAAGAGCCAGGCCGAGATGTTGTGCGCGACTTCCATACATGGAAAAAGCAGTCAGATGGATCTTGGAAGATCGTTGTTGATATGTGGAACTCAGGGATGCCAGCGGGCTGACCAAGCCTAGCTTCCGGCTGGCCTCTCTTCCCTAGCGTCTCGAATCAACGCTGCCCTTATCCCTTGCTCGGCTAGTGCTTCGAGCAACTCGACCGCTTCTGACCGAACAGAAAAGCGACCAGCGCGTACATGGGTGAATTGGCTCCCATCGACAGTCACGATGCGGACATCTATCCCTCTCGCGCTAACCTCTTCATACAGAGCGACCGCACGATCGTGGTGCGCGAAAGCTCCTAGCTGCACCTTGTAATTCATCGCTAATGCATCGACAGACTCACTAACGTCGTCCACAGCATTCGACTCATCCACTTCCGGGTCCACAACCGTCGACTCCTGAACCGCTGACAGCCCTAACTCCTCTGTGACCTGCACCCCACCGTCGGAAGTTGTGGGGGTGTCACCCCTCGGAGGGAGTGGCCCAGCATCCGCGATCCACTCTCTTGCTCGCTCAAACGCCTCAGAGCGAGGATAGTCCCGCTCTAAAGTGGCTAGATGCCTACGTGCAGTATCTTCATCCCCCATCGCCCATGAGGCCTGGGCCAGCCTCAGCACAGCGTCAGGAGCAAACTGCCCACTCGGGTATAGCAAAGCTAGCCGCTGGAAGTCGAGTTCGGCTTGCCTAGGATCGACTGTCAATCTCCCCCTAAGCCACAGGCCTCGTTGTCTCTCCCGACGCGATGCCTCGATACGGTCTTCTTCCCACCACTCAAGTAGTACCGCTCGAGCCTCCTCCGTTCTTCCCAACCGAGTGAGGCGCTCCACCTGCTCAAGTGAGGATTGAGCGGAAACAATCTTAGGGCTTCCCGAAACTAGCGCGACCGCAATGAGAACTGCGACCAAGATCGTCTGCTCAGCACTCGTCCGTTCTGTCACACCTAGTCTTATTCTCATTTTGCCTCTGCTCGCACCCGAATGCCGAGGATCCACGCTTCTAGAAAATGTTCATCCGTGTGCGGGCTTGTCTTCAGGAGACGGTCTACGTCTAGGAGAGACCTAAGCGCCTCATCGATTTCGTCTTGCTTCCACCCCAACGCCTGACTTGCAATCCTGCTGGCCAGCCACTGCTGATGCCTCGGCAAGGCATGCTCGAGCCCTCCGGAGCCTTCCTCCGCCGCGATTCCTAAGCGCAGCAGGTGAGTCGCCAACCCAATTACAAGTCCAACGCCATTCTCCCCCTGTTGCAGTAAGATTGGCAGAGTCGTGGCAGCCTCCTCGAATTTTCTTTCACCCACAAGATCGAACCACCTCCAGCGATCCTGAGAAGGAAGCTTTGTTCCCGCAGCCTCTACGTCCTCAACCTGAACTGTACGTCGGTCACCCACGAAATCAGCGAGTTTAGTCAGCTCTTGAGAGAGGACACCCAAGTTGTTGCCAATCGCGACACCGAGTGCCCGAGCCGCATCGGCACTAAATTCGACTTGATGCTCAGCTTCCGCCCGGTGCATGATCCACCCAGGAACGTCAGCGTCAGTGATTGCTTTGAATTCCGTAGACTGTGAGACCTTGGCTAGAGAAGCATAGAACTTGGCCTTCGAACCTACAGGGACTGTGCAACTCATGATCAATGCGAGCCCTGGAGGGGGATCCTGCGCTATCCGAACTAACTCATCGCGGGCGTGCTTAGAGGACGCGAGACCTTCTACCTCGCGAACTACCACGACTCGCCATTCAGCCATCATGGGTGGCGTCGCGATCACCGAAGCTAATGTCTCTGCGTTGACCTCACTCCCTCTAAGAAGGTCCAGATTGAAATCGCGCGTCGCTTCTTCCAAATGGGCTTCGATCAATGACCGAACGGCTTCTTCCTTACGGAAATGATCGGCACCATGGAGGTAAAATACGCCTCCTCGTGATTTGCCTAGCGCGGGAACTACGTCTGATCCGTTCAGCGGTCAAACTGACCGACTCGACGCACACGTGGACGCCGCTCATACCGATCTGAGAGAGGTGAATAATCGTAGATGAGCTGGTTCACCCATATGTTTTCTTTGAGTTCGGCTCCTTGGCCCAGAGGATTTGAGCCTAGAACGTCAATCGGCATCGAATAGGACGTGTACCCTGCTCCGCGTATGGGAGGTTCGTCCACGACAATGACTGGGAGTTCGACGGCAGGTCCACGAACAAACAGAGTCGGTGACCACGCGACCCCGGTCAGAAGCAGCGCAATCCCTACCACCGCCAGCGCCTGGATACGGGAACCAGAATGGGCCGCGATGGCGCGGTCGTCATCTACGTGATAGAGCCGATGCTCAAGCCTCGGCGTAAAATCATCTTTCAGGTCGGGTTCCGGAAGACTCCGGAGCAGCTCAGCACCGCGAACGAGTACGTCCCTGTAACGAGAACATTCAGAGCACTGCCGAAAATGCTCTTCTATCGCTATCTCCTCGCTTGGCGCGGATGCGCCATCGAGGTAGTCAGTGAAACACTCTAAGACGTCGGTACAATTCATTCTCGACAGCTCGCCGATCTAGGCCCAGACTCCATCGGCCTGGGAACCACGCTCAGATGATACTGACGCTCGGTCGTCGGGTTCCCCAGTTCCTCACGAGTTCCTGCGAATTTTTCAGGGAATTGGTGCTTTCCCCTTAGCCTAAACGTACCTCGCTAGCGCGAACTACTCGGGTCATTCAATTAGCGGCCCAATGATATGCGCGAATTTATTCCGTGCTCGGTTCAGTCGACTCTTTACGGTACCCAGATTACAGCCAGTTATGTCCGCTATCTCCTCGTAGGTTTTCCCTTCCATCTCTCGAAGGACGAAAACGACACGGTGATGCTCAGGTAGCTGCTTAACAGCCTGTTCGACCTTGGCACGCAGGTGCCTCTTTCTGAACAGATCGTCTGGTTTGTACTGAGTGTCCTCCCATTCAAGTGGTCGGTTGTCGGCGTCCCAGTTCTTCTTGAGTGTCTGGAACAGGACGAGCGGATTGCGAGACCGATTCCGAAGCTCGTTCTTCGCAAGGTTGCTAGCAATTGTGTAGATCCAGGTTGAGAACTTCTTAGTCTGGTCGAAGCGATGAAGATGCCTATAGACCCGCACAAAGGTCTCCTGAACTAAGTCCTGACCGCGATCCCGATCCCCAATCGTTCGATAGACGAAGTTGAGTAACCTCTTGTCGTAGCGGCGAACGAGTTCTCCGAAGGCACGAGCGTCACCATCGAGAGAAGCTTGGACCACCTCCGAGTCAGTCATCTCACCGAGCATTAGCCGATGCTCCCGAGCCTCACTCGGTAAGATCCGCAAATCGGTTTCTCTCTTCTGTCGTCCCATAGCCAATCTCCGCCTCCTCGCGGTGGCAGTCCGCTTTCCTATCGGACGCCCTCCCGTTACAAGCCACTTACAGTGCATACTGCGTGCCAAGCTCAGAATACCGAGTGGCACTGGGCCCTAAACACCGATCGTCCTATTCTTGTGACGCTATTAGAGGGCGAAATTAGGACAGCTCTTCATGAGGCGATTAACACTAAAGCTACTGACTACTGAATACAGCTTAACGTTAATCCGTTAAACCGCTGTAGACACTCTCAGTCGCGGTGGTCTCGAGCATTACGGCTCGCGCTTAACTAATCCCGCAACGGCAGAGACCGATCAGTCTACTGTAACAATCTCTACACTGGCTAGGTCCAGCTCTTCCAGCGGCTGCGCCACCTCATCGGCATCACCCACCACTACGATCTGAGCTTGGCTGGGTCTCATGTGCTCTGCAGCTGCGCTGGCGGCTACCTCTGCATTTACCGCCCTGACGTCGTCCCGATACCGATCGTAATGATCCTCATCTAGTCCATAAATCAGGAGCTGATTGATTCGTGTTGCCACCTGTCCTGATGTCTCAAGCTGAAGACCAAATACGCCTGCCGCATAATCTCGAGCCGCAGCGACTTCATCTGGAGTAGGTCCCCTGTCAGCCATCGCTATCAACTCAATCATGGCTTCCCGGATGGCTGCTGTAGTCACGTCGTTTCCAACAGATGTAGAGATTTGGAAAGGACCCGGTCGGGACCGAAATGTAAATCGAGACCGGACACCGTAGGTGAACCCGTTCCGTTCGCGAAGATTGAGGTTCAACCTGCTCGTAAACATCCCACCGAGCACCATGTTGGCCATCGAAAGCGCGTAGTAATCGGGTGTCGAGCGAGCTGCCCCCACATGTCCGATCCTGACTTCGCTCTGAACCGCACCCTCCCGGTGTACCAGGACTACACGGCGCTTCACCGAGGCCGGCTGAACCGTAAAGTCCGCAATCTGCTCCGGAGTCCCCTTCCAGTCACCGAAATGAGTCCTGACCATGTCGGCAACCTCGTCGAAACCAACATCTCCAAC
>DEBI01000146.1:19168-28730 GCA_002348465.1 Gemmatimonadales bacterium UBA2960 | reverse complement strand
TCGACTAAACCACAAGTAGCGCTGTTCGTGGACACCTTCTCCAGATGGTTTGAGCCAGAGATCCCTCGAGCGGCAAGGGACCTATTAGAGGCTTCCGGGGCCGACGTTATTCCGCTTCGATCGGGACCCGGGGAGCGTCCTTTATGCTGTGGACGTACGTATCTCAGCGCAGGTATGGTAGATGAAGCAATCCATGAAGCCAAGCGCTTAGTTAATGCGGCAAGAAAGATGACATCCCACGACATCAAGATTGTCGGCCTCGAGCCATCTTGCCTCTACACGCTCAAAGACGAAATACCCGCGCTCCTAGACAACACGGAAGCGAATCGGCTCTCTGAGCTTTCGTTAACCCTAGAGGATTATCTTGATCAAGCATGGGAAGATGGACGGACAATATCCTTCAATAACCAAGTCTATAAGGGGCCAGACGGAAAACCGCTCCGCATACTCAGACACGGGCACTGCCATCAGAAAGCTTTCGGAGGTGTCCCCGCAGTAGATCGGATGCTCGCCCGACTACCCGGCGTCGAGGTGACAGCGATTGAATCTGGTTGTTGTGGAATGGCCGGAGCCTTCGGATACCATGCTGAGCATTACGCAACTTCAATGGCGATCGGAGAACTGGACCTCTTGCCTCAGGTGAGGGCAGCGGAAGACGATGTTCAAATCATAGCAGACGGGACTAGCTGTAGAGCACAGATCGCAGACGGGACAGGCCGGAATGCCACCCATGCGGCCATCTTACTCGCAGAAGGGCTAGCGACGTAGACGAACTCCTTCAATAGCTCTATGCCACCCTAGTCAAGTTTGGGCATTTAGTCATTGGGGTTAGCACTTTCCACCCCCTCACCTCCTGAGAATGTAGCGCACTACTAACGCCAAGCATCCATCCAACGAGTGTAGTGAACCGCCACCACCCCGGCACTTTCTAGAATTGCGACACCTGTGGAATCCCGGTATAGCTCTCGGAAAAAGACGTGCGAAATATTCGCTTGGATTATCAGCTTGGCACACATGGTACAAGGACTAGCTGTGATAAAAGCAACCTTGTCCCGCAGATGTCCAGGTGACTTTACGAGCGCGTTCATCTCCGAGTGAATGCATCCACACTTTCCTGCCTGATCCGAGTCACACCTATTAGGAAAGCCTCGTGCGTTACCGTTGTATCCGATCGCAACCACGTGTTCGAGTCGTGAATCGGTGATGACGGTCCCGACCTGCAGACGAGCACAAGTAGACCTCTTCGCTAGCTCTTCTGCCATACGCATGTACACTTCGAAGAGGGGAGGACGGCCCACCGGGATCTCCTCGGTGTCAGAAGTTGAGTTCATCTCATTCTCAACTAAATCGCCTTTCATCCTCTTAACCACATTGAGTGGGTGAACGTTTTCCGGCACTCCATCTTTGAACGTCAGTGCCAACGGAGTCCCCCCATAAACACACGAGCTTGAAGCGACTCTACCGGTGCCCAAGCATCGGTTAGTGGAGGCCCCTCAGCAGGTACCGGCGATACGACCCACGACTCGTCTAGCGGATCCAACAGAACTTCAGACTCTGCCCCTAGCACAATAAGGTTCTGAGTCGCGCCCAGATCTCTTGAAGACTCGGTCATGTAGATTCTGGTCGCAGGAAAGACAGATTCGAGTGTGGTTCGAAATCGAGCTAAAAAAGCAGCACCCTCTCCCGCGAGGGGCGAAAGGATGTTCGCCATAAACACACCCCCAGGCGCAAGCCGCGCTCGCATATCGACCAGCGCTTCTCGTGTGACCATCGTCCAAGGGACCGTCAAGAGATGGTCAAAGACATCGAGATAGACGAGTGCATAACGGTCATTCCCAGAACGAAGAAACGTCCTCGCATCTTCATGATGCACCTTAATATCGGGTCGCTCTCGCTCACCGAATGCGAAGTACGTTTTCGCTAATTCTGTCACCTTTGGATCAATCTCCACCACCACGATCTCCATTGCCGGGCGCGCATCCTGCATAGCGACTGGTACCGTGAGAGCAGCACCGCCGAGCACTAAGGCGCGATCGACCTGGTCTATCCACAGGTTCAGTATATCCAAACTCGCCGACGCATACACATGGGCAGGAGCGCCAGAATCAATGAACTCAGCCGAGGACGAGCCTCCATTCTGCCATAGCTCTCTAACGATCCGGCCATCCGCCCAAGGACGCTCAGTAACTGCTACCGCCGTATACAGCGTCTGCCCCTCATAGAGTGTATCAGGCGGCGACCGGGAGGCGAGCACCCCGAGAATCGGAAGTCCGATTACGGCCACCAACGTTCGGCTGTGTCGCGATCGCCCACCTAATATCCCTCTTGATGCAGCCGCCATCAGCATGAGCGCTCCGGCATTAACGCCGAGGAGGACCGATAACGGCATGAGCGGGAGCAGAATAAAACCGGTCACAAACGACCCTGTGATCGATCCAGCTGTCGCAGAGGCACTTATATCTCCCGCTCGACGTCCAACAGAGCCCAAATCGTCCGTATCGGCTTGAACCAGATAGGGTACCACGGCCCCCAAACAAAGAACGGGCGGTGCGAAAAGAACCAAGGCGCTAACTAATGCACCAGGTATAAAACCAAACATTTCGCGAGCCAGCCACGGAAAGCTTGAGCCAATGACGGGAAGTACTCCCGTGATCGAAGCTATCGCAAGCACGCTCGAAAGCGGCACCTGACCTGCATCCGCCAGTCGGCCACCTATGTGATTTCCAGCAGCGAGCGCCGCTAGAATGACGCCAATGACGGCAGTCCAAGGCACTACAGAAAGCCCAAATACCGGCGCAATCAGACGAGCTCCTGCAATCTCAATTGCAAGAACCGCAAAACCCGACCCGAACGCGAGGGCGAAAAATCCGAGGCGTCGTGACATGATCACTAAGATAGTGGGGCAGCCGAACTCATCACGTCTAGGATTTCTATGAGAGTAGTGCGCCCTCGATCTCTGGCGTACCACGCTCTGATCACCTTGTACCGGTCAGCTGAAGACATCGAAAGTCCTTCGGAGCGGACCCAAGATTGGATCTCTGTAGGTCGAGGGCCCCACCAACCGATCTCCTTAAAATGTTCGTCATAGAATATCACGATCGGAATCGACCGGCTTCGTCCCTCGCTCAGATGAGTATCCATGAGGTCCGGATTATCATCCCGACCCAAGACACGAAGATCCCAACCCACGCGCTCAGCAAGTCGCGCGATCACGGGCAGAGTGTTCACAGCATCTCCGCACCAGTCCTCGGAAAGTGCGAGGAGGTTCCACACCCCAGTAGTCTTGGTCGCCTCTTCAACGACTTCCTCCGGCAACCGAGTTCTCTCGTACACCGCGTGCCACATATCACGATGCTCTTGCGCACTATCGAGAAACTGAAGGAATGTTGACGCGTCTTCGAAACGTTTTTTGTTCACTTAGCCTTTCCGGGATTTCGCATCGCTTCACTTGTCATGCACTGTCCCGACATCCTGATGGCTCTTTTCATCGCGAAACACTCCAGAGTTCCAAATCGTCGTGCTCCAATCCTGCTGAAATTCTACTGACCCCCTTGAACCTAAAGAGCACGCCTGTCTCCACACTTAAGCGCATACCTCTTAGTAACACAGCGGCTCAACTCGACTGGCTTGCCTTCTTAGCGGCCTTTTTTCTCTGATTAGGGTCCAGTACCCGCTTCCGAAGTCGAATCGCATCCGGCGTAACCTCAATCAACTCGTCGTCTTCGATAAACTCAAGAGCAAGTTCAAGCGTAATTTTCCTAGGTGGCTCAAGCTTAATATTCTCATCTGAGGCTGTAGTTCGCATGTTCGTGAGCTTCTTTTCTTTACTGACGTTTACATCCATATCGTCGGTTCGGACGTTCTCACCCACGAGCATGCCCCCATAAGTTTCGTCTCCGGGGCTCACGAATAGGGTGGCTCGCTCTTGCAAGCCAAATAGAGCGAAGCCGACAGCCTTGCCTGGCCGATCCGCGACCAAGACCCCGCGGGTTCGCCCCTTGAGTGGGCCCGCCCAGCCATCCCAATCTTGAAAAGTATGATGGAGAATGCCTTCACCGCGTGTATCGGTCATGAACTCAGAACGGTACCCGAAAAGTCCCCTCGCCGGGATCTTGAAACGAAGCCTTGTAGTACTCGATTCCCCCATCGGCTTCATCTCCGTCATCGCACCCTTCCTCGAACCAAGCCTTTCTATAACGACCCCTACCATATCAGACGGAACCTCAATCACTGCCTCCTCATATGGCTCCTGTAGCTCTCCAGCATCATCGTAGCGCGTGATCACTCGAGGCCGAGATACCTGGAACTCATACCCCTCTCTCCTCATAGTCTCCATGAGAATCGTGAGGTGTAACTCACCTCGGCCACTTACAGTGAACGTATCGGGCTGCTTCGTATCTTCCACACGAAGTGATACGTTTCGCTCAAGTTCCTTGTAGAGTCGCTCCCGAAGTTGGCGGGTTGTTACATACTTGCCCACCTGCCCTGCAAACGGGGAATTATTAACAGTGAAGTCCACGGAGAGAGTGGGCTCTTCAACAGCGATCCCCCTGAGTCGTTCTCTGTGCTCGGGGTCGGTCACCGTCTTGCCAATCTCGACGCCCTCTAGTCCCGCCAAGGCCACTATGTCTCCGGCCTCAGCTTTCTCAACTTCAATCCGCTCCAAGCCGCTAAACGTGTAGAGCCTCGAAACCCTTGCTCGCTCTGATGCAGAGGAGCTCTTAACCATCCCGGCCTCTCCTAAGTCGAGTAGCGTGACTTCCTCTCCTACACGAACCGAACCACGCTCCACCCGACCAATTGCGATTCTCCCCACATATGCGGAGTGGTCCAGCGTGGACACGAGCATCTGAAACGGCCCTTTGTCATCTACATTCGGCGGCGGGAAGTAGTCGACGATTGTATCAAAGAGCGGGGTCAGATCAACACCCGGGTTGTGAACATCGTGCGACGCCCAACCCGATCGACCCACTGCATAGAGAAAAGGTGCATCCAGTTGCTGGTCAGTCGCCTCAAGATCCATAAAGAGTTCAAGCACCTCGTCATGAACCTCATCCGGCCTCGCATCTCCTCGATCCACTTTATTGATCACAACCAGAGGCAGTAGATCCATTTCCAAAGCCTTCCGCGTCACAAATCGAGTCTGCGGCATCGGCCCCTCCGCTGCGTCCACCAACAGCACGACCCCGTCTACCATCCGAAGGATCCGCTCTACCTCGCCACCGAAGTCGGCATGGCCCGGCGTGTCGACAATATTGATCTTAACATCGTTCCAATGGACGGCGGTGTTCTTCGCGAGAATGGTTATCCCCCGCTCTTTCTCAAGCGGATTCGAATCCATAACCCGCTCCTCAATCGCCTGGTTTTCGCGGAAGATTCCCGCTTGACCAAACATCTGGTCGACCAAGGTGGTCTTCCCGTGATCAACGTGCGCGATGATCGCGATATTGCGAATAGCCATGGATCTTCAGACACGGGCGTTCGGGTGGACAGCGCAGGAAGCTAATTGAGCCTTGCCGACCAATGTACTGGGGGGGCTCTTTATCACCCCCGGACTGTGAACCTCTTTCACAAGACATGAGACCCCTACCGCTAGGTCACAGATCAAGCGCTCCGCTAATCCCCACTACCACCCAAGAGAGGAACCCCACGCACTGCTTCATCCCAACTCTCTTCGAACTCAGTACGTGCAGGATCTCCGGTCCTTGGTCGCCGAATCGCCTCCGAAAGAAACGCCAGCATGATACCGATCATACCACCGATGATTGAACCCAGGACTGTGATGAACACAAGTCGCCGTGGATCGTTGAGAGGAGGGAAGAATGGGCTCTGGAGTACTGTAATGACAGGCGTATCACGAACCTCGCTGATTCGGGCCTGCTCGTAAGACTGCACCATCGTCGTCAGTACAGATTGGCGAAGCCCTACCTCCCTTCGTAAACCATCGTGCTGGAAAGTCAACATAGGAGAGTTCTCCCACTGACGATTAGTCTCAAGGAATGACCGGAGATTGTCCTCGGCTTCTTCCAAGTTGGCCTCAGCCTCCTCCACACGTGTCTCAATGAACACGCGTTCAGAAGCAGCCTGGGACTGACGTGTATCCATATTGAAAAGGGCTACCTCTGTAAGTAGCTCTTCCGCGATTTTCACCGACAGATCCGGCCACTCCGTCTTGACCGAGATCGTTACTGTGCCGGTCTCTCGACTGGTCGAAACAGAAACAGCCTCTGTTCGAAGCCACTCTAAGACTTCCTCATCCCTAAACGCTTCACTGTCCCCCACTATCTCGAGCAGGTCTTTCAGCTGTACGATGCCTACGTCGTGCACAGCGAAAGGTTCGTCAGATACACTCGTCAGAATCTCTCTAGAAACAAGTAACTCCTGATAGAACTGCGGACTCGCTTCATCAGCAGTCCCTCCCCCGACGTTCACGCCAAGCTGGCCCGCCAGCGCCGCTAACTGTGAGTTTCCGCCTTGCTCCGATCCCTGCGGCCGGAACGCTGCGCTTGTGGTGTAGGTCAGAGGTTGAACGAGTCCATAGACTGCGGCTAATGAACTCACCAATAGAGTGAAGACCGCGACCGTGCCCCTGCGACGCACAAGGACCGCCATGATCTCCCAGAGAGAGATCTCGCCCTCGTTAGTCTTCCGAACGGGTGTTGGCGTTTCGAAGTCGGACATCGGAAAATGGAATAGTGCCTAACCGAACGCTTCCTGCGCGTCCGATTACGATGGTGTATGCGGCCAGATTATCGCAGTCGCCAGTGTCAACAGCAAGCAACTTCTTACAAACGGTCAGTTTCTTCGGGCATCAGGGAGTGAATGAATGCTGAGTTGCTAACTGCTCATGTACCGCAAACCGATCTCCGATCATTGTCTTTTCCGAGTGGGTCAACTTGGCAGTTACATGGCTCGCATTCGGTCAGTCTCCCATGACCCACGAGAAGATCAATGGAGCCACTATAGTTGCATCCGAATTGATCTCAAATCTTGGTGTCGAGGGTGAAAGCTTCCCCCACGAGATCTTCTCATTGGCGGGCGCTCCGGAATACCCACCGTAAGACGGCTGTGCATCCGTGACCTGACAGAAATAGTCCCAATGCGGAACGTCACGACGAAGGTCTTGGATTATGCATGGCACGGCGCAAATGGCGAAGTCTCCTGCAATCCCTCCGCCCAGCTGGAAAAACCCCACTGACGGAACATCACCGGCACCGTGGTTCTCCTCATACCACTCGATTAAGGACTCGAGCTGCTCCGTTCCCGACTTCACACACGCATGGTCGGGGAGATTTCCCATCATGACATTCGCTGTAAAAATATTGCCCGTCGTGGAATCCTCCCACCCGGGTGCGTATACTGGAATCCCGGCCTTCTTAGCTGCTAGTACCCACGAGTTCTCTGGTGGGGTCTGAAAGTGGCTCTCGAGCTCGGGGGCGCAGAGAATCTCGAAGAGGAACTCGGAGGGCATCTTACGTTCTTCCGCGGCGGAAGCACTTTTCCAGGAATCGAGAAGACGTCCCTCTATATGACGCATGACTTTCTCCGGAATGCATGTGTCCGTAACTCGATTCATACCCCTTTCGTACAAAAGGCGCTCGTCAACGGCCGACATGTCACGCCAAGATGGGACTATCTCGTAATCTGGTCCCGCGACCAAATTGAAAACGTCCTCCTCTAGATTCGCTCCTGTGCACGAAATCGCATGCACCTTCCCGGCACGAATCATTCGAGCGAGCGAGACACCTAGTTCACCTGTAGACATCGCCCCGGCTATTGCCACAAGCATCTTTCCGCCTGCCTCTATGTGTGATTCATACGCCTTCGCAGCTTCCACGAGTTCTCTCGCGTTGAAGTGGAGGTAGTGCTTTGACATAAAGTCACGAATAGCGCCCAAATACGTCCTCCTTGCTATATACTTGATAATTGACCTAGGCTAATTCCCCTTAAGCAGGACACGGCCCGGCCGCTGGCCCGTAAAAGTACCGTCCGAAACAACGGGCACTCCGTTCACAAATACGTGAACCATGCCCTCCGAGTAGTGGTGGGGATCCGTGTACTCCGCCACATCACGGACCTTCTCTAGGTCAAATACTACTACGTCCGCAATGGATCCCTCCTTAAGCATTCCCCTCTCCGGCATTCGGAAGACCTCCGCCGGCAAAGAAGTCATACTCCGAATCGCGTGAGCTAGACCGACCGTACCTTTTTCTTTGACGTACAGGCGCAGCTTCCGAGCAAAAGCTCCATAAGTACGCGGATGCGGAACACCTTCTCCCATCTGAACAAGGCCACCGTCCGACGATGTGATCGTCCACGGCTGGACCATAAGCGTCTCCACATCATCATCGTGCATGTTGTATGAAACGATGCTCACACCACCACCCCTGATCAGCTCGACCGCCGTATCGATCGGATCCTGTCCCTTCTCTTCCGCTACTTCACTAAGGAGACGCCCTTCGATCGTTGGGTCAGACTGGTATCGGCGAAACTGAATTCGGTCTGCTCCACCCCTACGTTCCAACCCTGCCTCCATACCCTGGCGTATACGGGCCATCGTTTCCGGATCAGCCATCCGAGTGAGCAGGGCGTCACGTCCACCCGCCTGTGACCAGCGCGGCAGAAGAGCTGCCTCCAGACCAGTTGCCGACGCGGTATACGGATATTGATCCGCAAAAACCTCGATCCCCTCCTCACGAGCCCGATCCACTCGACTGACGATTGCTCGCCCGAATCCCCACACAAGCGGCCCTAACGCCTTCACGTGCGTCAGAACAACCGGAAGCTCCGCGACCCGACCTACATTGATGACCTCATCAACCGCTGCAATCAATCCGACGCTGTACGTCGACTCGTCTCTGTAGTGGCTGATGTAGGTCCCATCGTAACGAGCTACATCTCTGGCTAGTTCTTCTATCTCCTCCGGAGGCGCATAACTACCAGGCACATAGAACGTACCGGACGACAGGCCCCACGCTCCCTGCTCCATACCAGCGATCACGAGAGAGCGCATGCGCTCCATCTCCGCTGCCGACGCATGTCGATCCTCACTCCCCATCACCTCCCTACGTATCGAGCCATGAGGTACCAACTGAGCCACATTCACGCCTAAACCCTCGGCTAGGAACATCTCTCGCTGAGCAGCCTGATCTACAGGCCCTCCTCCGTCGGGATTCACGAATACAGTGGTCAAACCCATCGCTAACAGTGGCTCTGCGTGGTTTAGCCCGAGCCAAGGAGAGGCCAACGCCGAGCCAGCGTGAGAGTGCACATCTATGAAGCCGGGGGTCACGTAAAACCCACTCGCGTCGATTACTCGGTCCGGTCTCAGATCCGCTGTATCTCCGATTCTGACAACTCGATCTCCCTGTATCGCAACGTTGGCATACTTCCATGGATTTCCTGACCCATCAAGCACGCGTCCATTCTCGATTACAGTTATCCTGTCCTGCGCTTCGACTGGCGCGAAGACCAATCCGACTGCGAAGATAGATGAGAGGAGCAGTCCGGGATTACGATAAGTGCAAGTCATGGAACAAGAGTCGAAGAGGGAGATTTTGTG
>DEBI01000146.1:0-18846 GCA_002348465.1 Gemmatimonadales bacterium UBA2960 | reverse complement strand
GAGGGAGATTTTGTGCTGTGATTCGGCGGTAACGTACTCCCAGAACCGTGCCGAAAGCGAATCGCAAAAGCTCGAGAAGGGCGAGATCCTCCGGATGACCGACCCAGATCTCTTCGATTGGTCTAGGTTACTTCTGTTCGCAGAAGCAAAGCCCTCAAGACGAATTCTTCGGTCATCTCTCCATCGATTCCAATGAAGCTTTCGATACCCCCGCTCGACCCGGCTCTTCCGGGCCTCTGCATCGCTCAACGCGCGCTTCCAGAGCCGTTCTTGCTCGAAGGAGCCCGCGTGCGCTTGGCAGGACGTCAGACAAGGTGCGGCGGAGAGGCCCTCCTTTGCGACGAAGAAGGTCGAGCAAGCTTTACTGTCAGCCTGCAGGCGCCGAATCTAGGACGCGCCGCGAATCTAGTCCTATACCCCGGAGTCGCCCGAAGAGACTTTGTCAGTAGTAAGGGTGCGACATCCGAAGCACTCGTCGCATCCAGAACCCTCCCGATGCTCATATGGCAACTAACCGGGTCTTCTACAGGGGCTAGCCGTATCCGCCTCGAGCTTTCGACCTCGACTACGCTTGCAGACGTGGATCACTGTGAGGATACCGTGACCATCCGCACCCAGGGCAAGCTGGCTCAAGTTCGGATCGAGCCTGCTCCCGCTGAGATCGAGATCAAGGTAGCCGGAGGAGCGGTCGATCTCTGTATAACACTCGCAGACGCTGAGACCCATTCTATGGCCTTAGCCTTTGGAGATCCCGGAGAAGTCGAAGTTGTCATGCGTGCGACATCACACATGGAGGGGCATGCACTACGTGCAGCAGAGGGGCCCTACGGCGCTCTTCGCCTAAATACAGGGATCACGGATGTAGATGAGGGAGTGGCATGGGCACTCGCGCGCACATTCGGTCTGGTCTCGGAACATTCTTCCGCAGCACTGAATCTGGGACTCGCGGCCGTAGCCTTCGGACATCCCAACGTCCCAACTAGAGCTTTAAGCCACCTAAAGAACATAAACTTTGTCGCGGCAGGTCTGCTAGCGGCGAGATTGGGCTTGACTACTGGAGACACCAAGGTCGCCGCAACCCTCGCTGCACACCTTCTAGATGGAGTAGGCACAACCGAGTCCGACTTATTGCCACTAGCTGCTGGCAACCTAGCCGACGCACTTCACTACGGAGCGACAGCAGAAGTTCTAGACTCCCTCCGAAAAATGAGTCTCGTCTCCCCTGACCCAATTCCGACAACACGTTCAAGCCCTCGGGGGACTCGCCTACCTATGGCTACCACCGCAGTGAGCCTGCTAGATAGTCCAACCAGAGAGGCAAGTTACTCATCATGGCTGAGAAGTCTCCTGACGGGGAATCCAAGCCATCCGCCATCCTCGTTCGACGTCCGGTTATCGAGAGCCCGGCGATCAGCCGAACTATTCCGTGTGGACCCGGACCGTGCCTGGAGAGATTGGCGAATCCTCCTCGAGGAGGGTCTAAATCACGGGCCGGCAGGGCCCGCTACCTGGGACGATATCCCATCCAATCCTGATAGTCAGATTCAGGATTACGGGGAAAGCCTTACTGCCGAATTATTGTTGGCTTTAGCCCATGGGCTTCTAGGACTAGCTCCGGACGCGCCGTTTGGACGACTACGCATCGCTCCGAGAATTCCTTCCCATCTGGTGTCTTTTGAAGTCAAGGGTGTCCAGATCGGGGATGGTGAGGTAAGCGTGGCCTATCAGCGGGAGCGCGAGGAGATCAACTTCACCCTGAAACCCGATCGGGTCGGAATTCCTCCACTGATCATATTCGAACCATTGATCAGTGGGACCGTCCAAAAAGTGCTAGTGGATGGGAAAAATGCTGAACTGAACCTCAAAAGCGTAAACAGGCATACTGTGGTACCTATTCAGCTACCTCTAGACTGTGCGCGAACGATGACAATCGTCACCGGATAACCGACCTCAGGCTTATGCGTGTTAATCGTCTCCTTCGATGACGATATAGTCGTTTTCGATCAGCAGTTCGCGAAGGCGAGCTTGACGCTCTGGCAGGGCCGTTTTTGCTACTTCGCGAGCGAACTCAATGCGATGTGTCTGCGACACTGCATCAAGAACGGAAATCGGCGCCCCGTAACGGAGAAGAATGCGCTTCGCGTCGATGGCAACAGAATCGTTCACAGGTAGTAGCTCGACTGTCTCTGAGGATCCGAAAATCCGCAAAGTCTAACGGTGCCAGTGTCCTCAGTGAAGAACAGGGGGCTCTTCATCCTTATCAGCAAGGCCAATGGTCAACGTGGGGATAACTAGGGGACCTCTTAGTTGAAAGCGGGGCACTTCTACCCTGAACTCCTTGCCGTCGTCACGCACAAAGGTGTAATGCCCCTCCATAAAACCGGCAGGGGAACGCAAAACGCAGTAGCTCTGGTACTCGTGAGACTCCCCGGGCGCCAATATTGGCTGTTCTCCGACAACACCCTCACCATCGACAAGAGAGTCCTCACCGACCGCATCGTGGATTCGCCAGTGCCTAAAAAGTAGCTGCGCAGCAGCCTCACCTTCGTTCTCCATACTGATCGTGTATGAGAAAACAAAGCTACCTTCGTCTGGGTCAGAGTCGGCGAGGGAGAATCGGGGAAGCACCTCGACCCGAATGCCTTCAGTGGATTTTTTATAGCGCATGATCCCTGATACACCAAATCTGGTCGAAAGTCACGGGCGCGCATGAATGTATCTGATAGCTAGGCCTCACGACATTACGAATGCAGGGCCAGCACTACCCGGACAGGTTTACAGTCAGGCCTCGAGCAACCCACTATCAATCACTTCTCAAAACTACGCACTGCCCCGGTAGGTCGACCCATCTCGTCATTGAGCATAAATTTACCAGCATGGTCGCCCGCCCACTTTCGCCCTCAGCCGAAGACTACCTAAAGGCAATTTACGGGCTATCCGAAAACGGTGAAGCCGCATCCACGTCAGCAATTGCTGAATCACTCGACATCCAGCCCCCATCGGTGACCGAGATGATAAAGCGACTCGCAGAAGCAGGGCTCTTGGAACACGAACTCCACCGGGGCGTCCGGTTAACAAGACCGGGTGAGGTTGAAGCGCTCAGGATCATGCGGCGACATCGAATCCTGGAGACCTATCTGTGCGAAAGACTGGGATACTCGTGGCATGATGTCCATCAAGAAGCGGAACGCCTTGAACACGCCGTTTCCGATCATCTGATTGAGCAAATGTCGCTAGCTCTTGGGGCGCCTAGTCATGACCCTCACGGAGCACCGATACCAACGAAAATGGGTACAATAGAGGAAACAGACCTTGTCACGCTCAATGACGCCCCAACGGGCACCCGTCTTCGAATCAGAGCTGTGCGTGACGAAGACCCCGACGGTCTGCGATCAATCGCGGAAGAGGGGCTTACACCGGGCAAACTCGTGACAATTTCCGGAGAAGCCGCCTCTGACGGATCTATTCGCGTATCGTTCGACACTGACTCCGAAGTGGAGAGATCCGTGCCTCCCGAATTGGCGAAGCAAATCTACGTCGTAAGTGATCACCGCTGACCAGTTTTCTTAAACGAACTAGTCAAAGCTGCGGACCTCCAGACTGAGACTTTCAGCTTAATGGGCAAGCAGAGATACCACTCGAGTCATTACTAACGAGAACATCGAAGCTACGTCCAACGGTCGTCCCAAAAACGCCAGTCCCGTCGCCTGAGAGACTCGGCACCCTCACTTGGCCAGACGGATTGAAGTTTCCACCTCGTGCCCAATTCACATAATTGCGGTCAACCGCAGTGATAGAGACTTCCGCAGTCACCCCGAGCGGAAGACCGGCCTGTAAACGACGTGCGAGATCTGCATAGCCACTCGTGAATCTGTTGAAGATCCCAAATTCCGATGGAAAAACGACTGTCGTATCCGAATCAGAGATCGAAAGCCCCAGCAGATAAAGAGGGTCATCGGTGACGTCAATGCCACTTCCTCTCAAAGCTTCAGGCAAACCCCGAATGGAAGTTTCATTCAAGTAGGCCCAAGCGTCCGAAGAGGAGGACCAGGTCACTGTCATTAATGTGTTAGGAGCCAGCACGCAAAGGCTTGGGATCGAGTTAATTTTGAAGTATCCGGGTACTCTGGATGCGCCCGTTATCCTCCCACCACTGGGCAACTCCACGAGGACTTCCACAATGTCTCCGGGGCCGATACTTGCCACCGGCAACTCCGAGACAAAACAGGCACCCGGTTCCTCAAGGGGAGAAGACTCGAGGCACTCATCTGTAGCCTCTCCGGTCAGCACAAAGGAATAGCCATCGGTCCGGGTCATGGTCACCCTGGATTCCGTCAAGGAAGGAAGAGTGTCAACGCCCCCTACCCCAACCGTCCGGTGGAGGAAAGCCCGGGCTATATTTCCGGCCGGATCTGAAGACACATCGAGGTAGATCTCAGCAATAACCACTTCATCCACCTCCACCACTGTCACCTCTTCCAGTTCGCAACCAGACAGAAAAAAAGTGGCGAGGACCAGGCTGAGAAGGGGCAAATATTTCCTAGAGAGCTTGGACATCAGAATGAGATCTCTAGGCCGAGCGTGGGCAAGACTGGAAACATCGAAATCCCCGAACGCGTAGCGGGGGCTTCATCGTATTGGTAGAAGTAGAAGAGCACATTCCTCTGGTTGTAGACGTTTACCAGGTTCACATAGGGGGTGAGCGCACCCCAACTCTTAGAAAAAGACCTGCGGAAGCTTACGTCGAGGCGGTGGTATAACGGATACCTAGTCGAGTTACGGTCAGCGAGCACGACCCCATATCCTCCCGTCCCAGAACTGTCTCCGTCACCCGTCCAGTCCAATCCTCCACCCCCTACATACCTAGGCGAGTAATACGCATGGGATCCAACCGCGCGCGTGTACGGAATGCCGGTCCCCATATTCCATCTAAGGCCTCCGGTCCATCCCCATGGGCCGGGGTAGCTCATTACGAAATCTAGATCGACTCGACGATCAAAAATCGGCGGATACATCACCTCTGGAGCTGGTGTCAATGGAGAAAGGAGATCGGGGAATCTTCTCTGAGCCTTAAGGAACGAAATCGCAAGCCACCCGTTCACTTCCCCAGTTTCCTTACGGATCATGAAATCCGCTCCCCACGACGTCCCCTTCCCACCAAGGATGTCATCCGTTGGATCATTCGGATTGTCAGCAGTATTGAACGTGACGACCCCGTTAAATGAGCGGTAATAACCCTCTATCGACCAGAACCAGTCGATGTCGTGCCAGCCTTCAAGACCAAGCTGAACCTGGTCGGATACCGTGTGCGGCACATTCTCATCAGAAATGATCCATATATCGAGACCAAGAGGGAGCTCTTCGTCTCGTAAAGAGTGAACGAACTGTGTATAACGTCCTGCTGCCACCTTTGCAGCTAGGTCCCCATTACGATAAAAGCGTTTGAGCGCCACCCGAGGCGACGGCTCGAATACGGTCTTTCCCACAGCTGGGTCATAGGCATCCGCCCTCACGCCAAGCTCAACCAACCAGCGACGTGGAAGACTGAATCGGGCTTGCGCATAGTTGCCGAAGAGCCATCCGCGACCATCTCCACCTCCGAAGGTGGTACCTCCAGTGGAGAAACTGTTTTCATACTCCATCCGCTCTACGCTTGACCCGACCTGGACGCCCCAATATCGACTTGGGCGGGTGTCCAAATCAGCTCGGATCTGAGCCTGCTGAATATCACTGCTGAAGTTTGTATCACCGAAATCCGGAAACAGTAAACCATTGTCGTAGCTGCTTGCATTGGCTCGGATATCGAGTGACCCACCACCCCGCCTCGCTCGGCTCCAGCGGACACCCATCGCATCATTGCCCCAATTCCAATCTACACGAAAAGGGAATCCACTGTCCTCAAGCTGAGTTAGATCAAAGACATCCCGCCCAGTGTAGCCAGTGACAGTTAGGCGATCTCCAGACGGCGTCCACCCCTCCACAACAGTCTGCAGATCAGTCAGGTGATACGGGAACTCGAAGGCCGGCTTGAAAAGCACGTCGAAGTATGATCGGCGGGCTGACAAGCGGTAGCGGATATTGGCATAACCGAGCGAGCGAGCGACAGCGTCGGGCAATTTCCCACCTGCCGCTACCCTACTAGAGAGAAGAGAAATGGCGGCGTCACCCGAAAACTCTCCCGTCCCCGCATCACTTTCGATCTCTAGCACGGAGGAGACCCGGCCTCCATGCTCTGCCGCGAAGCCTCCCGACAGTAACTCTACCCTGTCAATCATGTCAGCATTGAACACTGAGAAGAGGCCGCCAAGGTGAAACGGTGAAAAAATCGGAACCCCATCCAGAAGAATCAGGTTCTGATCTTGAGAACCACCCCGCACATGGAAAGCAGCGGAGAAATCCGAAGTCGATACGACGCCGGGTAGTACTTCGATTGCCCTAACCGGATCCGGTTCAGCTACGCCCGGCACAACGCGTATCTCATCGAGATCAAGTTCACGTACCGTTGCACCGCCAAGTTCCTCGAAACGGATACGATCCCGGCTGCGCTCTGCCTCCACCTCGATCCCTTCGAGCATGAGCGCGCTTCTCTGCAACCGAATATCAAGCTCCTCCACCTGAGTAACGCCGACCTCTAGGACCTCGGTGTATGCCGTATATCCTAAAGCCGTCACCTGCACCTCCCACTGGCCAGACGTAACGTCTTCCAAACGGAACGAACCAAGACGGTCCGTCTCGGTCACAAAGGCACGTGTCTGGGCACTAAAAAGTGAAATCGTTGCACCGTAAACCGCGGACCCTTCCACGTCGCGAACACGACCTTGGACAGTGCTCAACTGTGCCTCTGCTGCCACAACGCCCAAGGCTTGAATCACAAGCACGAGCGCAAGCTGGCGAATGTTTCTGGTCATATCCGGCAGGAAGGAATGAGCTGATCTAAGTAAATCAAATTTTCGGAGTACAAGACCAGTCAAGATATTCGTTCTAGATTCGTTTATGTTGCCCAATCAACCTACCTGACACCGAACCAAAAAGCCGTGCTCGCCTGGTACTCAGACCAGTTCGTTCTTCCACTGCCCGACCACCACCGCTTTCCAATGGAGAAGTATAGACTCCTCCGTGAGTCTGTAGCCGTCGACGAGCGAATTCAGTTGTTGATTCCTGAGCCTGCTACCAACAAAGACCTCACTCGGGTCCATACAGTTAAATACGTTTCAAAAGTCACCTCGGGCGAACTCTCGAAGGATGAGGTCAGGCGTATCGGTTTTCCATGGTCCCATGAACTAGTGGAAAGATCGCGACGCTCCACCGGCGGGACGATTCAAGCAGCCGAACAAGCGCGGAAAGATGGGGTTTCGGCCAACCTAGCCGGTGGCACACATCATGCCTTTGCCGATACAGGTGAGGGCTTCTGTGTCTTCAACGACGTCGCTGTGGCCGCTCGCTCCCTTCAAGCCAGAGGCCTAGTGCATCATTGCGCGATACTCGACCTCGACGTTCATCAAGGAAACGGCACCGCCGCCATATTCGCCGGTGACAAATCCGTGTTTACTCTCTCTGTACATGGAGAGTCGAATTTCCCTTTTCGGAAAGAAGCGAGCGATCTTGATATAGGGCTTGCTGACGGAACGGAGGATGAACATTTCCTTTCGTCAGTGCACTTCGGCGTTGAACAAGCACTATCCCAAGGAGCAGACCTCGCATTTTTTATCGCGGGCGCAGATCCCTTCGAAGGGGATCGATTAGGGCGGTTAGCCGTTACAAAGCAGGCCCTGCGCGAACGAGACAGAATAGTCTTCGACGCATGCGAACGTAGCGGCACCCCAGTAGCAGTCGTAATGGCTGGCGGTTACGCTGAGGATATTCAGGATACAGTTGAAATTCATACCTCAACAGTGCTCGAAGCCGCAAGACGAACGTCTTCCTTCGCGCCGAATTCCTTCTGACATGCCATACGACCCTAAAGCCATAAGACGCCTTGATGACAGGCCGACCGTAGGACTCGCAAACCTCCCGACTCCCCTTATCCGTCTTCCTCGCCTAGGTCACGTTCTGGGGACCGAACGTCTCTGGGTAAAGATGGACGCTGAGACGGGCTTTGCTCTCGGCGGGAATAAGGTGCGAAAACTCGAATACATACTAGCCCCATCAGAACTCAAGGAAGTGACCTGTCTTATAACATCAGGAGGACCGCAGTCGAACCACTGTCGGGTCACGGCTGCTTTTGCCGCGCGCAAGGGGCTGAGATGCGTGCTCGTCACGAATTCAGGGCCAGACGGAGAGCCCTCGGGTAATGCTCTGCTTCAACGTCTTTTCGGTGCGGAGGTCGTGATTGTAGAAGACCGAATTGAGCGGGCTCCAAAAATGACCACAGTCGCAGACAAGCTTCGAGTTGCTGGCGAAGAACCTCTCGTAATTCCAATTGGGGCTTCGACGCCTCTAGGATCACTAGGGTATGCACAGGCAGCAATCGAACTATGTGATCAGCTAGACCGCCTCGACGATGGATGTTCGGAAACCCTGGTCTTCAGCGCCTCATCTTCCGGAGGAACGCTTGCAGGCATGATCCTAGGGCTAACGCTCTTGGATAGAACGGATGTGCACCTGACAGGCGTCAGCGCCGATGCGACAGCCCAGCACCTAGATACTGCATGCAGAGATCTAGCGGAAATGGCAGCCATAACCATACTCGAGACACAGATCGATCCGAGCGTAGTTCCGTTCAAGTCCGTAGACGACCAAGTAGGAGAGGGGTACGGTATCCCTACAACCGCCTCCATGGAGGCCACTGAACTCTTTGGCAAATATGCGGGGATCGTACTCGACCCAACATATACGTCTAAGGCGGCAGCTAGTTTGATAGCTCACCTCCGCTCACATCCCCTCAAGCATCATCAACGTGCGGTATTCTTACACACGGGCGGTGCACCAGGCCTACTCGTTTAAAATGAAGAGGTCCACTTCTAAAAACCGTGCGGGGCTTGTCCGGAATGGACGCCGCCGCGTAGATATCTGAACCTTTCCTGTCCTCGTTGGACTGAGTTTCATGCGCAAAATTCGACTTGTTCTGCTGGCAGCGCTACCTGCCATCCTCCTCGGTATCCCAGCTTTTCTCCAGGCACAAACCAGCTCACTTCGCGCCGGCGACTCGATCCGAGTCAACCTGCAAGTTATCGGCCTGACAAGCGCAGATCGAACACAACGGACGCAGGCCATCGAATCGCAGGAGGCCCGCATCGCCGAGCTTCGTCGGAACCTGCAAGATGAGGAAATGGCGTTAAGACGAATGCAGGAGGAGCTCGGCATAAACGAAGCAGGCGCGTCACAACGTCAGGAGTTCGTGGGACGGATAATCTCGGTAGAAGGCCAGCTTGCGACCCTGATGGCTCGGGGTCAGCCCCGTTGTCGAGCAGGTGAGATGATAGGAGATGCACCCATCTGTGACCCCGCGCCGATCATCCGGCGTACGATCGACCTGAGTCAGGTGTCGGTCGAGCGCCGGGAAGTAAAGAGCAATCAGACTCTTCGGTTGATCGGGGGAGGCCTACTCGGCGGAGCTGTTTTTGGGGCGCTCGGCTACACGATTGGTCCGAGCCTCGGCTTTGGGAAAGTCGGTGGATGCAGAGAAATCACCGGAACATCATTCTGCACCGAATTCCAAGGGCTGACAGCCGAGGAGATCGCGGAGAGGACAGCACAGCAGGATGTAGACCAAAGGGTTTCTGATCAACGAAGGGGGTTGTTCTTCTTTGGAATCGTAGGTGCCACAGCAGCGGGGATTCTCACGAAGAAGCTCTCGGCTGGGTGGGTCGCTGTGGACCCCTTAGTGCCAGTTAGTCGATCAGATTCATGGGGCCTAGAAATCAAGATCCCAAGCCGCTTCCCCTGAGCTGGACGAATGGGTCTTGCTAGACTTCTTGCCGCACCAAAGTCGCTCGTCAAAGAAACACGGATGGCCGTCCTGAGCCTCGCTGAAGCTAGCGAACCCCAAGAACGTTGGTGAAGCCAAAAGCCTCAAGTGTCATCCAGATTCCGAAAGCCACATAGAGAAGTATCATGACGTGAGATTCTCTAATGGTGATTTCCATGCTTCTCAGCATGAACACAAGCATCACGACGGTTGCTAGGATAAGGAACATCATCATCGGAACGATCTGAGTAAAGTTCACGACAATGGACCCCGCAACTATTACTCCGAGCGGAACAGCTACCAGTAGGTCGAAGACATTGCTTCCAAAAACGTTAGAGAGGCTCGATTCGTCACGACCTCGGACGGAGGCACGGACACTCACAAAGGTGTCCGGCACTGAGGTAGCAGCAGCCACTATAGTCATACCCCATAGGAAGGTAGGAGTCCCCAGCATTTCACCGAGGGTGATCGCCACACGCAGCAAGACTTCAACACCCACCAGTATCAGGCCGATACAACCAAGCAGAATTCCCCCTTCTTTGATCGCATTGATGCCATCGCGGAGGCGATTTTCGTCAGGGGTGCTCTTTACCTCTTGGAGTTGGATATAGAGATAAAGCCCATAAAGAAGTAGAGGAAATACAGCCAAGGAGCGTGAGAACTCTCCTAGGTAGATCTCACCTCCCCCTGACAACCCCTGCGTCCCCAGCCCACCGTATATTACCGAAAGGCTCAGTGTGACCATGAGTACAAAAACCGAAACCAGATAGAACTGTGCCTCTCGGTATACCAGAGCCCTATTCGCCCCTAGTGGCCTACCTCTAGCGTACACTGCACAGGCTGGGATCACGAGGATGTTGAAAATCGCCGAACCAATGATCGCTGAGAGGCCAAGCTCAAAATCCTGATGAACGGACGACGCCAGAAGCGCCGTCACGAGTTCTGGCATACTAGACGCAACAGCAAGCAAAACCGATCCCTTCACCGCATCAGGGATACCGTGGTAGCGGGCAAGCCTATCGGTGGCTTCTTCCAACCTTGCGCAGGAGACCCACAGAAGGGCCGACCCGAACAGTGTGCCGCCAATTACAAACGCAACGGTCATAGAGCGGGCACCTGCTTAGCAGCCACCTCAAACGGTCGTTGGCCAAACGTCGAAGCCCGGGCTGCACAAGTCAAAAAGAAACTCGTGCAGCCTAACGTCTCGCCATACAGGCACCCAGTCCAGTCACGCATCAACGACACGTCTTTCGTTCCGAAGCTGTTCTTTAGTCGCACGATCCCATCATCTTTTTGACCTGCTGACTTGCAAGCATTCCAACAATTCCCACACCCCCAATAATCATCGCAACCGTCTGGAAAAGATCCGCCGGTGGCATGTTTTCGAGTTGGCCTGCTACCAGTCCTGCGAAAAGGTTTCCGAGTGCTGCACCCACGAACCAGATCCCCATCATCTGCCCAACACGACGAGCCGGCGAAAGCTTTGTGATAGCAGAGAGGCCGATCGGGGATATGCACAGTTCACCTACTGTATGCAGGAAGTAGGTCACAACCAGCCAAGACGGCGACACAGGATTGTCCGGTGTCGCATTCGCCGCTCCCCAAGCCAAAACAAAGAAGCCGGCAGCCAAACCAAGTAAGCCGAGTCCGGCCTTAACGGGAATCGACGGATTCACCTGCCGGGAGTCCAGCCAAACCCAGAGTACGCCAAAAAGTGGTGCCAACAGAATTATGAATCCCGCATTGACCGACTGTAGAGTCGACGCTGGGATTTCAATGCCGAAAACCGTCCGATCCGTCAGGTCTCGAGCAAAAATGTTCAAAGAGGTGCCGGCCTGCTCGAAACCTGACCAGAAGACCGCAATCATAAGGAACAGCCAAAAGATGACTGCCATCCGCTTATTCTCTTCGGCGGTATGTCCTCCGGCTGTCCAGAGGTATATAAAATACAGAGCGACGAGAATCAGCACCGCGTACCCGAGCCCGGATGCTATCTGCGTGACTGTAAGCGGTATCGCACCGCTGGACACAAGAAAGGCAAAGGTTGCAACGGTAGCTACAAAAACAGAAAAGGCACCAAAAAACTTTTTCGAAAGAGCCGCGACTTCGTCCGGTAACTTTTCGGTGCGCAGATGTCCAACGTCACCTAGGTGTCTCTGGCCTAGACGGAATTGGATCAGTCCCAAGACCATGCCAACCCCAGCGGCTCCAAAACCCCAGTGCCAATGGTACCCTTCACCAAGCCAGCCGGTGACCAGGGGGCCTAAAAATGCGCCGAGATTGATTCCCATATAGAACACTGAGAAACCAGCGTCACGCCTAGCTCCACCGTCTGGATACAAATCACCAACGATGGTTGAAACATTCGGCTTTAACAGTCCGGTCCCGCAAATAACAAAGACCAACCCCAAGAAGAAGCTGAAGTCAGTCGGGATGGCCATCGTGAAGTGTCCTATCGCGATGATCCATCCACCGACCCATATGGCTTTGCGCTGACCCCAAAGGTTGTCGGCGATCCAGCCACCCGGCAGAGCCGTGATGTACACTAGTGCGGTATACATCCCGTATATCGCTCCGGCCGTCGCGACGTCGAAGCCCATGCCCGGGTTCGACTCAATGGTGGCAGTCGTCATGAAGAGGGTGAGCAGAGCGCGCATCCCGTAGTACGAGAAACGCTCCCACATCTCCGTGAAGAAGAGCGTCGACAGCCCCCTGGGGTGTCCGAAAAAGGTTCGGCCCGAAGGCGCAGTGGTGTTTACGGTGCTCACGATCGGTTCCGAACTCCCGTTATTTGTGACCAATACATTCGTTAAATTGCGCTTCAGCCACTCGAGATCGGGCTTCATACGCCTAGGCGCAAGTCAATCGGTCTCCTAAGGTTGCATCACAACCACCAAAATTAGCACGACTCTGACACGCTCGTTGGGCTAGCAACGCCGCACTAAATACCTACTCGAGCCCGTGGACACCACGCCATGACGGCGCTTCATTCAAGGAAGACCCAGAGCGGTCCGGATAGAAATCCCGCAAGAGAGTGACAAAGAGCTAAATGCAGAATGTGCTGCAGTTCCTGGTAACTAACCCGATCTACCTATTACCGATCCTGATCGTTGCGGCCATGATCATCTATGGCATCCTCAAGAAGTTGATCAAGATCGCGGCGATAGCTGCGATCGCAGGGGGACTCTATGTCGCTATAGTCCGCTACCTCGGCACTGGGACAGGTTTCTAGATCCGATTGCGCGCTCAAGCTTTGAAGTGACCGAAATAGTCTCTTCAGCCCCTTCAATCACTCATTCCTCAACGCCACCTCTTCGCAGCACCATCCCGGGTAGCGCTCCTGTGACCAAACCACGGTCCACCACGGCTTTTCCATTCACGAAGACGTATTCGATCCCGTCGTTTCCGCCACCTGGGTTGGTGATCGTAGCATGATCTTGGACCTCCTCGTAGTCAAAGATCACTAGATCGGCCACTTGGCCCTCCCGGACATAGCCACGGTCCCTAAGTCCCACTATCTGAGCTGGCAGACCCGTTGAGGAGCGAACAAAGAAGGGGAGTGTGATGGTGCCCTTATCACGCACATAAGTAGCAATCTTATGGGGATAAGTGCCATAGTAACGCGGGTGCTGTCCAGGGCGAGCATGAGCCACGATCCCTCCGTCAGTCGACGTTGCCGTATAATCCTGCCTCATATAGCGCTCTACATCCTCAGCGGAGCCAGCCAAGCCCCGGAAACGGACTCCGGAGCGGAGCGTGGCCGTCCCTAGATTGAGCGCTAATTGGATCACCTGATCCACCGCGCTCAATCCATTGTCTCGAGCAAGATCTCCGAGCGTTCTTCCGACCAACGACTCGTCACGCGGAGAGATGACGATGATGTGTCGATCCGCCCCTCCCTGTAGATCAAGGATGTACTCGACATCTGTAACAAGCTCACTGCTAAGAACCGGGTCCTGTAAATGGCCCCGAAGATTCTCATCCCAATTGATCAGGAGCCCTTCTCTGCCCCAGTCAGGCGCATCGAGCCCTCCGCTCCGATCAGTCCCGATGGGCGCATAGTACCAACGCGGAATCACTTCGACTGAGCCACCTCCGAAGGTCTCGTAGGGATACTGATCCAGGTAGACCTGTACACCCTCGGCCCGTGCTCGATCAATGGCCATAACATCTATGGCAGACTGGCCCCATGTCCTAGGGCCCTTTGCCTTGATATGAGTTCCCACGACCCGAATCCCAGCCTCCCGACCGATCCGAATCGTCTCATGCATCCCATCCGTAGCTGTTAGTCTCCACCCCTCAGGCCACGTTGGTGGCGGGGTGTACTCGTCGACAATGCTCGGCGTAAGCCATAGAGGAAGGGGTGACTGACTTCGCTGGTGTGCGTAGTAGAAGCCATCGTAATCGGAGACAACCCCCGCGAGCGCAATGATCTCCTCCGTGGTCGAAAACCGTCCCGGACGATATTCCGGACCAGCCCCAAGTCCCCAGGCTCCCTCTTCCATACCCATTCGGACTAGAGCTTTCATCCGTTCTATCTCTTCAGGCGTCGCATGCCGCTCGTAGTCATCACCCATAACCTCCCCTCGAACCGATCCATGACCAACCATCGGCACAATGTTCAGTCCCACACCCAGACTCTCGTATCCGGCAATCTCGGCCGAGATCGGCCAAACGGGGTTACGACCATCCGGGCCCACTACGATCGTTGTGATGCCTTGCGCGACGAGATTCGCTGCAGCCCGATCTTTCGCATCTCCCCCATAAAGTGTTCGGTCGGCATGCGAGTGCATGTCTATAAAGCCCGGCGTGACATGCATTCCGTTCGCATCGATAGTGCGTTCGGCACTCGCACTTCCAAGGTTCCCCACCGCAACAATCACACCATCCCGAATGGCGACGTCAGCTACGACCTCGGGATTTCCTGTACCATCGAGAACCCTACCTCCCCGGATCAAGAGATCGTAGGACTGAGCCGCCAGTTGCGAGACACCGAAAAATCCTGCCATTGCCATGCAGGCGCAGGCGCGTGCTAAACCGAAGCGCATAGAGAGACCCTCCAAAGAATCATTGGCCGTCACGATGCATCCAGATGAGTCAGCCGTCCAGCCTCAACTTGCCCTCATGTTCGACCGTCGGGCATCTTCCGGGCAATAGTGAACTCCCAACCCCCTCTGCGTGAGGCTTTCTCGGCCATGAACGTCCTTTCCTCCCTGAATCCCGCTACAGGAGACGTCCTGGGCGAAGTTCTAGTCACTCACACCGATAAGATCCAAGACTCGGTCGACCGAGCTCGTGTCGCACAACCAGGCTGGAGCGCACTAGGTCTTCAGGGTCGGGCAGACATCCTCCGTCAAGCAGCACCCATCTTTTCCGAGCGAGAGCAAACGCATGCCAGACTCATGACTCAGGAGCAGGGAAAGCCTCTTAAAGAGTCAAGAGCGGAAGCTCACGGCCTAGGAGCACGATTAGAGGAAGAGATCACAGAAATAGTCGATGCACTCCAGCCTGACATCATGGAACACGGCGGAAACCGCTCGACGATTTACCACGACCCCCTAGGAGTAGTAGGAGCAATCACACCTTGGAACTTTCCCATGTCCATGCCGAACTGGATGGTGCTCCCTTCCTTAATGGCTGGTAACACGGTCGTACTTAAACCGTCAGAAGAAACCCCCCTTTGTGGTCAGGCTTATGCTGACGTCTTGAACGAGGTGCTTCCCGGAGACGTCCTCATCGTAGCGCATGGTGCCGACGCCCAAGGCAAAGCTCTCGTGCACTCAGACGTGGACATGATCGCCTTCACCGGCTCACGTGAGGTAGGCAAGCATATCATGAGAGAGGCTAGCGGCACCCTAAAAAGGGTCGTGCTAGAACTAGGCGGGAAGGATCCGATGATAGTCTTAGAGGACGCAGACGTTGGACGCGCCGCCAAGTTCGCTGCCCTCAACTCATTCCGAAACTGTGGGCAAGTATGCATTTCCACCGAGCGCATCTTTGTAATGGACTCGATAGCAGACGAATTCGAATCAGCACTCACTCAGCTTGCTTCTGCGCTAACGGTAGGAGACGGACTAGAGGGATCGGACATCGGCCCCATGGTCAACGCTCAGCAGCGTAAACACGTGCTGACCCAAATAGATGACGCAGTAATGGCCGGGGCAACCGTTCTAACTGGAGGGGATGGAAACCACAAAAACTTCGTGACACCTACAGTAATTACCGGAGTAACAGAGCATATGGAGATCGGTACTGTAGAGACATTCGGTCCCGTAGCATGCGTCACGCGTGTCGCCTCAATAGATGAAGCAGTCGCTAGAGCGAACGACACGCGTTTCGGTCTCGGAGCTGTCGTGTTCGGTGGAGATGTAGACCAGACAGAATCCGTTGCACGACGCTTAACCGCTGGCATGATCGGAGTAAATCGCTCTCCAGGTGGAGTGCCTGGAACACCATGGGTCGGCGCCAGAGAAAGCGGTTTCGGATTTCACAAGTCGAAAGAGGGCCACCGCCAGTTCACACAGACTCGAGTTCTGACTAGGACGATCCGATGACAAAGAGTGCCATAGGAAGGTCACATCAAGTGCTACTAATGGGACTAGTAGCGAGCCTATGCGGTTGTGATATACCAGAGGACCACTCGATCGTACCTATCCCTCGCAGTGTGATCGTGGGGACCGGATCCTTAGGTCTCAATTCAGATGCTGGCGTCCACCTTACGGATCCAAACGATTCCAAAACGCAGGAAGTCTTTGATATCTGGGCAGCACCCTACCGGAAGAGTGGAGCACTGGCGCTCTCAGAATCGGGAGACAGTGACAGCGCAATTAAGGTCGGCATCGACGGCCAAGGAGCCGCAGAAAGCTATCGACTGAGCGTGACTACAGAAGGAATTGCTCTCAACGCCGCTGATTACGCTGGCCTCTTTTACGGTCTCCAGACACTAAGCCAACTCATGCCACCGGATGCAGTCACAAATTCAGATGTTTCTTCTTTTGACCTGCCAGTGCTTGAGATCGACGATGCCCCACGCTTTACGTATCGCGGTGTTCACCTAGACGTTGCCAGACACTTCTTCCCCCCAGAGTTCATCAAGCACTACATCGACCTTTTAGCCCTGTACAAGATCAACCGCTTCCACTGGCACCTTACAGAAGACCAAGGTTGGCGTATCGAAATCGACCAGTACCCGAAGCTGACTGAGGTTGCAGCGTTCCGTGAACAGACACAGATAGGACACGGATTGGACGAGTTCCAGGGTGACGGAGTTCGATATGGTGGCTTCTACACCAAAGAGGAAATCCGGGAGATCGTAGCGTACGCACAAGCACGAAACGTCATGATTATTCCGGAAATCGAGATGCCCGGACACGCCACAGCTGCCCTCGCGGCATATCCCGAACTGGCCTGTACGGAAGGCCCGTTCGAGGTCGCAATGACGTGGGGTATTTTCGAGGATATTTACTGCCCATATGAAGAGACATTCGAGTTTCTCGAAAATGTGCTACTGGAGGTAATCGACCTTTTTCCGGGTGACTATATCCACATCGGTGGGGACGAAGCACCAAAAACCCGATGGGAAGAAAGCGAGTATGTACAAGACCTTATGGTGCGAGAGGGATTCAACGACGTAGAACAGGTTCAGGGCTATTTCATTAGACGGATTGAGAAATTCCTGAACGAACAAGGGAAAAGGTTGATCGGTTGGGACGAAATCATCGAAGGCGGGCTTCCTCCGAA
Source organism: Gemmatimonadales bacterium UBA2960 (assembly GCA_002348465.1). Taxonomy (GTDB): domain Bacteria; phylum Gemmatimonadota; class Gemmatimonadetes; order Longimicrobiales; family Gaopeijiaceae; genus UBA2589. Next base: position 1,199 of record DEBI01000146.1, on the reverse strand, counting down.
CGCAACTGTAATGTCGTGGCGCGGAACCATTGGTGGCATTGAAGCCTCTCGGCGCGGGCACGATGTAGTGATGACCCCATACAGCCATTTATATTTGGACTACTACCAGTCCGCGGACCAAGAAAACGAACCATTCGCTATCGGCGGTTTTCTGCCATTGGACACAGTCTACTCTTACGAGCCAGTACCGTCTCAACTCCGCGAACGCGACAAGACTAGGATCATCGGGGCGCAAGCTAATGTGTGGACCGAGTATATGAAGACCGGTGAACACGTCGAGTACATGCTACTTCCACGCATGCTGGCCTTGGCTGAAGTCGTATGGTCACCGGCTGAGGCTAAGAACTTCACTAGTTTCCTAAAACGCATAGAGTGGCATCTGGACCGCTTCGACGCCCTCGGCGTTAACTACAGGGAGCCCGGCCAGTAAACACTTGTCTTGCAGATCAGTAGCGTTCTAGGGGACGGGTTAGGCAGGTAGGACCACCGCAACCCTTCACGCTGATCTCGTTTCCAACGTAGGTATGGACCTCGACCCCCGCTGCTTCCATGCGGCGACGCGTTTCCGGATTTCCGTCGAGGGCAACAGCCACTCGAGGAGCAATCGTAAGAACGTTGCACCCCTGGGAGGCGAACTCCTGTTCTGGCACTTCGATTAAAGAGAACCCGCGCTCAAGCAACAGAGAACGAAAAGGAACCGGCATTAGTGGTGAATACACGAGCAGCAAATCATCATCGAGCGGTGACAGCATGGACATGAGGTGGAAGACATCATCGGGACCACGGAAATGGGGTAGCGAAACGCTCAGAATGTCTACATCCGGAAGCAATTCCCTCAGCTGTCCTATCCCATTCTCATTCGTTCGATAACCTCTACCCACTGCAAGAGTCCGATAATCCAGCCAGGTCACGTCACCACCCTCAATGGTGCCCGTTTGTTCGATCTTGCCATGCACCGGGACTCCAAGTCTCTCAAAGACACGGCCCTGCGCATATGGCTCAAGAGACCGAGCGCCCTTTTCCATCGCGCACAGAATGATACCCCTGTCAGATATGATCGAAGCATCTCGGACGTAAACAGAATCCAGTCCCAGATCACCCCCCTCCATCCACTCAATAGACACCCCTAATCGCTCCAGCAGTTCTGCAAACTGATCATATTCCCGGCAAGCCTCATCAAATCTTGGCTGACTCAGATA
>DEBI01000130.1 GCA_002348465.1 Gemmatimonadales bacterium UBA2960 | reverse complement strand
CCGAGGCGTCATGTTCTATCCCGGACACGTGCGGATGTCGGCCGAGGATCAAGAAAGCCATCTCCGGATAGTCTCTGATCAGGTACAGGACCTCCTTAACGGACTAGTTGAAACAGGACTCGAGTTAGAAATCGTCTCGGGCGGCTCTACCCCAACTCTGTGGAGCAGTCACCAGATCGAAGGAGTCACCGAAGTTCGATCAGGCTCATGCATTTTCTATGACAGGGAGGGCGTCGACATCGGAGTGGCAGGTCAGCAGGATGTGGCGTACACAGTTCTGGCGACCGTCGTCAGCACTGCTGTCGCGGGCCAGGCGGTGGTCGATGCTGGTTCTAAGGCGCTCGCCAAAGAGTCCCGAGGTTCTGGCGACGGCTTCGGCGTGCTAATGGATCATCCTGAGGTGCGTGTGGCGGGGCTTTCAGAGGAGCACGGTGTGCTTGATCTGACTGGCTCAGACTGGATACCTAATATCGGCGAAAGAGTCAGGATTATACCGAACCACGTATGCGTCTCGGTTAATCTTCAGGATCACCTGCTTGGGGTAGAGGGCGATGTACATAAGCTGCTCCAGTTGGAAGGCAGGGGCAGGGGCCTTTGGCGATCCTGACTCATCGCAGAGCAAAGGAGTTGCTCGATAGGGTCCGTACTGTCGATACAGTGGTGGTGGGTGACCTCATGCTCGACAGGTACATATCTGGAGTAGTGGAGAGAGTCTCGCCCGAGGCTCCGGTGCCTATTGTTCGGGTGGAAGATCATCAGGACGCTGTCGGTGGCGCCGGGAATGTAGCTGCGAACATCTCAAACCTTGGTGGAAAGTGCTCGGTAGTTGGTTGCCTTGGGGACGATGCGGAGGGTCAGATCCTTTATTCTGCCCTGCAACGGCAAGGAGTTGATGTCTCTGGTATTGTCACGACCCCGAGTCGCCCGACCACAGTAAAGACGAGGGTTATGGCCGGCCACCAGCAGATGGTGCGCTTCGACTGTGAGGATGATTCCGAATTAGACGTTTCTGTAGCTACGCAACTAGTGAAGGGGCTCCAGACTCTGGCAACCGACACAGACGTCATTGTCATTGAAGATTACGATAAGGGTGTGCTGTCACGCTACGTCATCGATGCGGCTATGCGTGCTTCATCCGAGCACTGTATTCCGAGCGTGGTTGACCCAAAGCGGCGCAATTTCTTCTCGTTCTCAGGGGCTACGGTATTCAAGCCGAACGCTAAGGAGCTAGGCGATGCTCTGGGTGCGTGTATCTATCCGGATGACCCTCTATGGATGAAGCAAACCCGAGAACACCTTTCATGTAGCTGTCTTTTGTTGACCCTAGGCCCTGAAGGCATGGCATTGGACGTTGAAGGTGGTGGACACGACCGCCTTTTTGGTGCCTCTAGAACGGTATATGACGTTTCGGGAGCGGGTGATACAGTGACAGCGGTCGTCGCTACCGTGATGGCGGCTGGTGGAAGTCCAGTCGAGGCAGCGTATATAGCAAATCATGCTGCTGCTGTGGGTGTTACAAAGTCCGGTGTCGCGACAGTATCGCCCGAAGAGATCCTCGAGCACATCGAGGCAAAATCCCATACGAATCCAACGGAGAACAAATGAGCAAGCTGGAGTCAGTGCATACGGAGGAGGCCCCCGCGGCAATCGGCCCCTATTCCCAGGCGATTGTGACTGAGGGGTGGGTTTTTTGTTCCGGGCAGATCCCACTCGACCCCAAGAGCGGTGAAATGAACACCGGGAGTGTGACCGAGCAGACTGAACTCGTCCTCACGAATCTTCGGGCGGTGCTAGAGGCGGCGGGTTCGAGGATGGACCTTGTGGTGAAGACCACCGTGTTTCTTTCGGACATGCACACCTTCGCTGAGATGAATGCTGTGTATGCCCGTCATTTTGGAGACCACCGGCCTGCTAGAGCTGCTGTTCAGGCGGGTGCACTACCGAAGTTTTGTGATGTTGAAATAGAGTGCGTTGCGAAGGTTGCATGATCGACTAAGTGCAGTGATCACAAGGGTTGTTGCCACTCAGGGTGGGGTGCCGTACCTTTCCCTTCCTCTACCCATAGCAAGTCTCACAAACACGTGATTTCGAGTTGTGTTCGTAGAGTGCAGTCCCCCGTAAGCATCAGTGTCGTAAGGCGTTGGTGTTCATGGGTTTAGGTACGTTGTATCAGCACCCTTTGCCGGATGCCATTGAGGGTTCGGTGTAGGTGATTCTATTTGTCCAACTCAAAGCTGGGAGGACGGACATGACGTCATCAACGTCTGCACGTCTCACATCCGGATTGTTGCGGGGAGGCCTAGTACTGGCTCTTGTCGCGATGTTCGGATGGGCACCGGCACCCGTAGCGGCTCAGGCAACTGGGACGTTAGTGGGTACGGTGCGGGATGCTGCTTCGCAGCGCCCACTGGAGGCGGTCCAGGTGTACATCGAGGGTACCGGCATCGGTGCTCTGACGAACGCCGCGGGTCGTTATCTCCTGCTGAACGTTCCGGCCGGCGAGCATACGATCGTCGCTGAGATCGTCGGCTATCGCTCTGGTTCTGCGACCGTTACGGTCGGAGCAGGGCAGTCCGTGGTTCAGGATTTCGGGCTAGATCAGACCGCTATCACCCTGGATGAGGTGGTGGTGACTGGAGCAGGAATTGCCACGGAGAAGAGAAAACTAGGTAACACGATCGCGACGCTTGATGCGTCAACGCTCGATAATGCTCCGATCTCTGATTTCTCTCAGATGATCGCCGGCCGTGAGCCGGGAGTTGTGGCGCTTCCCTCGTCCGGTGCTACCGGTGAGGGTGCGGCGATTCGTATCCGTGGCTCGTCTTCGCTATCACAGCTCAACGAGCCCATCATTTACGTCGACGGAATTCGGGTCGACCGCTCTGCGGTCTCCCTGTCAGGTACGGGTAACCCGAGCCGACTCGATGACATCCCTCCGGAGTCGATTGAGCGCGTCGAGATCCTCAAGGGTGCTGCAGCCGCAACGCTGTATGGCACCGAGGCATCCAACGGCGTGATCCAGATCTTCACCAAGCGAGGTCGTGCTGGTGCTCCGCAGTTCACCGTTCAGGCGGATTGGACTCAGATCACTCCGAACAACAGCCGCATTCTCCCGCTAGCTGACTTCATTGGTCGCGATTGTGGAACGGATGCAGCTGAGTGTGCCACGCTTCAGCAGCGCGTCCAGTCGCGCTTCGGCGTCTCTCCGGAGGCGTTCGAAGTCTTCGAGTATGACGCAATTTCGGACATCCTCTCTAATGGATTAGGGCAAAACTACTCCGCGTCCGTTACGGGCGGTTCGGAGGTGTTCAACTACTTCATTTCCGGCCGGTACTCCTATGAGGACGGCATTATGGACTTGGAGGGTGCCTTCCCTGCAGTTGACGGGATTTCCCCTGAGACGGACACAAACAGACGTGCTGGTATCACGTCGAACTTTACGATCAACCCGAGCTCGAAGGTGCGGATCGGTATCAGCACTCTCTTCTCGGACATGCAGCAGCACACGCCCGACAATGGTAACAACATCTACGGTGTGTTCAGCTCGATGCTCATGGGCCAGCTGCGCCGGGCCACGCCTCAGGCCGAGACAGGCCCGGGGTCGAACTACTACGGTGCTCCGGCATTCGGTACAACGCGTGAGTTCACGTATCAGATGAACAACGCGGCGTCCTCGCACTTTGCGGGGAGCACCACGATCGGCTACACGCCGGCTGATGGTTTCCGTCTTGATGGAACCTTCGGCTTGGACTTCACGTCCGATGATCGTGTGTTTGGTCGCCCGTATCGTCACGATGTTGATGACTTTACGAACGCCAACATTTACGGTGACCGTACGGTCCGCGAAGATCGCAGCCGTGAAATCACCGCGGATATGAAAGGTTCTTGGATTCGTAACTTCGGTGACGCGATCGAGAACACATTCTTGTTCGGTGCTCAGGGCTTCCTCCGTCAGCGCCAGAGCGCTGGTGGTGGCGGTTCCGTGTTCCCAGGTCCTGGTCTTGAGACGCTTTCTGCGCTCTCAAACCAGTCCGCATCTGAGAGCTGGTTGAGGGTCACCCAGTTGGGTGGTTATCTCCAGGATCAGGTAGGCTGGAATGACTGGGTCTTCGCAACGGTCGGTGGTCGCTGGGATGCCAACTCTGCCTTCGGTACTGAGTTCGAAACGGCCTTCTATCCGAAGGCGTCGATCTCGATTGTTCCGAGTCAGGGGCTTGATTGGCGTAACGACACCTTCTCGACATTCCGGGTGCGTGCTGCGCTCGGACGTTCCGGCCTCCAGCCGGGCGCCTTTGACAAGTTCACCACCTTCAACCCGGCGCCGTCTGAAGTTGGTCCGGGTGTTGCTCCGGCGAACCTTGGAAACCAGGCACTCAAGCCTGAGGTGTCCACTGAATGGGAAGTCGGTACCGAGTTGGGTCTGTTCAACGACAGCTGGTCTGTCGATGTGACGTACTGGAATCGTACCGTTAACGATGCCATGGTGGCCCGTCAGTTCCCGGTCACTGGTGGATTCACAGCTTCTCAGCTCGTCAACATTGGTGAGCTAGCAGGACAGGGAATCGAAGCATCTATCCGAGGCAACGTGCTCCAAACTGAGGCACTGTCCGTGAACGTGTTTGCGAACACGGCATACCTCGACGAAGAGATCGTTTCACTCGGTGGCGCTCCGCCGCTCAAGACGGGTGGTTCTTACCCACGTTACCGGAACTACCTACTTGAGGGCTATGCCCCGGGTTCGTACTTCGGCGCGGTACTCGCGAATGTAGCGATTCCGCTCAATATCCTGACCCCGGTAGACGGTGTGTGTCAGGTGCCTACGACCGAGCAGGCGCTTGAGTACTTCGCGACTCCGCGAAGCCCAAGTTCTTTCAAGCCTCTCGCGATTGGGAACAGCGATTTCGATACGCCGAATGGTGGCGTGTCGTCGAATAACTGTGGCTCGGGTCTGTTGCAGACGCTCATGGGTAAGCCGAACGCCGACTTTACTGGCTCGTTCGGAACGACCATGTCGTTTGCTTCAAACTTTGAGATTGCAGCGAACTTCGACTACAAATGGGGCGGCCAGACGCAGGATCTGTCTGGTATGTTCCGTCGTGCAAACGCAGTTATCGGCCGTAACACGCCGTTGGCCGCTCGTTTGTTCTCGACGATGCAGAACCCCGCGTCATCTGCTCAGCAGCGTCTAGACGCCGCGATTGAGTGGGCGCAAAAGATCGAGGGTCTAGCTCCGATGTCGGGAATGAACGGCATCTACGATGCGAACATGATTCGCTTCCGCGAACTCTCCCTCACATACCGGGTGCCGTCGAGCATTGTCGAGGGCTGGGGACTCAGTACCGCCACAATCAACTTGGGTGGTCGTAACCTCATGCTCTGGATGCCTGGCAGTGAGTATCCCGGGATGGACCCCGAGACCAACGTGATTGGTCGTTGTAACGGTGGTCTTAACTGTAACTTCCTACAGGGTACCGAAGGTTGGGCCCTGCCACTCCCACGCCGTTTCACGCTGTCAACGCGTGTCACGTTCTAAGGGAGATATAAAAATGCTAAATACAAGAAAAGTTTCGGCGCTCGTTCTAATCGGAGCGTTGAGCATGACTGGGTGCGGCGACCTTCTGGACGTCAACAACCCAAACAACCTGGTTGAGGAGTCCGTTCAGCTGCCTGCGGCAGCTGAGGGCGTGGTCAACGGTTCTCTCCGTGCTGTGTCACGGGCCGCTTCTGATGTTTGGGAAGGTCCTGCAGTAGTATCGGACGAGCTCTACTGGACTGGTTCCCGCGATGCATGGGGCCAGCTCGACCAAGGATTCGTCGGTGATCCCTTAAATGAGTTCACCGATGGGGCATTCCCGTCACTGGGTCAGGCCACATGGATGGCTGACTACGCAGTGAACATCGTTCGTGAACACGTAGCCAACGGCGACGCAACCAATGCGTTGCTGGCCCGCGCGCTTCTTTACCGTGGCATGATCAATCTCTTTGTCGGCGAGAGTCAGGAGGACTACGTCTTCTCTGATAAGCAGACTTCAGGGACACCGATCGGTCCGGCTAACATGAAGAGCGTCATTACGGGTGCGATCGCGGACTTCACCGAAGCGATGGCCGGGGGCGACGCTACTGTCGCCCAGCAGGCTCAGGCGATGCGTGCACGCGCGCACATGTCTGCGGCTATCTGGGATGCTATTAATCCTTCCGCTAGCGGTTGTACTCTATCTGACGGGACCGGCTGTGCGCTAGATTTTGGCGCAGCTGTCGCCGATGCAGAGGCCGTTTTGGCCGCTGTGGCGGGCTCCGACTGGCAGTTTAATGTCGGGTTCTCCTCGTCATCCACGTCGAGCCCACAGCACAGTAACGTGAACTCGCGTGGTGAGAACCAGTGGGATCAGACCCTCGTGGCCAACACTGGCCCGGGTGGTACTTCCCGAGGTGCTATTGCGCTAATGGACCCGTATTCAGGTGTTGCGGATGTGGCCGTTTCTAAGGCCCATACGCAGTACGGAACCAACCAGTACGCACCTCTTACCATGGCGTCCGAGCGTCTCATGCATCTCATCGTAGCAGAAGATGCACTGAACGCTGGTGATGCTGCTGGTTTCGCTGCCGCCATCAACAAGATCCGAGTGGATCTGGATGGCATGAGTGCGTATGCAGCGGGAACGTCGCCTACAGCGGGTGTTGCTGATGCAGTTGTTGCGCTGTCACACACACGCAGAGCAAACACTCTGTTCATGGGTCTAAGGCTCCAGGATATGTATCGCTGGGGTCTGACGGATCCGAAGTGGCAGGCTGCTTCGCAGGCGATGACCTCGCCTGGCATGATGCTTCCGATCACGGTCGTGGAGTGTCGCGCTAACGAGAACGTGCCGTCCTGCGGTTAAGTTCTCAGAGGTAAGTTGTCGCCGGGAGGGCCCTAGTGGCCCTTCCGGCTTCCTCGCCGAAATGTTGTGAGGGGGGCGCGTCCGCTTTGCGGGCGCGCCTCCCTTTGCATTGAACAACGATATACTTTCCAAGTATGATCAAATTCTTAACTAAAGCATTTTCGCTCAGT
>DEBI01000050.1 GCA_002348465.1 Gemmatimonadales bacterium UBA2960 | reverse complement strand
CCTCGTCGTAAGGGTATGCTGCGCAATCTTTTCGTGGGGATAGGCAACGCAATAAGAGAGGGAGTCCTTACCTCGGATCAGAAGGCTGAGGCCATTAGAGTTCTGGCCGCCGCGCTTAATGATCCACAACCTCTGGTTCGCGGTCATGCTGCGTGGGCCTTAGGGCAGGCGGCCAACAAATTGGAAACGGTGACCCAGAGGAGCACGAGAGACGCGATCGTCACCGTTGAAGGGGTTCCACCATCATCGTCCGAAACTGCAGAGACTCCGTCACCTCTCGAACTGCTTTCTAGGCGTCGGGAGATAGAGACCGATGTTGAAGTCTTAGAAGAACTGCGGTTGGCGGCCCACTGAATACGAGGATTTACCTTACCTCATTAGCATTTTTTCCGGGCGCGTCATGGACTCAGGAGGTCAGAAACCAGTTGAGGCCCTTATCGACAGCTTCGGTTGTCAGTTCGTGACGCCCTGTGAACTCAAAGTAGGTAACTTCGTAGCCATCCATTTCGAACATGGGTACGATCGCGGACCTGCTCATACTGACGGGTAGAACTCGATCATCACTTCCGTGTGAAACGAATACTCTTGGCGCGCCAACGATAGGGTCTTCGGGGTCGGAAAATCCTGGGGACCAAGCGATGAGGTGGGAGAAGAGGTCTCCGTTTGGAGGGCCCAATGATAGAGCGTAGGATGCTCCATCAGAGAACCCTGCAAGGGCGATACGTAGAGGGTCGATTACACAGCGTTCGAACGTAAACCGCAGCACGGCATCGATGAATGCTACGTCGGGCCCGAACGCCCCATTGACGCGGTCCCATGTGCGGCCTCTAGAGTCCGGAGCTACGAGAACGATCCCTCGGTTCTCGCAGGCGGCGTATAGGTCAGACCATCGGCCAGCATGACCTCCGCCTCCGTGTAGGGCGACGAGTAAAGGGGCTGGTTGGTTTTCGCGATACGATTCAGGCACGAAGAGATAGCCACCCCTCTCTAGGTCCTGACCTATTCTGGTCTGACCTCTCCGAAAAGTCCGAAATGGTTGACGTGGCCTAGCTGACAGTCTCGCGCTGGGCGCCCATTGTGTTCGGATAGAAGATGGTGGTGATGTCCCGCGCTGGATAAGGGCGCCACCTAACATTGGTGTTGCCACTAGCGCCCTTAGGAAATCCCGACGTTTCCATCCCTTAGCAGGACGACTTGGGGGACCAAGGAAGGATTTAATGAGGTCCATTCTTTCGAATAAGTGAGCTGCGCGCCCTGGGAAGCGAATACTCGGCAGCCCCCTCTCGCAACCCCATCTAGGAAGGTGGTTGCCGGCGGCCCCACTGGATCCGAGCGGCAGCATTCATGCCTGCAGATCGACCGGTAGCCCAAGCCCAGAGAAAATTGTGTCCCCCGATAGGGCCAAAGGCATCCAAGATCTCCCCGCACAGGTAAAGACCGGGACATCGTGTCGATTCCATCGTCGTAGGGTGCACTTCAGAGAGAGACACCCCCCCTCCCGTGACTTCTGCCTTCTTGTATCCGGCGTCACCAGTCCAAGGGAGAGGGTATCGTGATAAGGTCTCAACCAAGGATTTGCGATCTCTTTTCCGAAGCTGAGACAAGGGAGTTGCCCCATCGACTTTCGCTTCCGAAATAAGTTGGTCTGCTAGGCGGCGTGGCAACATAGAACTGATTGTTGATCGCACCGTTCCTTTCTCTTCTTGAAGTTTCTGATCCCACTCATGTGCGTCTGCCTGGGACCATTGGACTGTCAGCTCTTGGCGTGAACCGTCTTTCTTGCCCCGTATCGCTAGGTGTGAAGCATCCAGTATGGATGGGCCACTCCAGCCGTCATGGGTTACCAAGAGGCCGTTCGTAGTAGAGAAAACCGGCCGACTTCCAGGTGCATTTAATGAGACCGTTAGTGAGATACCGGCAAGACTAGCGTGAGGGTGTGGGTCTGCGATCAGGGGAGTAAGCGCTGGGTATGTGGTGTGCACGGTGTGCCCCAAGGCCTCGGCAATGTTCAATCCTGTGCCATCACTTCCCGTCTTTGGGACTGAGAGGCCTCCCGTAGCGAGGATAACGCATGCGGCAGTGAGCGATGGGGCGTTTTCAAACTCTATCTGCCATTGTCCTCTGTCTGGTCGGAGTCCGACTACCGACGCTTCGAACCAGATGTTTGCTCCTGCCTCTAGGATTCGAGCAACCAAAATGTCCCTTACATCTCTCGCCCTATTGCTGGCGGGAAAAAGCTTTCCGGTTTCGGGCTCAAGTTCTAGGCGCATCCCAAGTTCGTGTTCAAAAAAAGCTCGCTGCTCATGGAGCGGCCAGGATCGTAAAATCTTGCGTAAGGTGTTAGGTGACGAGTCGGTGACGTATAGCCGAGGTTGGGCCGTGCCGGGAAGGATGTTGCAACGCCCACCCCCACTGATGAGAATCTTTCTTCCCCCGTCTGAGGTCCGCTCGATGAGGATGACATTAGCACCAGCTCTCGCCGCGGTAACAGCGGCGAGAAGACCGGCTGCTCCTGCTCCGATAACGGCGACGATATTGTTGCGATTGGTCGAGGACATACATGAAGCTGGCGTCCAGGGTGTCGATATGCCAAGCTGCTTGCACTATGCCTAACTCCATTCTTGAAGTGTGTTGTGGGTCCGTGGACTTTGCACTCGCGGCTTCCTTAGCGGGAGCTGATCGTATTGAGTTGTGTGACAACTTGGTCGAAGGTGGCACTACACCAAGCACTGGTGCTCTCGAGATTGTAGCAAGCAAGACCGGTATCCCGGTTATGGCTATGGTACGACCACGAGGAGGAGACTTTCTCTATTCGGAACTGGAGTTCGAGGTCATGCTTCGTGACGCGGAGGTGCTCGCGGAAGCGGGTGCGGCAGGGCTTGTGTTCGGAATTTTAGATAGTGACGGGAGAATTGATTACAGACGGACGAGCCGGCTCATCGAAGCGATTCGTCCGCTTCCTGTCACCTTCCACCGTGCTTTCGATCTCTCAAGAGACCTAGAAGAGAGCTTGGAAACTCTGCTCGAAGTGGGTGCGGACCGAGTGCTGACTTCGGTTGGTAAGGCGAGTGTGCTAGATGGGCTAGATCGCTTATCGGCACTCATGGAGAGAGCTGGTGACAGCATCGTGGTCATGCCTGCCGGCGGTATCCGTCCTCACAACATAGGTAAGGTATTAGCTGTCCCTGGGGTTACCGAAGTTCACATAGGAGCGGCACAAATACGAGCTAGTGCTATGAATTACCGCCGTGAAGGAGTTCCCATGGGATCTGCATATGAACCCGACGAATACGTCGTCCAAGTGGCAGATGTCGATAGGATAGCGTTAACGAAATCGATAATGGCTGAGTCATCCGATGTCTGATCCGTTGGTTTGCCTATCGAGGCGGACGTTCATCAGGGTGACTGGCAGTACCATCGGTGTGTCGGCCTTTGCAAGCACCCTGGGTTGTTACCCAGGTGGCAAGAACATGGAAGATACTGATCTGATGACAGATCGGCCGATCTTAACACAGTGGGCGGATGATATCGTAAGAGTCGGGATCCCACTTACGGAGCTTCCGGTAGCCTACGTCTCCATGGCACAGCGTAAGGTGTTCGTGGATCCTGAATTCAGAGATAGAGCCAGCTGGCTACTGCGCGCTCATATTTCAGTCAGCACGTGGCACTGGCGCATTCCATTGCCCGATGATCCCGAGGGTGTCCCGATTGCGCCGGGGGACACGGATCGCGAATTTGAGGAACTCCCAATCCGTGAGTGGGACCCTGGGATGTCACCTGAAATAGATGATATTCGTATTCGTCGAGGTCGCCTGATCACTCGCCGGATAATGCTCGACTGCATCGGGCTCGCGGGTGTCAGGACCGTAGATCTGGGGCCAGGAAGTCTAGATGGTGCACGGCCACTGGAGGCATGGGTGTCAGGTAGCCCTCTCTACGTGGACCTCGCAGATGGGTCAGTTGAGAGCACTGTTCGAGAGGATTTTCGGATCTTGGGTACTGCTTTTCGCTTCGCTGGACGAAGGTGCCAAGGCGCGGGGGACTTAGTACAACTCGTGGGTTGGGCCGGAAGGCTGGGAGACCAATCTCAGGCCTAGGGCCCCTTCGCTTACCGAGGGGTGCACTGGACCGTACCGACTGAAGATTCAGTCTGTCGAATAGTCCGGTAAACAGCTCTCTACCATCGACGAGCACCCCGTGAAGGCCGGCGACCAAACCGGGATCGGCTTTCTAGGGCTAGAAGCTTGGTGAGCATAAGTGTCGGGTCTAGATGAGAGCGCCCTAGTAGCTCAGCCGCTTGCTCAGGTGTTAGTGGGGCTTCGTCACTAAATATGACCGTCGTCTCACTTTCTCCTTGAGACGGGGGGTCTTCGGCTCGCTCGTCTTCTTCTGCATCAGGGACGTTGACTGAACGTGTAACGACGTCCGCTTCAACTGCTCCTTCTGTCATCTCGCGGCCACTTCGCCGCTCTTGTGTGCTGACTGAGTCGAGGAGTCTGAGGGCCATTGCGAGGTTCCATTTCGCATTCCTGTCATCCGGACGGAATCTGAGCGCTAATCGGTTGGCCTCCACTGATACGGCAGCGTGAATCCGGACGGAATCGGGCACTTCTGCATATAGAGCCCTGTCTAGTCGGAGTACTCCCGTGTTGTAGTGTGCCAGACCGCGGATTTCCCTGTTTGGTGTTAGTGTGGCACGTGCTAGCTCGTTCTCGGCGGACGATTCGTCATCGAGAGCGAGGGCGGTGCCAAGGTTATAGCGTATTTGGGTATTCACTGGATCTGTCCGAGTTCGCTTCCTGTATACATCAGCTGCAGCTCGGTACTCGCCTGATCTCTGTAGCCGGTTTCCTCTCTCCACACTCGATTGTTCGACTGTCCAGGTTAGGACAACTCCGATGGCGGAGAAGAGGCCGACGCCCATCCTTATCCACGAAGCCTGTCTCATGGGGCCCGTCGGGTTGTTAACCCTGCATCGAGGAGAGCCTCAAATACCAGAAGCGCCAGTCCTATTAACAACAGCCATACGGTGGGATCACTCGCCGGCTCCTCGATCGTCTCGGTCCGACCGGATACCGAGCGGAGATCAGCGATCAGAGAACGGATGCTTGCTTCGTCTTCGATTTGGTGGAAAGCGCCACGGCCGACATCGGCGATTTGCCTGAGGAGCTCTTCATCGTAACCGGCTACCACTGGCAATCCTGAACCATCGAGAAGCGGTGCTGTGGATCCGGTGAGTGTCAGGGCGGCCCCGGAAACTGTTCCTATTCCTGCTGTCCAGATCGTAGCACCTGACTCGACTGCCGACCGCGTTGACGTAATGACCATATCTTGGCTGTCGTGTGCTTCGCCGTCTGAGACAACGAGGACAACAGGAGAGGCGTCCGGCCGAGACCGTCTTTCCCACTCCTCAATGACATCTTCGATAAGAACACCTAGAGATGTGCCTTGGTCTCTTGCACTAATTAAGCTTGGAACTACCCATGGCGAGAAAAAAGAGACCACATCGCTATCATCAGTTAGCGGGACCAGATGATATGACCAGTCGGCGAATATGCTTAGTCCCACCCGGTCAGCTACTCCAGCGCCGATAATGTCCTCCACAAGGCGCTGGGCCCACGCGATGCGGCTTGGCTCGATGTCGTTGCCGGTCATCGACTGAGAGACGTCGACCGCTATGAGTAAGTCAACAGGTGTGACAGGCGCTTCTTCTGGTTGAACTGGTGCGATCCCAGAAAAAACACTCCCCAGCAGAGCCACTCCCAAGAAGGATGAAACCAACCGGAGCGATGGAAAGAGGTCGACTCGTCTGCCGATCAGACGGAAAGCAGCTTGCCTACCGCCGTAGGCGTCTACTAGTCGCACACCACGCCGCCAATGCCCGAGGATCGCTACACTGACTACGAAAAGCATTGCCGGGATTAGGCCGATCAGTTCAGGGCGCTGGAAGGTCATGGTAGGACCCCATACGGCGAACCTCGGAGTGCCACAGCCGCTACTGAGAGGGAGAGTCCAACTAATGTTAGGAGCCACCGATACTGTGTGCTCTCCGTGCGCGGGATGGTTGCCTCCGAGGGTTGAACGATCCGATCGATCTCTTCGTAGATGTCACCGAGTGCGTTGACGTCGGTCGCCTGGAAGTACTCACCACCGGTTATCCGGGCGGCCTGGGTCAGGACTGTCTCCATTGCGTTCTGATCGCGACCGCGCTCCTGCCCGATCGCTACTGGGTAGATCGTTACTCCAACGGCAGCCGCTGCTCGAGCGGCTAGGTCAGGCATAACCCCCGCTTTATTGTGGGCCCCGTCGGTGACGAGGATGAGCACCTTAGACTCGTGTGGTGAGTCTTCGAGAAGCCCAGCCCCGGCCGAGATCGCTCCGGCGATATCAGTCCCATCGGTCAAGAGCCCAACCTCGAGCTGTTCAACTGCGTTGAGAGTGATGTATCCGTCGTGTGTAAGGGGCAATCGGGTTAGAGCCTCTCCGGCGAAGGCCACCAGACCTATGTCGTCGCTTCGTGCCTCGATGAATGACATTGCTGTGGTCTTTGCTACATCCAGCCGACTTACTCGTGCACCCATATCCTCGGCCCACATCGAGGTAGACAGATCCAGCGCCAGAGCAATTCCGACGCCTTCTACCTGTGGTTCGTCGAAGGTTCGAATGATTTGAGGGTTCGCTAGTGCTGTGATCAGTGAGGCAAAGGCGCTGAGGCGAAAGAGTAGGGGCGCCCACTGAAGCCCTCGATGGCTTATTGAGCGGGTGAAGGTTGCTTCCGACGTCGCCATGGTTATGGCTGCCCTCGGTCCCGGCCGCAGAAGAAATAATAGCGGTATGAGGCCCAGAAGAAGAAACATCCACCTAGGCTGAACGAGGTCTAGTGTCATGGAGACTCTGTCTCTTCGACCCAAGCGCGTACCGCGCTAACATCACGCTCAGCTTCGTCAGCCGGTGGGCGCGCTCCACCGAATTTCACTTCTTCGGCGTGCTCCATGACTTCCGTCAGGTTTTCCACCGCAGCAACTTTTACGAAGCGTGGGAGCACCGCTGCGGTCTCGAGGTCGCTCATGAGTTCCGTGCTCGTATGTGCTGGTCCCCAACGCTGATCGAAGACCTCAATGAATCGCCGAGTAATGTTGCTGGCTCTGTTATAGAAGCTGCGTACGTCACCGTCCCGATGGAGTCCTTCTTCCAGAAGCGCATCGAATGCATCGAGAGCTGCCAATCTCGGATCTACAGGAGGTGTAGGTCGATTTCGATAGGCCTCCCATAGCTTGTTACCAGAGGTCGCAAGCACCCACGTAAAGAGTGTACCGAAAAGGACGAGCAGAATCGTAGCTGGCCAATGTCGGGCTCCGCCTACTACATCTGCTAATGGCTGTGGCCGAACTCCGTTCGAAGCATCCTCGAGGTCTAGGATAGATGTGACCCAGAGAGATTGCTCTGGGATCATAAGCATCCGAGCCGATGGCGTTTCGGAGGGAGCGTTTCGGAAGGATGACCACCTCCCGACATGATCACCCTCTTCAGCGAATTGTGCGTTTGTCGCTTCTCTCTTGCGAGCTGCGAAAATCGGAAACTCTGGAACCGCGATACGACCAACTTGGAAGGCGATTAGAGGGTATGTGACCGCTAGGCGAACTCTATCGCTCGCTAACGAATCGGCAGTCCACTGTACGCGCCCGAAGGATTCGAAATCTGAGGTATCTAGTGAGTCTGGGAGGAAGACTATGGTGCCCGGTGCCAAGTCGATAACCAGGGATAGATCGATGAGGTCTCCGATCTCTACGGTATCGCGTGACAGGGTGATGTCAGAGACAGAAACAGTCCCCCCAGATTCCTGAGTTAACGCTGCTGCTGGGCCTATTGCAAAGGTGAAGACCACCAGTTGAAACAGCGGTTTCAAAATTCCCGCCCTAGTCATTGTCAGGGCTGAGCCAGATCATCGTTGCATCCTCGCACGTCGACGGAAGAATCCGATGAGAGGTGGCAGGTAGTCATGGCGTGTGTCTACATCTACTACGTCGAGCTTGAGGTCGCGGAATAGGTCGTTCATGCGCTCTTGAACTTGCTGGGAGTGGGCCTTCCAGGAGTCGCGGACCTTACGTTTATTAGTGTTCAAGACCCTGCGATGACCCGTCTCAGGGTCGTCCAATGCCAGCATTCCCACCTTTGGGAGGTTTCCCGCCGCCGGATCGATGAGGCGGATCGGAACGAGGTCGTGATACCAGGCCAGCTTTCGGGCGGCCCGTATCAACTCAGAGTCTACCTCTGGCCCCGTTAGGAAATCACTGATCAGAAATACGGTTGTTTTCTGTCTTAGCACCCTGTCCGCATAACGGAGTCCCGCCGAGAGCGTAGTAGACCGACTCTCCGGCTTGTGTGAGAGGAGTTCAAGTACTAGCCGCATAGCATGGCGTCGCCCAGTATCTGGTGGGATGAAGTATTCCACCTTGTTCGTAACCAGGAGTAGCCCTACTCGGTCGTTATTTGTTGTTGCCGCTAAGGCCAAAATTGCAGCTATTTCGGACGCTATGATTGAGTTCTGCTTAGCCCCGGTGCCGAAAGTTTTCGAAGCGGACAGGTCGACTACGATGAGAGCATTTAGTTGCCTCTCCTCTACGAATTCTTTCACGAAAAGGTGTCCACGACGAGCTGTCACGTTCCAGTCGATAGAGCGTACGTCATCACCAGGCTGATACTCGCGTACGTCAGAGAATTCTAGGCCTCGCCCCTTAAAAATCGAGTGATATTCTCCTGAAAAAAGTGACTCGACTAGACGGGCGGTTGTGAGTTCTATCCGTTTGAGTTGAGCCGAGACCTCGGCACCGAAAACGAAATCCGGGTCGGCCAGCATCAGGGAGCGGGTACTGCCTCTAGCAGTTGCGTTACCAGCTGGTCGGGATCTATGCCGCGCGCATCTGCTTCATATGTTGTTCTTAGTCGGTGGCGCATGACCTTGGGTGCCATCGCCTTAACGTCGTCGGGCATGACATAGTCCCGACCTTGAAGGAACGCTCTGGCACGTGATGTGCGCGTCAAGAAGATCGTGGCGCGCGGGGACGCTCCGTATTCGATGAGTGAGTCGAAATGCGAGAGGCCGTAGTTGGCTGGTTCACGCGTAGCGAATGTTAGCTCGACAATGTAGTCGAGCACCTCGTCCTCCAGTCGAATGTTAGCAACTGCTTTTCGTGCATCCGCTATCTGATCTGCGTTGATCACTGTATCGACCGGAATATGTGTGCCCTTGGCAACACGCCGAACGATTTCTTTTTCGTCGACGCGATCGGGGTAACCGATCTGGAGCTTCATTGCGAATCGATCAAGCTGGGCTTCGGCCAAAGGGTAGGTGCCGTGCAATTCGACAGGATTCTGGGTCGCAAGAACCATGAAGGGGTTTTCGAGATGGTAGGTCTCGCCAGCGATCGTGACTTGCCTCTCCTCCATCGCTTCCAAAAGAGCTGCTTGAACCTTTGGCGGAGCTCGGTTGATTTCGTCTGCTAGGATAATGTTAGAAAAGATCGGCCCCTTCTGAACCTTGAAGTCTCCTGCTGATTGATCGAAAACCGGTGTGCCGATGATGTCCGTCGGGAGAAGATCGGGAGTGAACTGAATTCGTCGAAAGCTGGTGTGGATTGCTTCCGCGAGGGTCCGGACCATGAGTGTCTTGGCTAGTCCAGGAAGTCCCTCAAGAAGAATGTGACCCCCCGTCAGAAGTGCTACTAGAAGCCCTTCGACTGCCTCGTGCTGACCTACAACCCGTTCGTGCACGGTGCTGGAGACACCATTGAGAATATTCTTACCGGTTTCGGTATTTCCTTGCTCCAAACCTTACTCCGTGGTCGATGTCCCGGCCGATTGAACAATCATCTACAACCAGTCGCGAGAGTGTTGAAGCAGACGAGGTGATTGTTCGTTTACTTCTAAGAGGCCCGACAATGTTCCGTTGACGGCCCAACCACGCCAGAGGGTTTCAGGTTCCTGCGGAACTGAACACTTCAGAGGGGGGTGCACTCTCGACCGCCATGGTTCGCCGACGCTTGAACCACCTAACAATTCGATCTTCTGTAACGGCTAGTGCTGGAACAACCACCATGATTAAGAGAGTAGCGAATAAAATCCCAAACCCCAGACTGACGGCGGTCGGTGCTAGAAACTGCGCTTGGATACTCCGCTCGAAGATCAGCGGTGAGATGCCCAGGAAGGTTGTGAGTGATGTGAGGAAGATCGGGCGAAATCTCTGACGCGCCGCGTTGAGCAGTGCATCCTCTAGCACAAGTCCTCTGGCCTTCTCTGCATTCACAAAGTCCATGAACACCAGTGTGTCGTTTACGACAACGCCGGTTAGCCCAATGATCCCGAACAAGCTGAAGAGGCCCACGGGAACGCCGATAATGGCATGTCCTATTAGTGCGCCGACGATCCCGAACGGAATCGCGGACATGATCACCAATGGCTGTATGTATGAGTTCAGCGGGATCGCGAGCAGGGCAAAGATCCCAAGAAGAGCAAGCATGAAGCCACGACCGAGAGACGCGAACGTGTCGTCTTGCTCGGCTCGCTCGCCACTCAAGCTGAATGAAACGCCTGGGTGCCTCTCACTCAGCATTGGCAGGACCACACGCTCTAGTTGGCGATTCACCTCGTCAGTCGTTACGACAGACTCATCGGTATCAGCGGTTACAGAAACAATTCGTTCACCCTCACGTCGAGTGATACTTGTTGGCGTACTCCCTAGGGAGACGGTCGCGACTTGGTCGAGTGGTACACGGGCACCCCCGGGTGTAGACACGCGGAATACGAGCAGGTCTGCAACGGCGTCTCGCTCCGACTCAGGAAGACGGATGTAGACGGGCATCTCCTCGCCATCGCGTTGCAGTCTCTGAACCTCTGCACCAAAGAACGCACCGCGCACTTGGTTCGCTAGATCTTCGAGGGTGATGCTTAGCGTCCTAGCATCCGGACGCAGGTCGATCTGAAATTCTTGCTCACCTCGATCATCGTCGGTAAGGATGTCGAAGACCCCACTGAACTGAGCAAGTTCTCTGGCTACGTCTGCGGATGCTGCCTTTAGCGCTTGCTCGTCTCCGGATGCAAGCTGAACCTGAATAGCTTCCGCTACACGGAAGAAATCCGATGTGATTGCAAAGGACCGTACGCCGCTTAGTTCAGGTAGTTCTGCTCGCCAAGCGGTCTCAAAGTCTAACGGGGTGAATGCACTCACCTCGGGGTTGGGCAACTCAACCGTGAGTGATGCTCTGCTAGAGGATGAACTCCTAGGTGTGTCAGTCTGCCCCGGCCCACCACCGCCACCGCCACCTCCGACCACAGAGTACAGGTTCTGGATCGGGGAAGGGTGGTCAGACGGAAGGTCCATTGCCATCCGGTCTCCGGCTCTCAGGACAGATGTCTCGATCTCCTGAATGACTTCTAGCGTCCTTTCGACTGAGGTGCCGGGTGGCATCTGGAGGTTGGCTACGACGGTCTCACCCTGAATCGAAGGCAGGAAGGAAAAAGGAAGACGCCCGCCACCGATGAGACCGAAGCAGATGAGTATCGACGCCAGTGCCCCCGACATGATCACTCCAGGATTCAAGATGCTGAAGCGGACACCCCTAGTGAGCGGTCCAGAAATGAATTTCTGAAGAGCGGTATCAATTCGGGCTCGAGTCTCATTGATCCTTCCAAGGAAACGATTTGAGGTGCGAATCGATGCGTCATCATGCGACAGGTGCATCGGCAAGATGAAGAGTGCTTCTACGAGTGACAGGAGGAGTACCGTAATTACTACGAGGGGTAAATCGATCAAAAGGCGCCCAAGAGTGCCTTCGATAAACAGGAGTGGGGCAAAGGCTACCACAGTCGTGAGAACAGCAAAAATCACTGGGCGTGCTATGCGGATTGCTCCTACTTCAGCAGCCTCGAGAGGGGATCGACCTTTCTCTCTCTCAGCGAAGATGTTTTCTCCCATGACGATTGCGTCGTCGACCACGATGCCGAGAGCAAGGATGAAGCCGAATAGTGAGATCGTGTTCATCGTCACGCCGAGGGGGGCGAGTAGAGCGAATGCGCCGATGAATGAGATCCCAATCCCTATTGCTGTCCATGCGGCCAGCTTCAGGTCCAAGAAAAGCGTAAGGGCTATCAGGACTAGCGTCAGACCAAGGATCCCGTTCTTGATTAAGAGCTTTAGCCTCCCGTCCAAAACAACGGACTGGTCCTGCCACACGGATGCGGTCACGCCCTCAGGTAGCCGTGCTGAGAAGCTGGCTACATACGCATGGACGGCTTCGGCGACGTCGAGCACGCTCTCCTCTCCGACCCGATAAGCTGTAACCACTACCGCTCGCTGACCATTAAATGTTGCGGCTAGGTCTGAATCGGCGAATCCATCTGTTACAGTGGCGATGTCACTGAGGAGAACTTCGGTCCCATCGGCCTCTGCGAGCACTACTATGTCGCGAAAATCTTCTGAAGTCTCATTGCGCCCTTGTGTTCTTAGCAGAACACGCCCGTCACGAGTCTCGATTTCACCACCCGAAAGCTCGAGGCTTTCTCGTCGTACAATCGTAGCCAGTTGGGACAGAGAAAATCCGTACGCATCGAGCACATCGGACGACACTTCAATCGACAATTCGTAATCTCTAGCACCTGAGATCTGAACATCAGAGATCGCTCCAAGCGCGATGAGGTCGTCACGCGCTTCTTTCGCCAGCACCTTGAGTGCCCGTTCGCCCACGTTGCCCGAAAGGACCAGTTGAATGACTTGGGAGCGAGGCGATGCGAGGTTTACAATCGGTCGTTCAATCTGGACTGGAAACGTCCTTATGCGGTCGATGGCGGATTTTACCTCGTCGAGGACCCGTTGTTTGTCGACACCGCTTCGTAACTCGGCGGTGACTACAGCTAGGTTCTGTGACGCTGTCGCGTTGACCTCTTCTACTTCGTCGATTGACTCAAGGGCTGCTTCAGTCGGAACGACGATAGCCTCCTCGACCTCGATTGGGGATGCGCCAGGATAAGCGACCGAGATATTGATCAGTTCAGGAGAGAACTCCGGAAATACCTGCTTTCGGAGAGAAATGGCACCAAACGAACCGGCGACCAGGATAAATACCATCAGGAGATTTGCGGTAACCCTATTGCGAATCATCCACCTTATCGGGCCGTTCATAAACCGCCTCTGCGCGGTACCCCAGCCGTGGCATCCCCTGTAATGGTAGACGAGGCAGCCTCTGTGTCGATGTCATTGGAATCAGCGACGCGGATTTTCATCCCCTCTGTCATTACGGCCAAGTCACTGACAATGACTCGCGTTGTGTCGCCTATGTCGGCGAGTATGAACACGGTGTCCTGTATCTCTTGGATTACCTCTACAGGCAATGACACGAGGGTTCCCTGGGTCGTGGCCGTCCAAACCGAAGGACCGTCACGGAGAGCCGTCCGAGGGATGGCGTAGTGTGCCCCTACGGCTCGGCCAGCGATTCGAGATCGAGTGTATGACCCTACTAGCAACGGAGGTCTTATAGCGGATGCGTCGAATGGGTCAGGTACACGGATAACGATCTGGACTGTCCGCGTAGCTTCGTCGAGCGCTCCCGACGCGCGGTCCACGAAGCCGTTCCACTCGTGCCACGAACCTCCGAATTCTGAGCGCACGACCGCCGGCGTTCGTCCCGCTCCGTCGTCGGTCCAGAGGCCATCGATGAGTGCTGCCTGCCTAGTGCTCAGTGAAACATCGACCTCTACTGCTTCAGTGCCGTAGATGTCAGCTACTGCCTGCCCCGGTGAGATGAATTGGCCGATGTCGACTGCCTCCGATCGAACGCGGCCCGAGAAGGGCGCGAGTACTGCCGTACGCTCAAGGTTCAATTCTGCATCTGCCAATTGGGCTTCAGCTCTGTAAAGGGAAGCTTCCGCGGCCTCGTACTGAGGCTGCTGGCGTGCGAGCTGCGCAGCTAGGCTCGTATCTGGCGGGGCGTCAGAGCCAAGCCTCTGTTTCAGTAGCTCATATTCGCGTTGCGCGATCAATTGGTTCTGGGTGGCGAGTGCTACGTCTACCTTGCGCTGTTCGACTTCTGCTTGGGCAACGGAGACAGCGTTTCGGTAGCTCTGATCGTCCAGCTTGAAGAGGGTGTCTTTTGCAGAGAAAACTCCACCCCGAACAAGTTTCGGGGATACCACGACCACACGACCACCGACCTCGGCCGACAAAGTGATTTCGGCAGCAGGCCGGACGGTACCTGTGCCCTCTACTACGAGTGGCGTGGACCGTGGCGTCATTACTGTCGCAGTAACTAAGGGAGCGAGCCTTGGGGTGGTTATGCGCTCCGGGGCTGGGCGGCTAAGAAGTAACGCGCTTGCAATTAAGGCCCCTATTATGATTATGGTGGCCTGAAGAGTGAGCCGGCGTCGGCGCGGGGGCTTGGTGATCATCGCTGCCTTTGTTCGGAGTCTTGTGCATTGGTTGACCCGGAGACCCACGTGCCACCTAGCGCTCGGTGCACTTGAAGCCTGGCGGTCGCTAGTTCTCGCTCTGCTGAGGACTGCGTGTCCTTTACATTGAGCAGTGTTCTGAGAGCGTCGAGATAGCCCACGTAATCACCGACGCCTTGTCCGACACGGAGGCGTGCAGCTGCAGCGGAAGCTTCAGCTGCTCTTAGTTGTTCATCAACGACTGACTTGCGTTTTCGTTGGGCGTCAAATCCCGCGATCGCTGCGTCTACTTCTTGGAATGCCGTTAGAACAGACTGAGCGTATCGGGCCGCTTCTTGTGCGTAACGAGCCTCTGCCGCTTCCTGGTCGGCCTTGAGCCGCCCGCCTGAAAAGATCGGAGCCGTTAGTGAGGCTACGAAGTTGGTGAACCATTGATCCGCTCGGATAATATCTGTGAGCTCCGCGCTTTGCGTTCCAGTAGAGCCCGTCAGATTGATTGACGGGAGCCGGGCTGCTTTTCTTTCACCCACTCTCTGTCGGGCCGCTTCGAGTCTGAATGCGGCTGCCGCTAGGTCGGGTCGCCTCGATAGTATTCTTGCTGGGATTCCTGCAGGGATTGTTTTGAGGTTTATTGTCGGGATTCCTACCCCTGTTAGGATAGGTTCTACTTCATGCGGGTAGCGCCCAAGGAGCACGGCGAGGCGTCCTCGAGCTGAAACAATCTGGCTCCCTAGAAGAGGAAGACCGGATCGTGTTGCGTTGAGGTCTTGCTGGATCTGGTAAAGCTCAATCGAAGATACGATACCTCTCTGATAACGGTCTTCGGTCAACGTCAGTCTCTCTGTTAGAAGATCGACGACTTCGGTCAGAATCACCTCTCGAGTGACTAGGTCTCGGAGCTCGAAATATCCTGAAATCGTCTCGGCTGCGACCGTGATCGCGACTGTCTGAGCGTCGGCTCCGACAGCGAGATAGTCCGCGTAAGCTGCACGGCGGCCACTGCTCAGTGCCCCCCAGAAGTCCAGCTCGTATGCGGTGCCGACGCTTATGCCGAATGTGGAGAAGGTGAAACGATCAGGTCGCTCAGGGAGATTCGGGTCGCTTCCTTCCTCGTTCGAGTCACCGAAAATAGCACCGAACTGACCCGCATTCGCAGGCTGGCTGAAACGAGATGCGTCCGTTCCTGCTGTAAGAGAAGGGAGTAGAGACGACCTGGCGATGCGATACTGGGCTCGGACTTCCTCGATTCGAGAAATGGCTTCTTGGATATCTAGGTTCGATTCCAGAGCAGCTACTACGAGGGCGTCTAATGTTTGGTCCTCGAACGCTTCCCACCAAGACAGGCTCATAGAGGTGTCCTGGACTAGTGCACTGTCAGCTGTTGTATAGCCGGTCGGCATACGGTCGACTACTGAGACCTCGACAGGAGGGGGCACAAGAGAGCATGCGGCTGAGACGAGGGCGATGGTGCTCGTCGCTTTCAGCCGTCGCGCGCTTGCGATGGGCGTGTCCATAGGGGTCCGGGGTGGCATGCAGGGTTCGTCAGCGTAATCCTAAAATTTAGGCAGAACCTAAGGTGCCATGGAAGCGAGAGATGGAGCTTGTAGTCAGCTCATCTCGTGACCGGGATACCTTTGATCATCCTTTTTGGGCGTGCCATGCGGATAAGACCTCAGTTTCTCGATCAGGGGACAGGCCTGAACGGAAGTTTTGCTGTCTCTCAGTTGGTCTCGAGTAATGGTACCCAAGGGTGGCGGTTGCTGTATCTGCTAGAGAGCGGAAAGTGAGTCCGGCCTCTACTTCAGGAGTGAGGTCAAACCGCGCAAAACCCTGACTTCCGTCCACAGGAGGGCGCCACACGGGCATTTCTTGGTAGGGCCGCACGCCGTGCCTTGCGAGAAACTCTCGTGGCACCCAGGTGAAAGAGGTCTCGGTCGTTGTGACAGCTCTGATGCCGTAGAGCAGTTCCGCCAAGGGGCGCGGCGTCCGCGGTCCGACGCAGTTGAACTCACCTAGAGTTGCATCCTCAGCCAGCTTAACCGTGAAGTCAGTAAAGTCACGCACATCAATGATCTGAATCGGGTCAGTTCCGTCTCCTGGTGCCAGTACTTCGCCACCTCGATCTATGCGGACAGGCCAGTAGGTAAATCGGTCGGTTTCATCACCTGGCCCGATGATCAGGCCTGGTCTAAGAATCGTGGTACGGCCGGGCATAATTCTTTGCGCGATGCGCTCCATTTCGGCTTTGCCCAGACCGTAAGGGAGCCGATCTTGATCAATTGGGACCCCGGCGGTTTCGAAGGTCCACGTCGGTGCATCCGCGGTCATGGGGACACGACTCACATCAGAGTATGCCGACCGTGACGACACGAATATGAACTGCTCAACCGAGTCTTTGAGTGCCTCTGCGGCCGTCTCGATCCACTTACGGTTATTGGTTGCGTTGTCGATAACTACATCCCAACGTCGACCCTTGAGCGATTCGTAATCTCCATTCCGGTCCCCTCTTAGGGTCTCAAGGTAGGGAAACATGTTTCGCCCCGACCCACGGTTGAACAGGGTCACGCTGTGTCCACGGTCCAAAGCCGAGCGGACCTGGAAGGGTCCGATGAATCCTGTTCCGCCTAGGATGAGGATGTCCAAGCGCTTGGGAGAGTTCTTGATGATCCGCGCACCCCATTGGTCTGCTGGGCGGATTGGGTCATGGCCAGCAGCTGAGGCTGAAACCTTTTCCGCGCCCATAGTATTGGCGGCGAGTGCGCCACCGGCGGAAATCTTGAGGAAGTCCTTGCGAGTCGGGCTCATGAAAATCCTTTGAGGGAATAGGTGGCGTTTCTAGCGAGGTCTTGCGCTAGCCACCCTACTTCTGGGGTTTGTGTATGTCTCGAAGAGACTAGCGTTGATTTGGTATTCGAGGAGAGGCGGGTTAGTGCCGCCTCTCCTCGCCAGGCTCAATCACCGGCACCAGCCGACATGGTCTTCATAATGTCTTCAAAGGCATTCATGAAACGACCCATCTCGTCTTCGGTGCCGATCGATACCCTCAGATGGTCGAGCATTGGAGGGAAGTCGCGACCAACGGCAACGCCACGCTGGCGGAACGCCTGACGGATAGGGGCTACTGTCTGACGCAGATTGACCATAAAGAAATTGGTCTGGGATGGAATACACTCGTATCCGAGACTCTCAAGGTCCGAGATCGTTTGCTCGCGCAAGCGCTTGTTGTGGACAAGCATGCGTTCTGCGGCTGGCTGGTCTTCCATGGACGCGACAGCTCCCCAGCGAGCTAGAGCGTTAACGGACCCGGTACTGTACGGCCGCATTTCTTGAATCATGTCAGGGGGCGCTATGGCGAAGCCGATTCGCATCGCGGCCATTCCATAAATTTTCGAGAAGGTTCGAGCGATCACTACGCGACGCCCTTCTCGGACGTACTTGAGCGACTCTTCGTAGGCGGGGTCTTCAACGAAATGATGATAAGCTTCATCAATAAGTACCGGGATATCTTCCGGAATGTTGTCTAGAAGGTAGGAGATCTCATCTGCCGTCACGGTCACGCCGGTAGGGTTGTTCGGGTTGCACAGGTAGACGAATCCTACGTCGCGTGCGTTTCTGTTCGTTACATCGACCATCCGCTCAATGTTTTGCCGATAGTCTGCTTCAAGAGGGAGAAGCAGTGTTTCTGCATCGATTCCCGTTGCGTGGGAGTATACAGAGCCATACGAGGGTTCGACCCCTACGACTTTTTTGTCATGGGCTAGCCAAGTAAGACCGACTACATCCAGGATCTCACCGGACCCAGCACCTAGGAGGGTGTGGTCTCTTGGTACGTCGTGAGCTTCGGCAATACGTCGTTGGACGTCGTTGTCAGGATAACCGTACCGCATCGAGTACTTGAAGGCATACGTCATCGCCTCAAGCGCCTTTTCGGACGGTCCGAACGGGTTCTCGTTCGACGATAGGTGAGCTAACGCGTCGTACTCGTCGACGCGTGATTGAAGCGTGCGATGCATTGGCGCTCCACCGGGTAGGTAGCGGATCCCACGATCTGCTGCCCTGCGAACGCGTGCTTCGGCCACTTGGGGTGTGACGCCCACCGTACCTAGTGCCGCGGCGGCGGTGACGCCACCTATAAAGTTCCTACGTGATACGTGACTACTCATTATGCTTACCCTCCTGACTGTCTCATGCCCGACGGCTCGGGTCCCATCTTCTCAGAATCCGGCGTCGGCGTCGGTTGCGCAACCAGAAG
>DEBI01000043.1 GCA_002348465.1 Gemmatimonadales bacterium UBA2960 | reverse complement strand
TCGGGCGCGACCGCTATAGTTTTCATGACGAGCCAACCTCTATCCGGGAATGTGAACAGGAAACCGACAAGCCGGTCTGCTTGGTCTCGCGCAAGGAATGTGAAATGCTCGGGCACGGCAGTTAGCGCGTTTTCATAAAGAGCCCTGAACGCTTGGAGTGGAATGGGCTCGAACAGGAGATTGTCCGCAAACGCCTTCAGGCAAAGCGCATGCAATTCGGGTAACACGGCCTTCACTCTCTCTGATGTAAGTCGCTCAATCCGAAGGCCCTCTGCAATGGCGGTCTCATAACCTGATCGCGTGCGTTTGAGTAGGTCACTAAAAGTGAAGTCGCCGGTATCGTTAATCTCCAATCCGACAGTCTCGAACGAGGCTTCTAAAACAAAACCGTGATCGTTGAAATGCCGTTGATGTTCTTGGGAAGCCAAAGGCTCCCAGCTGAATGGATCCGGCTCAAACACTCCTTCCTTAGGGGAGAGCATCGCTCGGTATTCAAACCAAGTGTTCACATCGACCGGAGCGAAGAGCTCTTCGAGGTCATGAGCTGTCGCCCATTCCATAGCAGCTTCGATAATTAACTCTGCTGCGTAACCAGCACTCTGGTGCGGTGCTGCGTCGTAAAGGCCTATCACCCCGGAGCGTTTCCTCACCGACCCCTGGAAGACACCTGCCCTTGCCAGGACACCATCAGGTCCTTTAACAACGAACAATCCTGCCGGTCGGCTGAGTCCGATGCTAAGCACCAAAGATAGGTAGCTGGTTGACCGGAAGGAGCCTTCTGGCCAATTAGCCTGGAGTTCGATGCCGGCTGACTTAAATCGCTCAACAAACTCATCAGGTGCCGGATCTTGCTGCGTGGAATAGCAGCTAAACAAAGACAGGTTCAAATAATCCTCACCTCGCCTTTGCCCGCATCAAGGCGGACGATTTGGCCATTCTCAAGTTTCTTGAGTGGGTCACCCTCTACACCGACCACGGTAGGTATACCAAGCTCACGAGCGACTACTGCCGAATGGGACAATAAGCTTCCTCGCTCGATAATTAGACCTGAGCACGCGGGGAAAGCCGGAACCCACCCCGGGTCAGTGCGCTCGGTGACAAGGATCTCCCCGTCTAACCCTTCCGTGTCCTCAAAGCTATGCGCGACCCGCACAGGTGCTTCTACAACTCCTGGGCAACACGATGTCCCTTGCAAAACATTCGGGTCGTTAGATCCACGGTCTTTTAGTAGGTCAAGGCTTTGTAGCAGGCCCGGATGCCTAAGGGTCGCACCGACCGCTCCCCTTGTCAGGAATCGGTTTGGCGGCGCCGCGGAACTGCGATACTCCTCGTACTCACTTCGACGAATTTCAGACAGTTTTGACAGCTCAAGGGTTGTAGCTCGTCCATCAGTAAAAGCAATGATCTCCTCAATAGTGAGGTAGAAGACATCATCCTCCCGTTCCAGAGCCCCGAGCGCCGCCAGATTACTCCCGACGCCGCGAAATATCTGACGCACAACGCCAAACGTACGGGTACGCTCGAATCGGAGTCGTTCCCGATCGCCAACTGCCCGACGTGTCCACCGCAGTATAGAAAAATAGTAAGCACTGCGAATACTATTCAGGCGCTCTCGGACAATTGCCTCAGCATCCTCACGTATCTCCCGTTTCCGCGCTTCGATCTCCTCAGATGGCGGAACTCCATGGCGTACATAGCCCTGTACGCTAGCCACCACCATGTGAGGACGATCGTGGTAGTCGAGCGTCTCAAGCTTCAGTTCATCAACACAGCGGTAGCCATACTCAGCGATGTAGGACTCGAATCGCTCCTTGAGATGTGGGGCGAACCCTCCCTGTAACGATCTCCAGAACTCTTCCGGAGCCTCTTCAAGCAAACGTCTGCGAACTTCGGGATCACCGTCAATTTCTGCGGCGATCTCCAACAGAAGACGCATCGGCTCAGTGCTCTTGAGATCTCCACTGCCGCACAGAAGGTCATTCTGCAATGATGCTGCCTCATCTGCCCCATCCCTGGCAATCCATTTTTCGGTCAGAGTTTTGAGTGTGCCGAAGGCAATCATGCAACGAGTGTCATTGACGATCGGTGCTTTCCAATGCTTGAGTGCCCCGTCGAGTAACTGGTGGTAGAGGTCCACCTGCTGGGGAAGACTGAGGTTGGCGAGGTTGGCCTCTTCCATAGGACGACACACTCGGTCCACCCTTGAGAGGAAGAGTTCGTTAGCTCGTGCTCCACCCAGCATGTGCACAGCGAGCCGCACCACCAATCCCACTCTTTTCAAAATCCCATAATCGGGCGCTTCGTCGACTAGGGAGTCGAAGAGCGGCTGGAGGTCGGTTTCAAGTGATTGCTTCACCCCCATCATGGTTTCCATGAATGACCCACTCTTTCCGAGGAGGGGAAAGAGCGAAAGGAGTCTGTACCAGTTCAGTAGGTTGTAGTAGATACGCCCTCGGATCAGTCCGAGCATGTTGAGGAACGTGCTGTCGTGCTCCTCAATCACGCTCTGCGGTACACCCAGCAGACGACACGTCTGGAAGTAGACCTCTCGGTATGCGTGATTCACATGAGAGAACGTCAAGGGGGTCGTGACGCCCGAGTAGCTCTCAACGATGTTTGAGTTGTCCCAGATGGTGACCGCAGTTCCTACGATACCCTCATCAAATACGGCATCCGGTGGCAATGTCGTGATCGGTCGTGTTTGAAGCGCAAACAGTCGTCCAGCGGATGTAGCCCACTCGAGGTCCTGAGGTACTCCAAGTTCGTTTTCTAGGCGGAGAACCAAGTCCGCTATCTCATGAACTTCCTCGGGAGTGAGAGACGCCTTTTGTGCTCGGTCATCCTCAATCTTGACCTCATGTGTGCCACCCTCTGGGTGTTGGACTATCGCGGCCACCTTGTTTGCCACTGAAACTTCGTATTCGCGTGTGCTGCGATTAACGATGAAATGGTCACTATCCAACCTACCACTCACGATCGCTTCGCCCTGGCCCCACACACTTTCTATAATGAGTGATTCACGATCCCCGGGATCAAGTGGATTCCTTGAGAATGCCACACCGGCTGACTCTGAATCGATCATCCGCTGCACGATCACACCCATACGAGGCACAGCGTCTGATTTTCCGATCGCCGCACGATAGGCGACGTTTCGCTCGGAGAAAGCTGACGCCCAGCAGCGTCCAATGGCGTCTACGATCTCTTCAACGCCACGTCGGTATAGGTATGACTCGAACTGCCCCGCGAATGAGTGCTCGGTGCCGTCTTCATCGAGTCCACTTGACCTTACTGCTACGAACTCTTCCGTGAGATTGCGCTTGGCGAGCGCTTCAGGTATCAACTCGACAATGCTGTTCGGAACCGGCAATGAGACTAAGCCTGCCGCAAGTTCACCTGACTCTTCCCGAGCCTGAAACAAAGCTGCGTCGAAGGCCTCAACCGGGATACAGAACCAACGTGGCACAGAACAGCCGATTCTGTTTAAGGCCGCTAGCTGATTGGCTTTACCACCACCACGAACGGCTAGTGACTCGACTGGGGATTCGGAATCAAGAAATTGGAGCGTCATGATAACATCCCCACTATATGCGCTATCGTGGGCGCGAAGACCTGAACGAGCACAAACAATCCTGCAAAGCCAGCTGTCCATTTGAATCTGGTGGGACGGGCCATAATCAAGACTAGGCTAGCCAGCAGAACCAGCGCGACGGGTCCCATAATGGCGAAGACACCTATTTTGTAGGCGCCGTATACTGCTAGTAGCACCGAAGCCGCGACTGCTGTAGCGGTGCGACCCGGACCTGAGACAGTCAAATAAGTCCTGAGTGCCGGATGGGCCTCGGGGTCAAGCTTACGGCACACCTCTAGAGCAAACGAGGCTCCAAGACCGGTCATGGCGAACCAAAGTACCGGCCTAGTGAAGGCAGCTTCAGGCACTGCGGTAGCAGTTGCAAACGCATAGATCGGAATGATTATGACCTGATGCGTGGCCGCGTAGAAAAATGGCCGCGCGTCCAAGAACTCTGGTATGAAAAACTCTCTATACATCAGCAGCGAGTACCCCACGCTCAAGCCGAGAAGAGTACCCGCTATCGGGTTTCCAAGAAGTCCGATAAGGATGGCTGCACCTAGAAGTACTCCGATCAAGATCCGGAGTCCGTACCGCACTTCTTCCGATGAAATGAGACCTCTCGGCAAAGGGCGATATGGGTGGGCAATCCGATCTTTATCGAGGTCCTTGAGTTCATCCATCATGCGCATGACGACTAGCAGTACAGAGATTCCTAGAATGGAGACCACCAGGGCCACCCAATCCAACGTAGAGGAAACGACGTACTGAGCTGATGCAGACTGTGCAGCCCCAAAGATCAAGACAGCCGGGACCTGGAAACGCTCGCGCGCAAACGTGAACCATGTAGCAGACTTAGGAGGCACCCTTAACGAAGTTGTGGTCTCTTCTGTCATAAGGTCACGTCCTCCGAATCCTGCTCTTAAGCAGGGTACGGGGTCTATCTATCCTAGCGCGATGACGTCGATCCCTAACGATCGATAGGTCCTCCAGCCCTTCTACCTCGGGAAAGAGAGAGGTGAACCCTTCGGCGTCGGCGACACGTCGAGTGACCTGATCACCAAATAGCACTAGACGACCGCTGGACAAAGCGCTGACGAAACAGGCGCTCGTTCCAAGGTGTGAGTAAATCCTTTGCTCCAGATGGAACTCAGTCTCGGGTTGGGCGACCCGTCCAGCATACCACCATCCTTCTTCGTCGGTGAGAATCCGGTCCCCCATGTTGTGCCAATGCCTTTCTCTCTTGTTAAACGATCCCGCTGTCTGAGGTGCATCTAGATGCCTCGCGACATTCGCACCGGACACGAGAAGCCCATCTGGCTCAACTCGTGTTGCAACCATAGGCACGGGGGCTCCAACGAAAAGCGCCTGAAAGCGGTCTCTCCCCCTACTTTTTGCAACCGCTTCTCGAGCGTCGACACACGCGACGGGTTCAACCTCAGAACCACCATACACATGGGTCCAACGTGCTGCAGGCCACCGATCGAAACCAAGTTCTAGGGCCCAGCAATCCGTCTGTGCTCCGCCAATTATAATTGCCCTAAGATCATCGAAACCGCCATGTCGGTCTTTGAAGCGCAGCAGTTTCATAAGGAAGGCCGGTCCGGCCGCGAGACTAGCCGTCTTTAACGCGGCCGCCCTTTGACTGAGGCGTCTGAGGACTCGTGTACTCCAACTTTTCGGCACTATGAGTGATCCTCGGCCAGTTCCGAGATGAAGGAGTGCCATATTTGGGAACACACACAACGCAGGTTCTTCGAAATGACCGAAGCGATCAGAATCGGTTAGAGCATCGTGTACTGCCGACATGCAGGCGTGACTCCGCACGATTCCTTTTGGTGCGCCAGTAGTTCCAGAAGAAAAGGTTATGGTTGCTGGAGATGATGGGTCTAGGTCAACACAATCGAAATCACGGCGGCCAGTGTGATGCCTCAGGGAACCGATATGGATCCACCTCGGGATACTCCGTGCTGCGGGGATTCGGGTAGCCCACAGCTGTGCCAAACGTGAACCTATGAACGCTTTAGGTTGCACACGCTGCAAAACATGCTGGATATCTCTGACCGGAAGCCATGGCTCAACAAAGACAACCACTATTCCGCGTCCAAGGAATCCAAGGATAGTCGCGTACAAAAAGGGATCAGGTGATGACAGGACTAGGACCGTGTCACCCGCACTCAGTCCTTCATCAGAAGCCAGCGCTTGCGCGGCAGCCGAGAGCGTCCCGATATCACCAAACGAAGCGCAGCCGTCCTTCAAAGTGCACACAGCCGGAGCGGTTGCTCGCTCGGAGAAATAGCTAGTGACTCTATTTGTGCAGTTCATACGTTGCTCAGAACCGATAGCAGTCTTAAGTATACACTTACCGTATAAGGCAACCTGATAGCATATTACTGCAAGCATCTGTTGGAGGAAAGGGAATGACTTCAACGTTTCATAGACGCCTCGCTATGGTCCTTGCCAAAGATGGGAGGGAGCAACAAGAGATCGCGAGACTTATTGGCGTTACCTCAAGCCAACTCGCTAACTGGAAACGCGATGTGTCTCCCAGAGTCTCGATAATCGCTCAACTGATTGAGGTGCTTGACGTAGACGGGCATTGGCTCATGACCGGAGAGGGCTCAATGCATCCAGCAGGACGTGACGAACTTGGGTTACGCCTCGATGTGATAAATCAGATCTCCCGAGGAGAGGTCGAACCACACGACTTGGTAACGATGCGTAATTCACACGGTGCTAAACTTGATCAAGGCCAACGTGATCAACTCCAGCTACAGGCTCGACTGCACAGAGAAAGCCAAGCAATTTCTTCCGAGATTGAAAAGCGTTTAAAAGAAATAGAGACTCTTTCTGATTTCCCCCAAGAAAATCTCAACCAGGGAGAAAACGCCTCATCTCGAGACATCACTAACCCAGGCATCCTCCCTGACGACGCTAGTTAGGGAGTCACAGGCCAACCATATTTAACCGACTCCTCCCACACCTAAACGTGATAACACAACGCAACGATGCTGCCGCTTGATCAGACTCGTCACGGTACACTGTTTAGCGTGAGACTGTTCTTGATCGCGCTCGTCGTTGTACTCAACGCATCGTGGAGAGCGCCACGAGCCATAACCACAGCGGGAACGAAGGAGGCCACTCAAGAGCTAAGTGACGACCCGACCCTGATCGATTGGCGTATACTGCGAGGCCTCAACTACCGAACGGGTGAAAGAACGGAGGACCTAGAGGCCTTGAACGGGAAGCTAGTCAAAATGGTAGGCTTCCCCGTCCCTTTCGAGGACTGGGCATCGAACGTGACCGAGTTCCTCCTTGTCCCCTATGAAGGAGCTTGTGTACACACACCTCCTCCACCGCCGCACCAAGTGGTGTGGGTACAAATGTACGGTTCCACGAGGGCCAGTCTCCCCGGAATGAGCCCCGTCTGGATCGAAGGGACCCTCCACATAGAGATGGGCGACAATGTGTATGGTCAGGCCGGGTTCCGACTCGTCGGAATGAAGGTATACCCGTTCCGGTACTGATCCTCTCCAGACCAACTGCTAGCCCATCGCTGTCCCTTAAACTTAATGCACCGCCCGCTAGCGTCCTCCCCTTTTCAACCGACGTCTAGCCTCATGCTCAGTTTTGTAGTTCGGTTATCCAAGAACCAAGAAGATCTATAGTCTCACTGTCTATCAGTTGGACACCTAACGGTGGCATCCCTCCCTCGGAAAACAACCTGTATAGAGAGCTTTGGTCCGGATTTCCTGGAACAATCAGTATTCCGTCTCGTCCCGCCACGTTTACTGTGTTCTGCAAAAAGGTTTCATGTCCAAAGTCTATTGCTACGCCACCATTGTGGCACTGGACACAATTGCCCTGAACATACCCCTTAACTAGCCGCGTGCTTTCGTCTGGATCAGTCACTTTCGCCACTGGGCCGCCCGCGAAACCAATGAGCGTACCGCTCTCTATAAGCCTTGAAAATTGAGTACTGGAATGACCAGGAAGTTGGTGGTTCAGCTGGATCTCAGAGAACCCGAGAACGAATCCAGGAGACGCTTGATGACAGACGTTGCACTCCTCTCTGCTCGGAACGATGTGCCGGAAAGCCCTGCCTGCACTGTCAACGACCGGAATGTCCACCGGTTCAGACCCATCTAAAAGCTCCGCGTCGCTGCCATCGGCTTTCCAGAGATAACTGGCAACTGTCCAATCACCATCCCTTTTCCAGATCAGACGTGTTTCTATCGGCCTAGGTCTTTGTGCTGATTCACCGTCTCTCGCATAAGAGAAAGTCTTGAAAAATTTTATGTCTTCCGGAAAGTCCCACTTATTTGAATCAGAGACATCTATCGACTCATTGGAGGGCATCAACATAAACCGATCCTTTTCGGATCCGTTGCTCCACAGTGGCCACTCTGGCTCATAGTTGATTGCCGCGTCTGTATGCACAGTGAGGTCTGGAGCAGATGGATATACATCA
The DNA here is from genome assembly GCA_002348465.1 of Gemmatimonadales bacterium UBA2960. Lineage (GTDB taxonomy): Bacteria > Gemmatimonadota > Gemmatimonadetes > Longimicrobiales > Gaopeijiaceae > UBA2589. The sequence goes on along the minus strand of DEBI01000043.1, from coordinate 270 downwards.
AACTCCGATAGAAGTGTTGGTAACTCAGGGTCAATCGACGCAGGCGGAGACCACTCAGTTATACCGGTGAGATTGACCGCCCAAGCACTAACGACATTGCCCCCTACCCCGAGCACATCCGAAACAAAGACGGTTCCTGCCTGATCCACCGCCACTGTCTTTGGCCATCCACTGACTTCGAAAGTTCTCACGAATTCACCTTCCGACGTGTGAACCTGAATCCTTCCGTTGTAAGTGTCCGCCACATAAACGTTGTTGTCAGGGCCCACT
>DEBI01000051.1:1684-5743 GCA_002348465.1 Gemmatimonadales bacterium UBA2960 | reverse complement strand
TCCGGAATCGTCGCACTGCTCATGATGGGTGCTCTGGCGATGCACGTGAAAGTAGGGGACCCACCGAGACGGTCTCTCCCCGCGGCTTTGATGCTGATGATGTGTTTGGGGATCTTTTACCTCGCGTAGGCCCAAAGCCTCTTGGGACTGAAAAATACAGAACCCGCCTCTCTCGATAAGGGGGGCGGGTTCTGTGTCTAAATGGACTTCAATCCAAAAGAAGATCAATCATCACAAGCATTTGAAGGTGTTTAGCAGCGTCTCGAGTTGGATCATGTATTCGTATTTCTCTTTTCCTGGGGCGTAGAGCCAAGCATCAAGAAGGTATGTGCGGTCTTGGGAATCGCAGGTTACCACCCGAGTGATGAGAGGACCGCCTGCAGGCCAGCCGCGATCCGGAGGATTCCTCCATTGCGACTGAAACTCGTACGAGGGGATCCCGTTCAAATCCACGCGACGCTCTACGAGCCCTTCAAGGACCACTAGCTGAGGTTCAGTGTAATGCGCCTCGGCCATTTCGTTTCGCCAGGCAACCACACGATCTTGTCTGAGTTCATCCGAAGCAGGGGTAATCCAAGTCAGTCCGATCTGCCGGATCAGTTCTGACGGGTCAGGATTATCGTTGCGGAAGATGTAAACGGAGTCCCTCGTCTGCCATCGATACACCATCGGCAACATCATTGAAAATCCCGCTCTCAAGGAAAGCGTGTCCGCTAAAGCAGAGTCTGTGCCCGACATGTACATGCGATTCTGCGCGTATCTCCGAAACTGGCCGTCGAGCAATTCGTTTACTCTGGGTAAGTAAGGAAGCAGGTCAGCGCGATCCCACTCCTGATCCATGAGGATTAAGGTGATTGTCTGCCCTCTGGACCACACATCGTAGACCTGATGAATCCCGTTCTCGGTGATTGGCTCTCGAGCGTCCTCCAATACTTCTTGAACCCAGTGGTCGTCCCGACTGCCAACGACGACCATTTGACGGAAGCGTCGCAGATTTTCCCAATACGCGGCGCCAGGCTCTTGGTATGTGACCGTAAATGTTTTTTCGGCACGAACTGTGATGACCGTCGGTTCTAGGGCGCTGTATACGTCATCCTGCACTTCTGCCCACGCTTCTGTAGACATTACTGCGATGATGCTGTTCGCATCGCCATAGCTGAGCGGTACCTCGTTGCATGCGGTAATGGCTAGAGCCGACGCGATGAAGAGAACGGGCCAAGACAGGCTACGTGCGATGATCATGGAATCTCCTAGAAGCGTGTTCATCGATTAAGATCATAGTCGATTAGAGTTTCTCCGTGGGGGTGTAGGCCCGGAACCATGTCTTAAAGAGTGCCGAGATTCCGTTCTAGAAGTGCTCCTGGGTTAGGGGCCCGGCCCATAAACTCAAGGAATAGAGTGTCGGGGTCATCGGAGTCACCGCGTGACAGGATCGAGTCGACGTAAAGGCGTCCCGTTTCGCGGTTGAAAATCCCCTCGTCACGGAAGCGCGTGAACACATCGGCGTCGAGGACTTCGGACCACAGATAGCTGTAGTAGCCCGCGGCGTAGCCGCCTGCAAAGATATGGGTGAACGAGGTGAGGATATGGAACGCGGCAAACTCGGGCTCAGGTGCAAAGTCTGCGAACCTTGAGCGGGCGAACTCCATCACCTCGTTACCCTGAACCGTGTCGAGTTCGTCGCCGACCTCTTGTCCCTCCGTATCACCGCGCAGCTTCCGAGCCATCTGTTCGTGAAGTTCTAGGTCTATTGTACCTAGGGCGAGCTGGCGCATTTGGGCCCAGCCGCCGACGAACTGTCTTGCGTCTATAAGCCGTGAGTAGAGCTCGTCAGGTAACGCTTCGCCAGTCTCGTTATGCTTGGCGAACAGGTCGAGTGCTTCACGTTCCCATGTCCAGTTTTCCATGAGTTGGCTCGGTAGCTCTACCCAGTCCCACGCTACGTGAATTCCTGCTCGAGGCGGAATCGGCACCCGAGAAGCACAATGGTGAAGAAGGTGGCCAAACTCATGAAAGGTGGTTTGCACCTCTCGGTGGGTCAGCAGCGCCTGATTTTCTCCTTCTGGGGGGGTGAAATTGCCACACATTACCCCTAGGTGCGGAGCGAAGCCGATTTTCGTGGGGCCGCCCGTTATGAAATTGTTCATCCACGCGCCTTGGCGTTTCTCTTTGCGAGGAAACCAGTCCGTGTAAAATGCGCCGAGCATTGTCCTCGATTCGTCGTAGATCTCGTAGAAGCGGACATCCTCGTGCCACACCTCGTCGATCTTCTTCTCTTCGATACGGAACCCAAACGTCCTATGGACGATTTCGAACATGCCCTTTAGGACCTGATCAAGGGGGAAATAGGGACGCAGGAGCTCGTCGTCGATGTCGTAACGAGTCTTCCGAAGGTCTTCCGTGACAAATGCCACGTCCCAGGGTTTCAGGGTGTCGAGACCGAGCGATTTAGCGTGATCTGAGAGTTGCTGGGCGTCCCGCTGCCAGTAGGGTTGTGTCCTCTCCGCAAGATCTTGTTCGAACGAGACAGCTCTGACCCCGGTACCTGCCATGCGATCTGCAAGTATGTAGTCGGGAAACCCCCCATACCCGAGTATGTGTGCTATTTCGTCACGCATCCGAAGAATGCGAGCAAGTAGTGGGCGATTGTCGTGTTCTCCTTCACGGCAGCGCGTCGTATAGGCAACGAACACCTCATGACGAAGTTCAGAATCTCTGCAGTGCTTGAGGATCGGTTCGACCGATGGATAGTCGAGAGTAAGAGTCCACCCTTCGTCACCGTTCTCATTAGCTCGTGCACTGAAGCGTCGTTTCGCGGCTTCGGGTACTCCGTCGAGCCGGGACTCATCTGTCACTAGCAACGCCCACGCGGCGGTTGCGTCTAGGACGTTCTCACTGAACTTATGCTGCGTTTGCGCTAGCTCTATCTGTAAAGCCTGCAGGCGGTCTTTCCGGTCGGCTGGGAGGCTTGCTCCGGCGCGTCTGAATTCGCTTAGCGTCTTGTTTAGATGGCGCCGCTCTATCCCTCTGAGAGCGTTAGCCTCATCTGTGTTCTCGAATACCTCAAGCCGTTTCCAGAGGTCGGAGTCGAGAGGAATACGGGACCAAAACGCGGAAATTTCCGGCAAGATATTGTTGTATGCGTCTCGAAGTTCTTTCGTTTCGGCTACAGAGATTAGGTGTCCGAGAGGTGCAATACGTCTCGAAAGTTTCTCAAGTGCGCGATCAAGCCGGCCCAGAGTGTTATCCCAGCATGCTGGCTCGGCCTCGTGTGAGATTGCATCGACTTCAGCCTGTGCATCAGTAAGAGCTTGCCTGATTGCCGGCTCCACGTGTTCGGACCTGATCGCATGGAAAGGGATCCGATAGGCTTCGGACAGCAATGGATTCGATTTGGTCGTCATAGCCCCTGACATGGTAGCGTTCTGGGAGTCAGCAAAGGTATCGGTTGGGCTAGCGTGTTCCAGAGCCCCTAGCGAGAAGAATCCGTTGACTTTGTGTCCAACCGATTTTTTCTTGGGCGCATATCGAACTATGGTCCTTTATTAATTAGCTCATATTGAAGGCAAAATCCCTAAACTTGAGGTAAAAAAATGTCAGGGCTCGTAACTCCGCACCGGATAACTGGAGATATGGGTGGTCTGCTTGCGGATGGTTCGGACGACGATGAGGTCGAGGGCGAAGTCTGGGACGATGACGAAGAGGATTGGGATGACGAAGAATGGGACGAGGAAGAGGACGAAGACGATGACGGAATTAATCCCGATGACGAACCGGACCTCTGGATGGGTGATGAGGAAGACGACCATTGATTCTTGATGAGGAGAAACCCGGACGTTGTAGGTGTTAGTGAGACTGCTGGCGTCTGCGAGCTTTGCTTTAGCCGGAATTATGACATTTCCATGCCAGGCTTGGGCTCAGGAAATCACTGGTCCGCTGATTGACGCTGAATGGTTGGCTCATCGTATGGGTAACCCTAGCGTGCTGCTACTACAGGCGGAAATGCGTCGGGAATCATATGAAGAGGGCCATATTCCTGGAGCACGCTTCCTAGACATG
>DEBI01000051.1:0-1663 GCA_002348465.1 Gemmatimonadales bacterium UBA2960 | reverse complement strand
CGAAGAGTGGGACGAGGAAGAGGACGAAGACGACCACTGATTCTTGATGAGGAGAAACCCGGACGTTGCAGGTGTTAGTGAGACTGCTGGCGTCTGCGAGCTTTGCTTTAGCCGGAATGATGACATTTCCATGTCAGGCTTGGGCTCAGGAAATCACTGGTCCGCTGATTGACGCTGAATGGTTAGCTCATCGTATGGGTAACCCTAGCGTGCTGCTACTACAGGCGGAAATGCGTCGGGAATCATATGAAGAGGGCCATATCCCTGGAGCACGCTTCCTAGACATGACCCGCTTCGTATGGGATGGAGATCCTGCATGGGGAACTGAACTACAGCCGTCGGAAGTGATAGGAGGCACCTTGCGTTCGCTCGGACTGCACGATGGTGTAGAGCACGTCGTGTTGTACGCTACTAATCCACTGTTTGCTTCACGTGCCTTCATGACAATGGAGGTGATGGGTTTTCAAGATAGGGTGCATGTTCTCGACGGCGGGCTGGTTGGTTGGATCTCCTCAGGTCGAGAGGTCACAACTGAGAAGCCGCCAGTGTCTGGTGGAGGTACCCTGACTATAGGTGTAAGAGATGATGTACTCGTTTCGGCGGACTGGATTTACGATCGTCTTGGGGAAGATTCGATCGCCCTAGTAGATGCGAGACCGAACGACGAGTACACCGGTGAGGATGGAGGGCTCGGGGATGGTGCCAATCCCGGTCATATACCTGGTGCACATCAGATGTACTGGGAAGACTTGATCGAGAGCCGAGAGTCACCGTACATGCGCGACAGCTTGCAGCTGGTCGCACTGTTCGATGATGCCGGTGTGCAGGATGGCGACACGGTCGTTGCATACTGCATGGTTGGGTGGCGGGCCAGTTACACATATCTCGCAGCTAGACTACTTGGATACGATGCGAAGTTTTACGATGGGTCGTGGCGTGACTGGGGGAAACGGGCCGATCTTCCGTCGGTAATTGGGCGTGATCCTGGAGGACAACGCTGAGGGACGTCTGCGCGAGCGCGAATCAGCGATGTGTCTTTCATGCCGAATGGGGGCTCAGCTGAAACACTTCCGACACTTCGTGGGGTAGGGAATCGCATGTATCAGATGACGCCCTGGGTGACACGACTCCTGATAGCAAACATTGGGATCTACCTCGTCTTGTCTGGGTTACCCTCCCAGCTTGGAAATTCAATCGCGAATGCGCTCGTATTTCGACCAGGTTCGGTACTTCAGACCCCGTGGACTCCGGTCACGTACATGTTTCTGCATGCAGGGTTCGGCCATCTGTTTGGAAACATGATCGGGATCTTCTTTTTCGGCCCGCGTCTGGAGCATCGTCTAGGTGGGAAGGGCTTTTTGACCCTGTACTTCGTCGCCGGCATAGGTGGAGCGTTCTTTGAATCAGTGCTTGCACTTTTTGTGGGGCCGGTTTCTATGGTAGGTGCGTCGGGAGGTGTATTTGGGATCTTGGCTGGCTTTGCGTATTACTGGCCGAGGGACACGATCCTGCTGTTCCCGATCCCAATCCCTATTCAGGCGTGGCTACTCGTGAGCCTGTACATGTTGTGGTCCCTTTATGCTGGCCTGAGTGCCGCTCGTTTAGGTGGGGGGGTAGCACACTTCGCTCACCTAGGCGGGGCTGTCATAGCATTGGGATTCCT
>DEBI01000021.1 GCA_002348465.1 Gemmatimonadales bacterium UBA2960 | reverse complement strand
AAGGCATCAACACCAGAGAGTTCTTCGGACGCAACTGTGAATCCGGGTGCCCGCCAATCCTGCTGAGCATGGACGCGGTTTGCTGGAATGTTAGGCATACATCCTATCACCCCCGCTGCCGTAAGATGACGGGCTGAGCGAGTATTGACCTGGCGCCAGCCAGCCACATCTACATCGTCGGACAGAATCTCATGCAGTCTAACCCGAAGCCCATGCCGAGCCGCTTGCGGATCAACACACATCCCTATGTAAACACCGGTCCGATCTGGATTCAGTCCCCCGACCTGCCTCAGAGCCTCTTCCACTACAGCCAGTATGGAGGTCTGCTGAGCCAGGCTTTCTTGAAGGTCGTTCGGTGGAAATCCAAGATTCTTCATCGGAAGAACGACCTCGGACGATTTCGTGCCCGTCGCATCTCTTGCAGCTAGCAGTCGCCGCACAAATCCCGGTAGTCCCGCGGTCTCACCAGCAATGACTCCGACTCCGGCAATCGCGATTGGCTCACGACCTCGTGCTGGTTGCGGGTATTCACGGATCACCAAGTCCCTGTCCTCAGAACCTCTGGGAGCGACCCACTCCTCCGCAATCAAATGCGCATTGTTACCGCCAAATCCAAAGTTCGAGATCGCAGCCCGACGAGGGCCGTTGCTCTCCCAAGCCTCCTCCTCCGCAAGGAGTCGGAAGCCATGGGCGTCGATTGCGTCTAGCGGATCGTCACAAGGTGTCGGCGGCAGCACCTTCTCTTCGAAGGAGCTCAAGACCTTCAGAAGGCTGGCAACACCCGACGCTGTGATAGGATGTCCGATATTTCCCTTTAGAGAGCCAATGACCGGCTTTGGAGCATCCGCCCACACCTTAGCTAGCGATTCTAGTTCGACTGTGTCACCGCGTGGTGTGCCCGTAGCATGACACTCGATGAAGTCTATATCCCGGGGCTCCAATCCTGCCGCTTCATACGCCGCCTTCATTGCACGGACCTGGCCATCCATCGCCGGCGCCAAGAACCCGCTTTGTCGGCCGTCGTTCGATAAGCCAACCCCCCTTATTACACCAAAAATTCGGTCGCCATCAGCTTGTGCATCGGATAGGCGTTTGAGAGCAACTAAGCCGGCGCCCTCGGCGGGCAGAAGTCCGTCCGCACCCTTATGTAGTGGCCTGGATTGGCCGGTAGGACTCAGTGCCTGAAGTGCGGTGAAGCCAAGATGAATAAAGAGCGGATCAGCCTTCGCAACACCACCCGCGAGCATGAGATCCGACTCCCGGTCCTGTAACCGCCGACAGGCAATCTCGATCGCATAAAGCGAAGAAGCACAGGCTGCATCCAAAGCGAACACATCGCCGTCGAGGCCAAGTGCATGAGCTGCGATATGCACCGGACCACCAGACGAAAACCGATTTCTGGGGTCAGAAGCACTGCCTACCCTCCCGCTAATTGGAGCGTTTGGGCCTTTCTCTAACCAATGATCCTGAACGAAGCGGGTATGTTCAACCGTAGGATACGAAAGGTTGCCGACAATTAATCCCGTACCAGCCGGGACACTTTCTGCACCCGCCTCGGACAACGCGACCCTACTGCAGTGAAGTAACCATCGGGTTAAGTCATCAAGTCGCTCTAGGTCCTCGATGCGATCCGCAAAGTAGCTCTCATCGAAGAGTTCATCGAAGCCCGTGACATAGCCACCACGGTTACTCACTACGTATTCGCGTGACGCTCCCGGGGATTGCTCATGCAGGAGGCGACGAGAATCTAGCCCCCAGGACCCCTCGGGAGCCTCGTCGATCATCACCCTCGCGCTTCGGACAGCATCGAATAGTGCCTCTGGACTCAAGGCGCCGGGAAGCACGCATGCGCGTCCGACGATGGCGATGGGCTCGAAGCTGCCACTCATGTTAGGATCTGATCAGGCGCCGGGAGCGTCGAACTGCACCTCACGCAGTTCGGCAACCAAATCGCCTTCCTCAGTCGCGATAATGAAATCGAAGAGGGTTCCCCTTTCCGTTTTCCGTGCACGGAAGGCCGAGCGCATTCGCTCCGGGATGGTTTCTAGGCTGTGGACAACCATCTGGCCCATACCTGCAAGCCGCTGCATAGCCCCCGCCTTCTGATGGGTCCACAACTCAGCGAGCTGTAAAAGGCCCTCGAACGCTGCAGGGTCGAATCCCTTCACGAAGTCCTTCATCGGCCATCCTAGGCTTGCCGCACTCCGCAGCAAAGCCATCCCACCTTCCTCTGAGAGACCCTCCAGGTTCAAGATCGCGCGTCGGTCGGTAGCGGTTCCGAGCACAGTGTCGTAGGCCGTCCCTACCTCGAGAGGCCACGGCTCAAGTCCGCCTGATGGTACTTGAGGCGGAGAGCCTGCACCGTTCTCAGAATAGCGGACAATGGTTTCGTGGTGCACGGTCCCATCATTGTCACGGAATACGAGTCGGTAGCTCGGAATCGCAGCTACGATCGGCTCCACATCTACCGAATGTGCTCCAGCCGCCATCTCTTGCCCGGGCAGAGTTATAACAAAGTCTTCCAGGTATGCCCGCATTGTTCCGACAGGCCTGAGCGCTTCACCGAGCCGCAGTGCTAAGCCAGCAACGTCCGAAGACCCAATCCCTTTCTTATCACCCTCGCCGTCACCTAGAGTGAAGCTCTGCCTAGTAGCTGGAAATGAGGGAGCCGCAAGCACGACCCGCTCTACACCCGCGCCTGTTAACCCTAGCTCTTCAACAAAGAATTGCGCCCCAGCATCTACGCCGAGTAGCGCTATCCCCTGTCTTTCGAAGTGCGCTGCCAACGCTTCATCTACCATTCCGCCAGCCCAAGGGCCCCAATTGTACGAGCGAACACGACACCGGTCCCCGCGTCGGGCCGCTTCACTGGCTGCAACCTTATTCAGGACCTCGTTTGCGGCGGCGTACGCAACCTGGCCCGCATTACCCGCTCGAGCTGCTATCGAAGAAAAGAGCGCTATCAACTGAATCGGGTCGTCCTTTGTCGCTTCGAGAAGGACTGCGAGCCCTCCTACCTTCGGACCAAAAACCTCAGCCACACGATCCGGCGTCATATCTGCTATCGACTTATCTCTCAGCACTCCAGCCCCATGTACGATGCCGTCTACAGAGCCCCAAGTCTCACGGATCTGATCAAGAGCGACCTCCACTTGTTCGAGGCTGGTTACGTCTGCACTCAGGTATATTGCCTCTATACCTCGAGCATCTAGCTCAGCGAGCGACATCCGAACTTCAGCGCTTCCCGCAAGCGACCGAGCTTGTTTCTGGATAGCAGAGAAGTCGACCTGCTCACCAAGCGCCTTAGCCGAAGAAGCCAGGGCACCCGTGATCTGGGTCGGGTCAGTGGTTAGCGGCACGCCTTCCGGCCACTCAGCTAGTTTGGAACGCCCCAGAAGAGCCAGCTTCACCTTCCACTTCTCGGCTAACTTGGCCACCGAGCTCGCCGTTACCCCTCGGGCGCCGCCCGAAACAACCACAACCGAGCCAGGTGCAAGAGCCGGGCCCCTTGAATCGTCGGTCGCCAAAGTCTCAACCTGGACCACAGAACGCGTCCCATCAGTAGCATATGC
>DEBI01000108.1 GCA_002348465.1 Gemmatimonadales bacterium UBA2960 | reverse complement strand
CCCTTTTTCGCGAGCCCGGCGATCTGCTGAATAACCTTCGTCTTGTTCACAGCATACGGAAGCTCCGTGACCACGAGCTGCTCCTTTCCACCCCTCAGCGCCTCCTTCGCAACCCGAGCTCTCATTACAATCCGGCCTCGCCCTTCCCTATACATCTTCTCGATGCCCTCACGCCCCACTACGAATCCGGCGGTCGGGAAATCCGGCCCAGGAATGTGCCGCATCAAGTCTTCGACCGAGCAATCAGGGTCCACCACCAGTTGCCGGACGCCTGCCGCGATCTCAGGTAAATTATGTGGCGGCACATTCGTGCTCATCCCAACAGCGATCCCAGAAGAACCGTTTACCAGAAGATTCGGAAAGCGACTCGGGAGAACGGACGGCTCCTCCCTCTGGTCATCGAAATTTGGCTGAAAGTCAACGGTTTCCTTCTCAATCTCGTCGAGCAGTTCCAAGGAAATCGACGATAACCGGGCCTCCGTGTACCGGTAGGCCGCCGCTGGATCACCGTCTATGGAGCCGAAATTCCCCTGCCCATCAACGAGAGGATTCCGCAAGGAAAACTCCTGAACCATCCGCACTAGGGCGTCATAGACGGCGCTGTCGCCATGAGGATGGAACTTGCCTAGAACGTCACCCACAACTGCCGCACTCTTCTTGTACGGACGATCGGGGGTTAGCCCCATTTCATGCATGGCGTATAGGATTCGCCTATGCACTGGCTTTAGTCCATCGCGGACATCCGGCAAAGCGCGCTGCACAATGACGGACATTGAATAATCAAGGAACGATTCACGCATCTCAGCTTCGAGACTGCGTGCCAAAATTCGCTCCCGTGTGTAGGCCGTGGCCATTCCTACTCCAAACCGGGTAAAAGGGAGCGCGGCTTGAGCCGCGCATTGGACGGGCGCGAGAGCTCTCGGGCGAAACATCCACGCCGCGACCCTAGACTCTATGAAATTAGAAGGAGCCGCAACCCGGTCGTCACAGGCTTCCCAATCGCACTCAGTAAAACTTGTCTGTTCCCGCTGTTGGGTCGCCCTTTGAAAGCTCTCCTAAATCGCGGTTGCCAACGGGAATCCACGTACTGCTACTAGCGGGCTGAGCACTCCCTCCGCCTCTCAGTTAGATGTCTTGCAGCAGAGCGGTGAACTCGTCAGCCATCGTCGGATGACCGTGTCGGAGTGCCGAAGCGATCCCTTTCTCATAGGCCTCGCGAGCTTCGGAGTCGCGCCCGAGTTCCAGCAACGCTGAACCCAAGCGGCCCCACCCATTACCCTCATCATCCGTCCGATTCAAATAGAGCCTAAGCTCACTCACCGCGTCCTCGGTTCGACCAACGTTCAAATACTCTAGAGCCAGTCCAAACCTCAGCCGCAAGTCATCCGGACGATCAGAGACCATGCGTTCAAGCGCTGAAAGTCGATCTGCCGCTCCCATCTCTTCAGTCCGGGAAGTCAAACGTTTTGGCTGCCTCGGGGGTTACCGGCGAGGCAGTCACAAGCTCAATCATTCCCTCCATTTCAGCCTCTTTCATCTTGATTCGATGAGCTACGGCAAGGCAGTGCGCATAGTCAAAGTAAGCTTCTACTGCTTCCGTATCCGCGGGATAAGCACTCAGTACACGCGTTTCCATATTGACGCGGAGCCTCGCAACGATCGTACTTACTGCGGCTTTGACCATAGCGAGATCTTCTAAGGTCTCCAAAGAAAGGTCGCCGGAGAGCCGTGAGTGCAGCGCCTCTACACTAAGTAGCTCTTCGTTCAAGGCGCTCCCCGGTATGCCAACCATCTCGGCAGACTCCAGAACACTTTCGACGCCCACCCTAAGAGAGGTCAACTCCTCGAAGTTCAGGTGTAGAATCATCCGGACCTCCGGAATATGTCTCGGTCTCTTCTTACCGTGGGAGTCGTTTTGAGATTTCTGCATACAGTGTTCATTATGCCTGCGCCGTCTTTGTCGGTCCGTCTACGGTAAGTGGGATCAGCACATGGTGCTTACCATCCACACTTACGTCAAAGGCGTAAGGGCCAGGCACAGGGAAAACTAGTCCATCCAAATTAAGCACATGCGGAACAAGCACTCCGCTGGATACCTGACCGGGCCCTGCTGCCAGGTTCATCTCACCATCAATCCGCACCACCTCACCCCCATCGGGTGCCTTGAGCACTATCTCAATCTCGTGCTTTCCCACCTCATGCACCCCGGCAGAAAAGCGGAGCACAAGCGCCATCCGAGGATGCCGCGTTGGAAATGCCCCCGTCCCTAGACGATCAAAGATCCCTAGTATGTTGAGCTTTCCTGACCCGTCTATCGTTGCGGCATCAGCGAGCAGTGCTAGGTCAACTTCCATGCGTTCCCGGGATCAGAGCGTTAAACGGAGGGAGATTCTTCCGAATCTACCCCGAATTCAGGTTCGGGCGACAGGAGCCAATCACCAATAAGAATTCCAGCAATCAGATCGATCATAATGTGTGCTATCATCGCCGGAATGAGGCTCCCCGAAGAAATAAAGCCCCAAGCTAAAACTGCTCCCATCAAGGTCGTTCGGAGAATGCCGAGCCAGCCTTGGTAGCCGTGCATCAAACCAAAGACGAGTGACGATATTACCACTGCACTACCCATCCCCAAGATCGGAATCAGCATCGGAATCACGTATCCCCGGTAAGCCAACTCTTCGCATGTTCCAGCCGCAAGGGACAAGACCCCGAAAACGGACCGTTCCCTCCGAGTCTTGGGCAAAAGGCTCTTTAAGAGAGGAGTCTCAGCGATCCTAAATCGGCCGCCCAGCCAGCGAAATCCTAGTATGATGCCGAGGCCCGCGATCGTTAAGGTTGCCGACCATCCCAGCACCGCACTAGGTGACAGAGACACAATCCCAACAGCGGAAATGTCTCCACTCCTGGTGCCGACCAACCAACAACTCAGACCGAGAACCCAAAGGGTGACCGTAGAACTCCAATAGGCCTGCATGCGATCTATTGGCACACCACTTACTAGCGGGACTTGAACCATAGAGAGGCCGGGCAAGGCTGCTAAAATCACAGCCATCAGCACTACGTCAGCCGCGGGATAATCTTCTATCCACCCCAACCAGAACAGCACACCAAAGAAGCTCAACACGGATACCACTCCGTATCTTCTTGCCTTCATGTGTCGGTCACGTGCGTCTGATTTTTCAGCCATCAGACAACGCATCCAAGCCGAACCTCTCAATAGCCTCAAGCGTAGAACAAACGTCGTCCCAGGTGGTGGTATAATTAACGATGCACAGCCTCAGTGAGTACTCCCCACGGAGACGAGTGGATGACATCATCGCGGTACCTGTTTTTATCACCCGCTCTTGAATCCGTTCGTTAAGCGCCTCCAGTTCCCGACTCGAGAGATTTTTTCCCTTAGGGTTAAATCGGAAACAAACAACACTCAGCGACGCTGGGTTAGCGATCTCAAGTGTCTCCGAGGCACGTATCCACTCCTCCGCCTTCGCAGCCAATCCAATTCCTCGACTGACCGCTGACCGAAAAGCCTTCATTCCAAAAGTCTGAATTGACATCCAAACCTTAAGAGCCCGGAACGACCGACTGAGCTGAAGGCCTCTGTCACCAAAGTTCGGGTGGTCCCTGCCCCATTCCGTATCCTGCAAATATTCTGGGCGAACAGAGAAGGCCGACTCAAGCCTCCTGACGTCCTTGACCATCAAGCATCCGGTTTCGAATGGCTGGAAAAGCCACTTGTGCGCATCCATTGCGATAGAATCGGCCCTCTCGATCCCCTCGAAGAGCCTTCTGACTCCTTCGTCCAGAATGGCAAAACCACCGTACGCGGCATCCACGTGGAACCAGATATTCTCTGCCTCACAAAGGTCGGCGATAGCAGCCAGCGGATCTACGGCACCCGTATTCGTTGCTCCGGCGTTGGCACAGATGGCAATTGGAGAAAGTCCATCTTTTCTATCCTTGGTAATCATGCTGCGTAATGCATTCATATCAAGGCGAAAACGGCTGTCACTAGGGACCTTCCGAACATGTTCTGGCCGAACTCCAACAATTGTTGCCGCACGACTCAACGCAGTGTGACTCTGGTCGGACATATAAACGGAAGCGCAGTCCGGCGCCCCAGATGCTTCTCGGGCCGCAACGAATGCGTCCAGGCTCGCTGCAGAGCCCCCACTGGTGAAGAGGCCACCCGCGGTGGCCGGATACCCTATCCAGTCACGAAACCAGTCGATCACAACTACCTCAAGTTGACTCGGCCCTGATGCTCCAAGCCATGTCCCTTGGAACACGTTATGGCCCGCCGCCATGTAGTCCGCGAGTACGCTCGGCCAAGTCGGAGACGAAGGCACAAAGGCGAAAAACCGGGGATGATCGACACGGCCCGCCACGGGAAGTATCTCGCGCGCGGCTCGTTCAAGCACCTGCTCAGGCGGTCTGCCTTCTTCAGGAGGATCTTCACGCATTATGGCCTCGAGTTCGGCACGATTGCCACCGCGCCAAGCTGGCTCATTAGGGAGTCGATCTAAGCGCTCCACTATCAGACGTGAAGCCAGCTCGGCCAACTCCATCATCCGCGCACTGGATAGTTGCAACTCGTTCTCCGGCGCGTCTTCCGTCGACGACGTCATACCAGTAATCTTTCTGCCATGTCAGCTAAAACCATTATTGGTGGCGATGTCTCGTACCGAGTTCTCGATGCGATGGATGCGCCTCACAGAGGCCGTATTCTACGCCTTCGAGTGCAGTCGGGTGAAGCACCCCCCGTAAAATCACTGAAGGGATCAGAAATGTGTGCAACCTCCCCGGAGGGTGTGACATGTCGCTTTCGTGTGCTCAACTTCGCTGTATTTGGTGGTAAGCCCAGCAATGACCGGCTAGCGCGTTCGGGGCGAATAGATATTCAGGTGGAAGAGTTGGATGAGACCGGACCAATCGGACTCCAGTGGGAAGTCGTTTCGGCTTAACATCCAGCGAGATCTAGTCTTTGGCCCTAACTCCCGGCGGCTCACGATTGAAGGTCTCCGTAAACCATTCTCTATATTCGCCGGCCCGCTCAGGGTTTTCGCTAACCCACTGCGCGCGTTCAGAGCCATAGAGGTCGGGGCGGGCTGTAAAGATGAAGGCATCTAGGAAGTCGAAATGCTTTGCGTACGCGAGTTCGTCTAAGGGTGCGAACGGCTGGGTGTCGAACACAGTCCGGCCTAGGATCCACACGTTCGCGACCCGATCAACTATAGCCCTCTCCAAGTCATAGCCCCTAGCGTCCGGCGCTTCGGGTAGCCATTCGCCTTGACGGCCCATCTGCACCATCAAATGCAGGTGCCCATATATCTGGTACGCTAGCTGACCATCCCTGCCCCCCAACGGCACATTGATGATCACGCTGTCCGGCGCGAGGCGCATACCCTCCCATGGCAAGGTCTCTCCTAGCGTCGCGTTCGATACGACCCAGAAAGACGGGTCATTGACGATATTTTCCTGCTCGCGAGTCACCCACTCATTTACGCTCTTCATCTCCTCATAGTCCGCACGAATCCGAGCACCTTGATAGTTGACGATTGGTCGCGGTCGCGGAAGAACGGGCTCTGAGGCTGAGCATCCCGACATCAACCCAAAACCCGCCAGAATACCAACCCGGACAAGGGTTCTCGGTGACCTAGAGGGACTGACCCAGTCAAACATTTTCATTACGAAGTGGCTAGCGGTAATATTCATCCTTGACACTTTGGCTTCCAAGGTCCGAATTGAGGGTCCTACGAAACATATGCTATGAAGGATGATCACGGTGAACACAACACTCACCGACGAGCCGCGTCAATTCCGTGCGCCTCAGACCATGACACCCTACGAACTCGGTGACAGCCTCGCCCGACTCGTTTGGGAGAGCTTTACCGATTTTATTTCCCAAGAAGATGTTGAAACTCCTCTAGCGGACATCAGTACACTTTATGGCGACGATTGTACCAACGGCCGCACATCTGAAGAGGCCCTCATCTTCTTCATGTGGGCGCACACCCGAGGCGTTCAAATGGCCTTCCTCGGGCGTACACCCGAAGCGCGGATCCGAGAAGGGCTAGACGCTCTTCACGGGGCCGTTTTCGAAGACATGGTGAGAAACGGAACGCAAGAGTCACAGCTTCCCCTCTTTGAGCAACATGTAAGCGCTCGATATGCCGAGTACCACCAAGCTGCAGACCAACCCGGAAACAAGTTGGGTCAAGCCGTTGCGCGCCACATGCTGGACGGTGCAGTTCGCGATAGGACCGCGGCTGCGATTCAGGAGAGAGCAGTAGCTGTTGCCAAGCCCCTGAAAGACTTCCTAGAAGACGTAGAGTTGATCAGGGACTGATTGTCACGAGATAGTCTGCGCCCAGTCCGCATCAGCCATCTCTTCTCCATCTCATCAGTTCGAACGGGCTCCGGCACGAGCGACACCAAAAACTGCTAACGGACGCGTGGGATCCGAAGGCATTCATGATCTCGGTTTGCGTTTGTTCACAAAACGGACAAGGTGGCGTAGCAGGCAACACATCGGGCGACTCTTCACGGCGCTCTTTAGGATTAAAGGAAGACTTTTGAACTTCCTTGCTGCTCAATCTTCCTGCAAATGGTCGGTGCGGCGGCATCGTACTACTCAACCAGAAGAGCGCGATTCCGATCGCCTCTCGCTCTTTCACAGGCTTCCTCATCAGGTCGCCCCACCGCGCGGCCACGCACTTCGTCCCACACACTTGTTCCAAGCACGGTATCAATGTCCACACCTACCAGGGCGACGACCTCCCTTACCTCATCACGATATAGTGCGAGTCGGTCTTCCGCAGAATCTAGAACCCCAATAGCCACCATATTGCGGGCAGCCGCATCATCCGCCCCGACCCAAGCGACCAGTCCAGGAAGCATATCCTCCGTCGCCACGGCCAGGAGACGTCGGGACTCACCCCCGCTGTCCGCCAATCGTCGATACCAAGCGAAACCCATGCTCATATGGTATTGCTCTTCAGCGAGCATCTTCGGCACCCGACGTCGGGCCTGCTCCAATGTCCCTTGGGCGAAAGACCGAAGCATAGTCGAAAGCGCTCCATCAGCTAAAACCATCAGAGCCACGACAGCTGCCCAATCCGACGGCTCGTTATCAAGCGCCGACAGAGAAGCGAACCTGTCACCACTCCTCTCGTATTCAAACGGAGCAGGATCAATATCAAGCGTCTTCAGCATCGCATAGAGCAAGCGCGCATGTCCCCATTCATCCTGAGTCATCGAAGCCATCGATACACCGGTTTCGATTGACGGGGCACCAAGAGTCCAATCCGAATAACGAATCCCCATAAGCCGCTTGGAGTCAGCGAGTGTCACCATCAGCCTTACCAGGGCATCCCGCTGGTCGTCGTTCAGCGTGGATACATCAAGCGCGTCAGTCATGGGATGATTCTTGGGCTTCGACAAAAAGACCATCAGTACGATTGACTGGAAGTACGTTGACACGTTTCACCACACACATCTCAAACCACTTTTCCTCGCTGTATGTAGTCCACGCGTAGACCTTGGCAGTCTCGTCATCGAAGGCGTCGACATAGCCAACATGTTGGAGGCGATCACCTCGCTCTTTACGGGTAAAAACGTCGTAAACGAACTCTCTCATTCCCCTCTCGATTAGGCACTAACGCCCATTTTTTTCAACTTCTCCCGACCTTCCATCGTAATCCGATCACTCGTCCATGGTGGATCCCAAACCTCAACCAGCTCAACCCTATCGATCCAGTGTTCGGAGAGGAGGCGATCAGTGATATCCTCTCGGATAAAGTCCATACATGGGCATGCTGTTGCCGTGAAGGTTAAATCGATCCGGGCGACTCCCTCTTCGTAGGCGACATCATAAATCAACCCCAACTCAGGAAGGCTTATCGGAATCTCTGGATCTAAGACTTCCTGAAGTACTTCCCAGATCACTTCAACCTTATCGCCTGGGACCTCTCCGAGAGGAGCGGACCATAGGTCACGACCTCCGCTCATATGCGCACTCACGAGGGTCGGAAGGCTCGCGTACCTCCCTCGCTCAAGCGTCGGAAGATGAGACGACATGCTTAGGCAGCCAGCCAATGCTGGACATCCAAGCGAGACCGCTGGACAGACTCGACGTAAATCTCATTCATCGGGCCTCGTTTCTTCCACCTCTCGAACACGGCATCCCAAGAGATTTCTCCCTCATCAAAAGCCCAGTGCTTCTCTACTGCATCATACTGGCAGGGAAACGGGTAATCGAGCACATACTGGCTTTTGTCCTCATCCCAGTGCGCAGGAGCGTCCAACCCTAGCTCTTCACAGAGCGGAACCGTGGAGGCCATCCAAACCTGACGCAGCTGATCGTTTGTCAGACCCTTCAGTTTGAAATCGAGCTGCCCCGAGTGTCGCTTCATGTCATCCGGCAAACCAAACCATTCGATTGTCATCGGAAACATCCAATCGACTGCACGCTGCACAAGTTCGCGTGCTTCACCGCCTGCCTTAGCCAGACGTCGCATCCA